>NZ_CAKKTM010000222.1:13774-17992 GCF_920888515.1 Protofrankia sp. CiP1_Cm_nod1 | reverse complement strand
GTACGTTCCAGCTGCCTCTGCCGATGAGTGGTTGGAAGACCTCCGGTGTCGGAACACGGTCGGGTGGAGCTGCCGGCATCCTCAAGTACTGCCGTCAAAAGTCCGTGGTCTCCGAGAAGGTCCGCCTGAAGTCGGAGCCGCACTGGTATCCGTACAAGAAGAAGAACAGCGAGCTGCAGGCCAGAATGGTCCGCCTGCTCGGAGCACACGACTGGCGTCGGCGACTGGGGCGCCCACCGAAGCGATGAGATCTCCCATAAGGCAGGCCGCGGGGCCGTGACGAGGCTCGGTGTCCCGCGGGGTACCTCGATCTCCTCGTGGCCGGATGTCGGTAGGGGCTGCGTCGGCCACGAGGAACCAAACTGTCGTCCAAATTCACGAAGGCCGGCGGCGAAGTCCCCGGATGACCAGGGCTGCCACCTCGTCGAGTGGATCAGACGTGTCCATTCAGGGGTCGCGTCGGTGGGCCGCTGAGCCGTGTGGAAGCGTTGGGGCGACACCCGGATTTGGTGCTTGATCTGCCAGCCGTGACGGCGATGATCCTGGTTCGTGTCTGCTGCGCCGCCTGGGTCCTCACCGTCGCCGTCGGAGGTGGAGGTTCTCCGGGAGGCGAACGCCCGGCTGCGGCAGGTGATCGAGACTGCGGACGAGCGGCATCGGGCGGAACTGGCCGCGGAGCGTGCCGTACGGGAGCGGCTGGCCGCCGCGTGGGAGCGGTGAGCCGCCCAGCTGGAAGTACGGATCGCCGAGCCGGAACGCCGGCTGTGGATGAACAGCGGTAACTCCTCGACTCCACCGTCGAAGGATCCGATCGCGGCGAAAGCGCAACGGAAAGCGGCCCGGGCTGCTTCCCAGCGGGAACGGTCGAAAGACCGCCGGCCAGGCGGTCAGCCGGGGCATGCCGGGGCGGGGCATGCCGGGGCGGGGCTGACACCGACCGCGGAGCCGGACCGGACCGAGCAGGCCGATCCGCCGGCGGAGTGCTCGGCCTGCCATCAGGATCTGTCGGCGGTGCCGGGGGTGGGGGAGGGCCGGGAGCAGGTGTGGGACATCCCGCCGGTGCGGCTGGAAACGGTGCACTGGCGGCTGCCGCGGCGGCGCTGCCCGCGCTGTCGCGCAGTCACCACCGCGGCCGTGCCGCACGCCCGGGCCGGGTCGGTGGTTCTACGGGCCGAACGTGAACGCCGCCGCGGTGGTGCTGCTGGCCTCGGAGGGCACCGTTCCGGTCGAGCGGACCGCGATACTCCTGGAGGCGCTGGTGGGGGCGCCGGTGTCGACCGGGTTCGTCGTTCGTGCCCACGCCCGGCTCGCCGAAACGCTGGATGCTGCCGGGTTCGATCAGACGATGAGGACGGCGGGCGTTGCGGGCCGCGCCGGTGCTGTGCGTCGACGAGACCCCGGTCACCGTGCTCCGCACGGACGTCGATGCCGACGGGAATCCGCTGTCCGGCTCCCCCGAATGTGGTCACGGTCCGCTCGGCCGAGCCGGGGCTGGTCTGGTATGCCCCGGTGAACGCCCGCTCCGCGACGGTGGCCCGCCGGCTGGCCGCCAAGGCCGAACAGGTCTGGCTGTTCGCGAAGAACGTCGCTGTCCCCTGGACCAACAACGCCGCGGAGCAGGCCCTGAGAGGCCCGAAACGGCATCAGGCCGTGCCGGCTACTGGCACACCTCGGCCCCCTGCGCCGGTACTGCCGCGTGCGTTCCTATCTGGTCAGCGCCCGTGACCACGGTATCCGCGGGATCGACGCCATCCACGCCGCACTTGCGGTGACCCCTGGCTACCCACTCCAGTGACCGTCTTGCCACACAATCACAGCCTTACCCGTGAATGGACACCAAAAGACCTGCTCACAGGCCAAAACCCAGATTTTGGAGTCCCACAGTCACCACCGTCGTTCGGCAGGTGAACGCCTTCCTGCGCGGCTGGGCCGGGCACTTCTGCTACGGAAACTCCGCCTTCGTGTTCGACAAGATGCAGACCTACGCCGTGCACCGGCTTGCGATCTTCGTGGTGCACCGTCACAAACGCAGCCGGGCGTGGGGTTGGCGGGTGGGGGCCTACGCCTCACCCGATCCCCTCGGGCTGTTCAACCTCGATGGGACCGTGCTTGCTCCCCGACCGAATCTCCCCTGGAGATTACCGAGTGCCGGCGGTGAAAGATGTCGGTGAGCTGTATACGGGAGAACCACATGCATAGATCGACGGTAGGGAGCTGGAAACGGAGCGGTCACACGTCACCGTGCCAGCTCCCTACCCAACCAGTCCCTCCGGTCTTCGGCAGATGGCCATTGATCATCGGGTGATGTAGAAGTCCTGGCTAGGGCCCACAGACATGCTTTGGGCACCAACGGGCTCCTCAGGATGAGGCGGCAGAAATCTATCGTCGTTTATACCGTTTACTATCTGCGCACCTCATGTGTCGGTTGTTCGGTCCAGATGGTCTTACCCAAGCGGCCGTAGCGGCTGCCCCAACGCCGGGTCAGCTGGGCCACGAGGAACAGGCCACGGCCTCCTTCATCCGTGGTATGGGCGCGGCGCAGGCGCGGCTGGGTGTTGCTGGCATCCGAAACCTCGCACACGAGGCGATCGCCGCGGATGAGCCGCACCTTGATCGGGCCGTGGGCATAGCGGATGGCGTTGGTGACCAACTCGCTGACGACCAGTTCGGTGGTGAAGGCCAGATCGTCGAGGTTCCAGGTGGCGAGCTGCCGGGTCGTCAGGTTTCGGGCCTGGGCGACTACGGCCGGGTCGGCGGGGAACTCCCAGTCGACGGTGGCCTCGGCCGCCAGGGTGCGGGTGCGGGCGAGCAGCACGACGATGTCGTCGGTGGGCGGGGTTGACGATGTGTCGCCGAGCAGAGCGTGGCCGATGTCCTCCAGGGGCCGGTCTGTGTCGCAGGCCGCGGCCATGCGGTCATGGAGCCATTCCATCCCCTGGGTGACGTCGCGGTTGCGCCGGTTGAGCAGGCCGTCGGTGTACAGGGCCAGCACGCTGCCGGGTTTCAGGTCGATCTCGGTGATCTCGAACGGCATACCGCCCACGCCGAGCGGCGGGCCGGGGCTAACGTCGATGAAGTCGACGGTTCCGTCCGGTGTCACCACAGCGGGGGGTGGATGTCCGGCGCTGGCGATCGCGCAGCAGCCGGTGATCGGGTTGTAGACGGCGTAGGCGCAGGTCGCGCCCACCGGATCCCCCCGGGACGGGTCGGCCTCGTGGGCGAGCCGCTGCACGAGGTCGTCGAGGTGAGTGAGGAGTTCGTCAGGGTCGAGGTCGAGGTCGGCCAGGGTTTGGACGGCGGTGCGCAGCCGGCCCATGGTGGCGGTGGCGGACAGGCCGTGGCCGATGACGTCACCGACGACGAAGGCCACGCGCAGCGACGACAGGGGGATGACGTCGTACCAGTCGCCGCTCACCTCGCATCCTCGACCGGCCGGAAGGTAGACACCGGCTGTCTGGGCCGCCAGGGTGTCGGTGCCGGCCCGGGGGAGGAGGCCCCGCTGCAGGGCGACGGCCGCGCGGCGCTCGCGGGTGTACCGGCGGGCGTTGTCCACGCCGAGCGCGGCCCGGGAGGCGATCTCCAGCAGGAGCTTGCGGTCCTCCCGATCGAAGACGGGGGCGGAGCCGGTCCGCCACACGGTGACGAGCCCGAGCAGGAGGCCGCGGGCGTACAGGGGCGCGCCCATCCCGGAATGCGCGTCCGGCGGGATCATCACATCCGCGAAATCGCCCGCGGCGGGAACTGCCGCCGCACGGGTGAAGGCCATCATAGTCTTGCCGCGCTGAAGATTCCGGATCTCAAACCCGTCCGGTAACGGCGGGATCGGTATGCCCGCCAGGATGAATCCGGGAGGCCAGCAACCGCTGTCGCGGACCGCGGCGACGCGGCGAAGATGCAACTGCCCGCCACCGAGCATTTTTGGGGGTTCATCCCCAGCCCGGACGGCCTCGGCGAGGTCGACCGTGGCGATATCACCCAAAGCGGGGACGAGGACATCGGCCAAGTCCTGAGCTGTGCGATCGACGTCCAGGGAACCACCGAGGCACCCGGCAGCGGCATAGAGCAGATTCAGCCTGTGTAGGCCTTGCTGCTGTTCGGTCATATCAGGTCCATTGGACGTTCCCGCTACGTTGTACAGAACACGATCTCGACGCCGTGCTCCCGCGCCTCGGCGAAGCACTATGCGCCCGGCTCATGGGACGATGTCCAGCATACTGG
>NZ_CAKKTM010000222.1:0-13371 GCF_920888515.1 Protofrankia sp. CiP1_Cm_nod1 | reverse complement strand
CTCCTCGCAGTGCACTGGAAGCTGTGTTCATCCGATCGCCAGGAGTTGTGGCCAGTGGTGGCCCAGTGCAGCCGCGAGCCGTCTGCCAGCCTCGCGGCTTGGGTACCGACAGGGCCCTGACCTGGCTCTTCGGCGACGAGCGCCACGCCGACCGCGCCCGCGGCGAGGCGGCTGGGCCGCAGACCGTCACCGTGCACTCGCCAGTTCTGTAGTCGTCTGATTATATGTTCCAGCGAGCTGCGAAGAGCCAGCATACTACCCAATGTGGTTTCCCGGTCGGGTTCACAAGTAGATCCTATCTGGGCGCCACCCATGGATATTGTCGCCTATGACACCGAGCAGTCACCCAGCCGAATAACCAGACGGCGATACCACCGTAGGACGGTTCCTGGGGTGATCAGCCGGTGCGCTCGCAGCGTCTTCGGCAGAAGCTGGATCCGTGCGGCGAGTACCGCCCGGTCCGCCCAGTCCCACCGGGGCTTGGGCTGGGTGCGGCGTAGCACCGCGACCTCGTGCCGCAGCACGAGCAACTCGATGTCCTTGGACGCCGACGAACGGCCGAGTAGGACCAGCCAGCCACACACCCGCACGAAGATCAGACAGAGCGGGCGTGCGGACATAGCTGACCATCATGCCGACAGTCGCGCCGTCACATCATCCCAGCTCACAGACCCAAGCCGACTTCTGGCACCCCAGTGCGCCATGAGCGCGGAGAGTGAGGTTGAGAGGTAGGGGATCTCGCTTGATGCGGTGCTGCGTGGAAGATGAAGGATTTGTGGCCCTTCGGCGTCGGCTGCCCTCGAAGACCGAGCGCCAATCCTGGCCACGGCCCGTGGCAACGAGCTGATCCACCGGCTCCTCGCGGGCGCGTGCGAACTGTGCGGAGCGACGGAGCAGGTGGAAGTACACCACATCCGCCACCTCGCCGACCTCAACAAACCAGGACGACGCGAAAAGCCGGCCTGGGTCCGCCTCATGGCGATGCGACGGCGAAAAACACTCGTCGCCTGCCGTCCCTGCCACGAGGCGATCCACGCCGGACGACCTACCACGCAACCCACGGCATAACCACTGGAGAGCCCGTTGCAGTTAACGCTGCACGGCGGGTTCGGCGGGAGGCCGACGGAAAAGGAACCGCCCGAGGCGGTCACCTCGCCGGCGGCCTACCCAACTCTGTGGGAGCCCGGGGGTGAGATTCCTCCGGGCCACCCGACTGGGGCGCTTGGGGTTGCTTCAGGACGAGCCTGGCGGGAGCCCGTGTACTGGCCAGGTGGTGCCCGGCATGGAGGCGGCGCGAGCCTGGTCTGCGGCTTTCACGTGGAACATGGGAAGGCGGATGCCGATACTGCACGCCCGCCCTGCGGGGTGGACGGGCGAGAGGGAGCGCGCCAAGCGGCAGGAACCGTAAGGCGTTGAGTACCGTCGCGGCGTCTGCTGGCGGACCGGCTCGTAGTAGCGAGGAAGCCCTGGTAATCGGGGTGGATGCGAAGGGGCCGGCTCATCGATGGGTTTGTTTGCGCGAGCAACCGGCGTTGCCGGGAGGAGACGTGTGGGCAGGTCAGGTCCGGAAGGCAAGTCGTTTCAGATATCGAAGCAGCTGGTGTGGGAGGCGTATAGGCGTGTGAGGGCCAACAAGGGTGCCGCCGGGGTGGACGGGCAGTCCCTGGCCACGTTCGAGTCCGATCTGAGGAACAATCTCTACAAGATCTGGAATCGGATGTCGTCGGGGACCTACTTTCCGCCTCCGGTGATGGCGGTGGAGATACCCAAGGCGGCTGGGGGCACGAGAGTTCTCGGCGTGCCCACGGTCGCCGACCGGGTGGCGCAGACGGTGGCCGCGATGGCGTTGGAAGCCCGCACGGAGTCGATCTTTCATGGAGACTCCTACGGGTACCGGCGTCGGCGCGGTGCGCTGGATGCCGTGGCCAGGTGCCGGCAACGGTGCTGGAAGAAGGACTGGGTCATCGATCTCGATGTCCAGGACTTCTTCGACAGCGTGCCGTGGGACCTCATGGTCAAGGCGGTCGAGGCCAACATCACCACCGACCGGACATGGGTGCTGCTCTACGTTCGGCGGTGGCTTGCCGCCCCGCTGCAGCTGCCCGACGGGACCCTGGCAAGGCGGGAACGCGGGACCCCGCAGGGGTCGGCGATATCACCCGTCCTCGCCAACCTGTTCATGCACTACGCGTTCGACCTGTTCCTGGCCCGGAATTTCCCAGGTGTGCAGTTCGAGCGATATGCGGACGACGCGATCGTGCACTGCGCGTCGGAACAGGAGGCCCGCGTGGTGCTGGCTGCGCTCACCAGCCGGATGGCCGAGGTCGGGCTGCGGCTGCACCCGACCAAGACCAAAATCGTGTACTGCAAGGACGGCAGGCGGCGTGGCTCGCACGAGCACACCTCGTTCACGTTCCTGGGGTACACCTTCCGGCCCAGGGGCGCCAGGAGAGCCGACGGGACGATGTTCGTGGGCTTCCAGCCCGCGGTCAGCCCCGAGGCGTTGAAGAAGATGAGCCAGCGGGTCCGCCGATGGCGGATCCACACGCGAACCAGACACGACCTGAGCGAGCTCGCCACACTGATCAACCCGGTCGTGGCGGGCTGGATGAACTACTACGGCCGGTTCTACCGGTCGCAGATGTCCCCCCTCCTGCAACGCATCAACACCTACCTGATGCGGTGGGCTGGCAAGAAGTACAGACGGCTACGCCCGTTCAAGCGGTTCAGAGCATGGTGGACCGGGATCCTCGATCGAGAGCCCGGACTGTTCGCGCACTGGGCCTGGGCATCCATGCCGACCGGACCACGGTGAGAAGAGCGGAGTGAACCGAGAGGTTCACGCTCCGTTCTGTGGGAGCCCGGGGGTGCGATCCCCCGGGCCACCCGACCAGGCTCGCGGCTGCACTGGGCCACCACTGGCCACAACTCCTGGTGATCGGATGAACACAGTTTCCAGTGCACCGCGAGGAGTCGCTTTTCCCTTCTTGATGAATCCTGTTTCGCCCGCGACCAGTATTCCTTCCGGTTCCCGAGGTGTTCGGCGACGTAGTCGCGGAGGATGTCCCGTACCAGGTCGGAGTCCCACGGGTAGGTGTTCAGGAGCCGCTGGATCCGATGGGGGCCGGGTGCGCCGGTATATTCGGCGATCGACCGGCTGTTCTTCCGTTCCATGGTGGATAGGAGGCCAGCCAGGTATGATCGTGCCTGTTGTCGGACTGTTCCGGTGGAGAAGCGGTCCGCGATTCTCGCGAGCATCTCCTCGAAGCCGGCCTGCCAGCCGTCCGGGGTGATGTCGTCTATGCTGTCCATGCGGCCGCCGCTGTTCTCTCGAGTTCATGCACAAACCCGACAGTCCAGACGGCGGCCGTTCTTTATGCGACGACACGCGGATTGTCAAGACACAGAACACAAGCCGACCACTGTTTCTGTAGGATACAGGCTGAGGAGCATCATGACGGTTTCGCTGATCGCGTCGGCTTGTTCCGACGCGGTCGCCCCCGGCTACCCCGCATCACCCCTGCGGCTGGTGGCTCCGGACGGCACTCTGACCGACCTCGGGCGAGCCGCCGACATCGACCCCGATCTGGTCCGCGAGCTGCATCGCGACATGGCCCGCGCCCGCTGCCTCGACCACGCCGCCCTCGCCCTGCAGCGCCAGGGCGAGGTGAGCCTCTGGCTGATGAGCTGGGGCCAGGAAGCCGCACAGGTCGGTTCGATACGGGCGGTGCGGGACAGCGACATGGTGTTCCCCAGCTACCGTGAGCACGCCGCCGCGCTGTGCCGGGGCATCACACCCGCCGAGCTGCTCACGCAGTGGCGCGGCCACCGGCACGCCGGCTGGGACCCCACCGCGCACCGCTTCCACATCTACTCGCTCGTGCTCGGCACCCAGACGCTGCACGCCACCGGCTACGCGGCCGGTGCCGCGATGGAGGGCACCGACGAGATCGTGGTGACCTACTTCGGGGACGGCGCGGCGAGCCAGGGGGACGTCAACGAGGCGTTGAACTGGGCCGCCGCCGCCGGCCTGCCGATCCTGTTCTTCTGCCAGAACAACCAGTGGGCGATCTCCACCCCGACAACGACCCAGATGCGCACGCCCGTGCACCGCCGCGCGGCAGGGTTCGGCCTGCGCACCTATCACGTCGACGGCAACGACGTGCTCGCGGTGCTCGCCGTGACCGGCGAGGCGGCCGCCCGGGTCCGCGCCGGGGACGGGCCGGCCCTGATCGAGGCCGAGACCTACCGTCTCGCCGGGCACAGCAGCTCCGACGACCCGGGCCGCTACCGCACCCAGGCGGAGGTGGAGCTGTGGCAGGGCCGTGATCCGCTCGCCCGGTCGGACGCTCTGCTGCGCGCGCTCGGTACCCCGGACTCGTGGTTCGACCAGCTGCAGGACGAGCTCGCGGCGTTCGGGGACGAGGTGCGTAAGGCCTGCCGCGGGCTGACCGGGCCGGGGCTGGCTGACCTGTTCGGCACCGTCTACGCCGAGCCGCACGACGCGCTCGACCAGGAGCGGCACGACTACCTGCGCCACCGCGACGCGCTCGAGGCGGGCCGCTGAATGACCGTCATGACCCTCGCCCAGGCGATCAATGCCGGGCTGCGCAAAGCGATGGAGGACGACGAGCGGGTCGTCGTGATGGGAGAGGACATCGGCACGCTCGGCGGTGTCTTCCGGGTGACCGACGGCCTGCAGAAGGACTTCGGCACGGCACGCGTGGTGGACACCCCGCTCGCCGAATCGGCGATCGTCGGCACCGCGATCGGGCTGGCGTTGCGCGGCTACCGGCCCGCGGTGGAGATCCAGTTCGACGGGTTCGTGTATCCGGCGTTCGACCAGATCGTCAGCCAGCTCGCGAAGATGCGGGCCCGCTCGGGCGGGCGCATCGCGCTGCCGGTCGTCGTCCGGATCCCGGCCGGCGGCGGGATCGGCGCCGTCGAGCACCACAGCGAGTCGAACGAGGCCTACTTCGCGCACACAGCCGGCCTGCGGGTCGTGTCCTGCGCGAGCCCGCACGACGCGTTCCACATGATCCAGCAGGCGCTGCGCTGCAACGATCCCGTGGTCTTCTACGAGCCGAAGCGCCGGTACTGGGACAAGAGCGAGGTCGCCGACGAGCCCGGCCTCGAGCTGCACAAGGCGCGCGTCCTGCGCGAGGGTGACGACTGCACGCTCGTCGCGCACGGGCCTACCGTCGCTACCGCTCTTAGGGCGGCCGAGGCCGCCCGCGAGGACGGGTTCTCGCTCGGAGTGATCGACCTGCGGTCGATCTCCCCGCTCGACCTCCCGGCGCTGCGCGAGGCGGCACGACGGACCGGGCGGATGGTCGTGGTGCACGAGGCGTCGACGTTCGCCGGGATCGGCGCGGAGATCGCCGCCGCCGTCACCGAGGCCTGCTTCCACGAGCTGGAATCGCCGGTGCTGCGGGTCGGCGCCTACAACCTGCCCTACCCGCCGGCCCGCGTCGAGGACGACTTTCTCCCCGACGTCGACCGGATTCTCGACGCGGTCGACCGCGCCCTGCACTTCGGGGACGTCGCATGAGCACGAGGACCGCATTTCGGCTGCCCGACGTCGGCGAGGGCCTGGCTGAGGCCGAAGTCGTCACCTGGCGGGTGCGCGCCGGAGACACCGTCGCTGTCAACGATCCGCTGGTCGACATCGAGACCGCCAAGTCCGTCGTCGAGCTGCCCTCGCCGGTGGCGGGCACGATCGCCGAGATCCACGTCGAGGAAGGGGCCACGGTCCAGGTCGGCGGCGTTCTCGTCACCATTGTCGGTGAGCCCGCTGACGACGGTGACAGCGCTGGCATCGCTAGCACCGCCGGTGCTGCTGGCGCCGATGAGCCGCTGGTGCTCGTGGGGACAGGGCCGAGCGCGGCACCGGACCGGCGCCGTCGTCTCCGGCCGCGCGGCGTGGGCGTTGCCGAGCCTGTCCCGCCACGGCCGGTGGCGGGCCCCACCCGGGCACGCGCGACACCGCCGGTGCGGCTGCTGGCCCGCCGCCTCGGTGTCGATCTCGACGCGCTCGCGGCGACCAAGCCCGGGATGGTCACCCGGGAGGATGTCGCGGCCGCCGCGTCCGCGCAGCCCGCCGGACCGGTCCGCGAGACCCGCGTCCCGATCAAGGGCGTCCGCAGGGCGACCGCGGCGGCGATGGTCCGCTCCGCCTTCACCGCCCCGCACGTCACGGAGTTCCTGACCGTCGACGTGACCGCCACGATGGCGCTGCTCGCCCGCCTCAAGGAGGACCGGGACTGGGCCGGCGTGCGGATCACACCGCTGGTGTTGGTCGCCCGCTGCCTGCTCCTGGCGATCCGGCGGTATCCGGGCATCAACGCCCGCTGGGACGAGGACGCCCAGGAGATCGTGCAGCACCATTACGTGAACCTGGGCATCGCCGCCGCCACGCCCCGCGGCCTTGTCGTGCCGAACATCAAGGACGCCGACGGCCTCGACCTGAAGGGACTGGCGTCCGCGTTGGGCGAGCTGGTCGAGCACGCCCGGGCAGGCAGGACCTCGCCGGAGCAGACGTCCGGCGGGACCGTCACGATCACCAACATCGGCGCCCTCGGCGTTGACGCTGGCACGCCGATCCTCAACCCCGGCGAGGCCGCGATCCTCGCCTTCGGCGCGGTCCGCGAGAGGCCATGGGTCGTGGATGGCGCGATAGTGCCGCGCCAGGTGACCCAGCTCGCCCTGTCGTTCGACCATCGGCTCGTCGACGGTGAACTGGGCTCGCGGGTGCTGGTCGAGGTCGGGCGGCTGCTACACGACCCCGGGCGGGCCATGCTGTACGCGTGAGAGCGGCCCTGGGGAAGCCCCGGTCGCGGAGATCAACAACGGCCGGCGGGCTGACGCCGACGACAGCGGTGGGCGGCTCACCGCTGTCGTCGGCGTCAGCGGACGCCCTGGATCGCAAGCTTCCGCGTCATCCGCGGCCGGACGCCCTGTTGGGCTCCAAAATTCGGGTTTCGGCCGGGGCTGAAGTTGACCCGATTCTGTTCACGTCTGGGCTCTTTGGAGCAATAGTTTCAAGGAGGATCGCAGGTGCCGAGATCAAAACTGCTCTACACCGCCGAGTCGCGGAAGCAGATGATCGACCTTGTCCGACTCTGATGTCCAGGGCCCAGATGTTGCCGACCCCGAACACCATCCGGCCACCGCCGTGCTGCTGCTCAGCCAGCACGTCCAGGTCGGTGGGGCCCTCGACCTGTTCACGGCCGACGCCGGAGGACTGGGTTACCTCCTGAAGGACCGGATCATCGAGATCGACGATTTCCTCGCCTCGATCCGCCGGATCGCCGCGGGAGGTTCGGTGCTCGACCCGATCGTCATCCGGGCCCTCGTCGAGAGACGGGCGCCCGCCAGCGCCCTCGCCGCGCTCAGCGAACGGGAACGCGACGTCCTCGGCCTCATGGCGCAGGGTCTGTCCAATACCGCGATCGCCGCCCGCCTCGTCGTCGGGCTGCGTACCGTCGAGACCCACGTCGCCAGTGTCTTCACCAGGCTGGGGCTGCTGCCCACCCCGGACGAGCACCGCCGCGTCCGGGCCGTCGTCACCTACCTCAACGGCGGAGACTGATCAGCTGTTCGGAGGAATGTTGAGCGGCCTCCACGGCCTTCTGGCGATTAAACGGCAAGCTCAGTCCGAGTAGGTGCTGAGTGCCTGCACCGGGCACGCGTGCACGCCCTGCTCGGCCTGGTCCTCGTCACCGTCAGGGACCTCTCGCGCGATGCCAATGTTACTGTAGCCCTGACTGTCCAGGGAGAAGAGCGCCGGATCGATCAAGTTGCATTGCCGCTTGGCTTCACAGACCGTGATGTCCACCCTGACCTTCACGGATATCATCCTTTCCTTTCGATGGTGCCCAAATCCCCAGCCGGGTCGTTGACTGTTACCTGTAGCGACATTGAGGGCCGGCGGTCCTCTCGGCCGCAGTCTACTCGGGTAAGCCGTTCATGATCGAGGAGTTCGCGATCGTCCGCAGGGACAGTAGAAGCACTCCTGTCGCGGCCGCCACCGCGCCGAGCAGCCAGCCGCCGGCCAGCGCAATATCGGTGGCGCTGTGGAAGCTCGTGCTGAACGCAGAGTCGATCAGGACTTGCACGGAGCCCGCCGACGGTAAGTTCTCGGACCACGCCGGCAGCTGCGGACCCAGCATGTAGTCCTGAGCGATACCGACATCGAGGAAAGGGAGCAGGAGCATGCACAACGTTCCCCCGACGCGGCCGAGGACCGGCGCGAAAGCGGCACCGATACATCCCCACGTCACCGAACCCAGCAGATACGCGACCACGAATAATCCGTAGTTCTCCGGCCGGAAGCCGCAGAAACCTACGAGCAGTGCCGCCAGGCTGACGATACAGGACGCGGCCGCGACTGTCAGCAACCTCACGATGAGAATACTACGTCGGCGGTAACCGCTGACAATCAGCCGCGAGTCGGCCTCCCTCGAACGTATCACGACAAACAGACCTGCCACGGCGGACAGGAACGACACGGTCATGTATCCCATGTAGGCACCGTGCAGCTTGGGCATCGCCATGGTCAGCAGCACCGCCTGGTTGTCAATGGCCGCGGGCACCTGGACCTGCACTCCGGTGAACATGAAGAAACTGACCCCGACAAAGGTGACGGGTGTGGCCAGCAGCACCAGCAACAGGATCCGGTTTCGCGCGTATGTTCGTATCGTCGACCGGGTGAGCTCGGCCGCCGGGCGGCCGATCGGTCGTGAGTCCTGAGATCCGACCGGTACCGGGTGACGGCCGGGATCTCGCTGGCCGACGGGTTTGACCTCAAACTTCGCCCGGGTCCACGCCACCGCCGCGTGGGCCACCTGCCGGTCGAGCAGAACAAAGCTGGCGATCAATGACAGCGAGAGCCACACGATGCCGCCCAGCAGGGCAGTCGGAAAGCCGTCGACGCCGGACATGATGACCTCGCTCGACGGGCGGGAGGGCACCAGAGCCGCCAGCCGCAGCGAGCCGCCGCCCATCGCCGGCCCCAGGAAGACGTCGAGCATCCACACCCCGACGAGAGCCAAACTGCCCGTCAGTTCATCATGGACAAGAGAGCCGACGATCGCCCCGAAGCAACCGTAGGTCCCAACCAGAAGGCCTGTTCCAACGGCAATCTGCAGGGTTACGTTGACATCAGTGCACACACGCAGCGCGGCCAGCGCGGACCCCCAGCAGCCAGCCCCCACCAGGGCGAAGAGCGCCAGACGCGCGATCGAGATATCCCAGCGGGCCGTCCTCAGATCGACCAGGTGGTCCGCGCCCCTGGTGCGGCTCGTCGAGAAGTAGGTGCCCAGACCAGCACTTATGGCACCAGCCCAGGCCGCCGAGAACGAGCCCATCATATTATGGCCGGTGTGACCTCCGAGCACGCGCGCGAAGTCGGTCAGTGCATCGGCGGACACGAGTACGAACACGACGGGGAAGCATACGAGCAGCAGGCAGTTCAGTCGATGCCTAAGAAAGTCGACTGCGAACAGGCGCGATAGCTGGAACGCATTCACTAGCTGACCCGTCCGAGTTTTCCATTGGAAAGATTGTAGACCTGGTCACACAGTTCCGTATCATCCGTACGATGGCTCACGATGACAATGCAGGTGCCATCCTGACGTCGCAGCTTCGCCAGCTCCCAAAACCGTAGGTAGGTATCCCAGTCGAAGCTGGCGTGGGGCTCGTCAAGCAGAACCAGTCTTGGCTCTCCCAGCAGTGCCAGCGCCAAGTTCAGCTTCGCCTTGGTACCAAGCGACAGCTCGTCGGTCACCGAGTCCGCGTACTGCGCGAAGGACAGCTGATCGAGCAGTTCCTCGGCCGCCTGGTTAATCTGTTCGACTGACAACCCGACCGCGCTCCCGAAGAGCCGGAAGTGCTCCCGAACGGTCAGCCGGGCGTACAGAGCCGCCTCCTGCGGGCAGTATCCGACCCGCTCGACGCGACGCAGCTCACCCAGATCCGGAGTTTCCAGACCCACCAGTATCCGCAGCAGGGTCGACTTGCCTGCCCCGTTCTCGCCAACCAGTGCCACGATCTGCCCGGGGAACAGTTCGAGATCAACTCCCCGGAGCACGCGGCTCTGCTGCCGCCACGCTAATCGCGGTCGGTAACTTTTCTCGATCCCCTTCGCGGTGAGGACGGCTCTGCCCGCAGGGGAGGTCCGTCCCGAGATCACCCCAGTCGGCTGCAGCTGTTCCGCATCCCCGCTGGCACCGGCGGCTCCGCCGCCGCCCTGATCCGCCATCCACCGGGCCAGCCCGGCCAGCCGGGTCACCTCGTCCCTGATGCGGTCCGGGGCATCCGTGCCGCCGGCGAACGGAATCCATAGATCCCTCCGGTCAGCGGGGGTCGTAACCTGAAGATTCATCCCGTGGCCATCGATCTCGGTGGCCACGGCGGAGATGGCATCGGCTGCCTTACCGAGCTCCCGGCCGATGATCAGGCAGTCGTCGGAATGAGCTGCGTTCAGATGTGCCAGCGCTCTGGCGCTGCGGACCGCGGCATCTTCCAGTTCCTCGGTTCTGTTGGCCTCGAGCATGGCGGCGTCGCTATGCAGTCGTCGTAGAGACTTCGAAGGACCAGACCTCACTTTCGATGGCGAGCGGACCGTCGCCGTGCGTAGGCGAGCTCCCGGGGTGTCCGTGTCCCGATAGCTGACCGCGGTGCATCTGGTCAAATACGGCCGAGTTCTTCCAGGCATCATACGAGGCCGCCGAATCCCACCGGCTGACAACCAGCCACCGGTTTCGCTCGTCCGTTGGACGCAGCAGCTGGAAATCCACGAAACCCTGCTGCCCGCTGAGTAACGCGCTTTGCGCTTCGAACCGTTTCGCCAGCTCGTCCTCAACCCCAGGCGGCACTGTTATCGCGTTGATCATAACCGTCGTCATCTCAACTCCATCTCGTCGGTATCAGCTCACTCGGTTGACGGTCCGTACTGGCGGTCAACCCACGCCGTCACCTCAGCTTGAGCCGGGCCGGTAGCCTCTGGAAGCCGGTGATGTTCATCGCGTGCACCGACTCGGCGGCGTCGAGGTCCAACTCAGCACTCTCGACGCGGTTGAAGAACTCGCCGAGCCCGGCGACCATCTGTAGGCGGGAGACGTGAATGCCTAGGCAGCTGTGTATGCCTCGACTGAAGCCCATGGCCAGGCGAGAGTTCCGGCGATCGATATCAAACGTGTCCGGATCGGAAAATAGTTCCGGGTCCCGATTGGCCGCGCCGAACAGCAGCAGCACGCGCGCACCCTCGGGGATCACCGTGTCGCGGATATCAACATCCCAGGCCGTTGTTCTTCGCATGTACTGCGTGGACGCATCCCGGCGGATGGTCTCATCAATGGCGTTCATTCGCGTGGGCTCATCATTTCGGACCAGCTCCACCACACTCGGCTGCGCCGAAACATTGGCCAGCACATATCCGGCTGTCCGAGCGACGTCCTCCGGTCCAGCCAGTGCCATGAGGAATAAGAACCCGAGAGCCTCCGCCTCTGACATCCTGTCACCGTCGGCACTTCCATTGATCAGCCTGGACAGGAATGTTCCCTCCGTGGCGTAAAGCCGAGGCAGATGCTCTTCGGCCAGGAAGGTCATGATATGCCCGATGGCCTCTTCCCCGGCCGCGGTGAAACTGATGTTTCCGCGCTTGCGCTGGAAGCACGCATTGAGCCATTCTCGCCAGAGTGGACGAGACTCCGCCGGGATCTCGAGTAGCTCGAGGTCGTTCTCGATCGCCCACGGGAGGAGCAGATCCTGGCACACATCCAGCTCGGCTCCCGGCAGCCGGTCGAACTGTGCGACGAAGTTCCGACCGAAAGCCACCTTGAAACCGGCGACAGCCTTGGGCACGAAGGAGCCGCTTACCATGGTCCGCATCCGGGTGTGATCCGGAGGATCGAGGAACGCCATCATCGGGACCGGGAGTTCTTCAAGCGTCTGGTCCTCGTACACCGTGCCTTTGCGTGCCGAGAACGAGAGCGGGTCGTGGAGTGCCCCTGCGACGTCGTCGTACCGTGACAGCGCCCAGAAGTCGTCCTTCTCGTTGTAGTAGACCGGCTGCTCTTCTCGAAGAGCCTTGTAGTACGGGTAGGGATCGTCTGTCACCAGGCTGTCCAGCGGAGAATAATACGCCATTGCGTCTCCGTCCTTTCCGGGATCGGTACCTTCAAGCGTGCTCGCAGGCACCTCATCTTTCTGCGGTCTGCCGAGTCAGACTGGGTGTGAGCGGCGTCGAGAGGGCTCGCGTCAGCCCTACCTGTTCTACTGTTCCATACCTCAGCGCAGCGTCGAAGGTGAACACTATTCTGTCGCCCAATCGACCGCCGAGCGGAAGTAGCGCGCTCGGCGAGCGTAGGTTAGGAGGCCCCGTACGGCGTTTACATAGACGTGTACAGGGCGCACCTGGCGGGTTCCGCGCTCGAGTCTGTTGAGAACTTCGCGCAGCTCAGCCTCGTCGGCGAATATCCGCTGATGAAATCGGAGTATCGGCACGAAGACCCCGCAGTTGGACAGCACTAGCTCGGCGAGGGCCATTTCGAGCGCACACCCCAGCGCCGAGCGGCAGTGGAACGGGAACCAGCGGCGAGAGAGAGTGAGCCGTATCAGTCCGCCCTCGCCCGAGACGGCCGCAAAGATCCTGGACTGTGCAGAGATGCGCCGAAGGCCTTCGGCGAACATCTCCTGCAGCCGCGTCGCCGTCACGATTCGCTCGGGATCTGCACATCCAGAGAGTGCGTTCAGCGCGATATGCGCGCTGAGCTCGCACCGGTAGTGCCGAGTGAGCTTCTCGACTAGTTTCGGGTTTCTCGCGGCCGCGCGACGGTAAACATCGTCGGTAACGAGAGCGACGCCGAGTGGCACCGTCATATCACTCAGGGGCTTGGCCATCGCCGATACGTCGACATTCAGCGCGAGACGCCGATGTACCAGGAAATCTCCACCGATCCGCCACCCGCCGGTCAGCACCTCGTCGATCCCAACCAGGTAGCCTCCCGACGCCTTGCAGCGGTGTACTAACTCGATAATCGAGTCGGGGATGGGCCGGCATTCAGCGCCCTGGATGAGTTCCAGCCAGACCAATGCCACGTCTGGCCGGTTCAGGACCGTCTTCAGCCGAGACTCGCAGCCGGGTTCATCGAGGTCGATGTACTCAAGATTGGCATAGTACGGTCGGAACGCTTCTCTGTCCGACTCGGTCAACAGCGTGCCATGCTTGCTGAGACTGAGCGAGATGGGAGTCTTCCCGGAGTAGTTGCCACGAAAACTGACAATGGTTTTACGATCCGGCTGCGCTAGCATGGCGAAGCTGACAGCTAGATCCTGTCTCTTATACCCATCTGACGCTGCCGACGACTA
>NZ_CAKKTM010000221.1 GCF_920888515.1 Protofrankia sp. CiP1_Cm_nod1 | reverse complement strand
AGGAGGACTCGCGGACGATCAGGCCCTTCTCGTTGTAGATGTGGAAGGTGTGGCCCTGGGTGCCGAACGGCTTGTTCGCGACGTCCAGGCCGAGGAAGACCGCGGCGTGCTCGGGGCTCCACTCCCAGCGGAGCAGGCCCACCCGCTCGTTGCCGATGTAGGAGCGAATCCGGAAGTTGTGGATGCCAATGCCGTTCTCCGGGTCCTTGTTCGCGTACGGGGCGAAAAGGCGATGCAGATCCGGCTTGTTGTTGATGTTGTGCTGGTCGAGCATCACGTCCTCGAAGACGAAGTTCTCGTCGTCGTAGAGCTTGCAGACCGCCTCAGCGCTCTCCCGGAACGCTTTCAGCCATTTGATCCCGAAATTGTAGTGCGCCACGACTTCTCCTTGTCCTTGCGCGAGCCTTCACGAGCCGGAACAAAAACTCGGAACTTCGAAATATCGACCTTCTCGGGAGATACCGGCCCGCTCGGGGAGACGGGCCTTCCCGGGAAATGTTCAGCCCACCCGCGGGGCCGGACGACAACAGCCCACCACGGCGCCCGGCAGTGTCCGGCCGGCGCGTTCCGGGCGGGGCCGGTACGCGCCGGCCGGCCGCCGGAACGAACAGGGGTCCGCCAGCCGGGCCCGTCGCGTCACACCGACGACCACAAACGCCTCGACCACCAGGCCCTCCACGCCGTCCGCCCGCGGTATCCCGCACGTTCGCCCCGTATGGAACAGATCCTCGTTCGCCGAAATCATTCCTTACACAGCTGAGGACGATATTCCGGGGGAACGTGGCCCGCATCACCCTCTGGGATGAACTCCGTCCGGCTGTGGGATGACCCGCCCGCACCGTCCGCCCGCCCCGTCCACCCGCCGGCGGGCGTGTGCGCGGATGCGGACATGATCGACTACTGCCGGAACGGCGGCCGCGCCGGGCGCGCGGCCGAGGTCAGCTCGCGGGCTCGGCCTGTCGGGTGTGCTCGCGGCTGCTGGGGGACCACTTCTCCTCGATGCGCCCGTACTTCCACACCAGCAGCGCGGCCGCCCAGGTCAGGGCGAACAGGGCGACGACGAAGTAGCCGAGGATGTTGAGGTCCAGGCCGCTGACCCAGTCCCAGAAACCGCCGGTGAGGCTTGCCTTCTCGGCGAGGATGCCGAGAAGTTCCACGGTGCCGATGAGGAAGGCGACCGCGACCGACAGCCCGGTGATCATGATGTTGTAGTAGACCTTGCGGACGGGCCTGGAGAACGCCCAGCCGTAGGCGAAGTTCATGAACGACCCGTCGATGGTGTCCAGCAGGCTCATGCCCGCGGCGAACAGGACCGGCAGCACGAGGATGGCGTACCAGGGCAGCCCGGCCCCGGCCGCCCCGGCGGCCAGGAACAACAGCGCGACCTCGGTGGCGGTGTCGAAGCCGAGACCGAACAGGACACCCAGCGGGTACATCTGCCACGGCCTGGTGATCGCCCTGGTGACGCGGCCGAGCAGCCGGTTCATCAGGCCGCGGGAGTTCAGCTGCTCCTCGAGGGCGGCCTCGTCGTAGCGCCCGTGCCGCATGTCCCGGAACACCCCCAGGATCCCCAGCAGCACGCCGAGGTTGATCGCGGCGATGAGGTAGAGGAAGCCGCCGGAGACGGTGGTGCCGATCCAGCCGGTGACGGCGTGCAGGGTGGAGCCGTCGTCCTCGACCTGCCCGGCCAGCGAACGTATCCCGATGCCGAACAGGAACGCCAGCGCGAAGACGATCGTGGAGTGGCCGAGGGAGAAGAAGAACCCGACCGACAGCGGCCGCTGGCCGTCGGTCATCAGCTTGCGGGTGGTGTTGTCGATCGCGGCGATGTGGTCGGCGTCGAAGGCGTGGCGCAGCCCCAGGGTGTAGGCGGTGACCCCGAGGCCGATGCCGAACACCTGGCCGTCGGCGCCGAAGTGGTAGTGCCGCGGAGCGATGATCGCGATCAGGGCGAACCAGCCGGTCACGTGCAGCCCGATGATGACGCCGGCCATGCCGGCCACGCTCGCCCACTCCCGCGGGCCGAGTGCCTGGCGGATGCGGGTGAGCCGCGCCGCGCGCGGGGTGTCGACCTGAGCGGCCATGACGGAATCCTTCCCGGATGGACGGCCCCGGCAGCGCCGACGGGGTGGGTGCGCCTGCGGACGCTAACCATCTCCGCCACTTCCTGCAAGACACTTGCAGGAAGTAATAGATTGCAAACTGTCGCCCTCGCCCGGCCGCTCGCCACCGGCGCGACGCGCGGGAACGAAACCGAACGAAGCGAAGCCGAACGAAGCGGAGCGGGAAGAAGCGGAGCGTAGCGAGAGGCGGCCATGGGAGCGCCGGCACGGCCGCGAGAAGGAGACACACTCGGCGAGCAGGCCGGACCTCATCGCGTATAACAAATTACCACTAATAGTAATTATAGATAAACATATAGTTACATTTTTCGACTGTGGACGGCCTACAGTTACAGCCTTATTACAAGTACTTCACGATGGCGTTCGTGACGACGCCGGTGGACGCCGCGACAGGCATCGTTGTAGACGGCGCTGACGACAAGGAGTAGCGATGCGTGACATCGGGAGCGGCCCCGGGGGATGCCTGCCGGTGGCGATCGAGGTCATGACCGCCTACACCGACTCGGCCGACGACCCCGGCTTCTTCTGGGCCAGCGTCCAGCGGGTCATGGCCGACGGCGCCGAGCGCGCGGACCCCGCGGCGGCCGTGGCCGAACTCGTCCTCGGCCTGTCCACGCTGTGCGGCATCACCCTCGACCACCTGGCCGAACGCGCCGGCCCGGACAGTGGGCCGCGCGACGTGCTCGCCGCGATCCAACGGGCCTACGTCACCGAGCCGCCGCCCTGACCGCCGCCCTGACCGGCGGCCTGGCGCACGCGCGTCGCGGCCGGCCGAGCCCATCCGGTGCCACGCCCCGAGAGGCCGCGCCCCAAGAGCCAGGAACGGATCCGCCGTGTTCCGTCCTGTACCTGTCCCATTTCTCACCGTGATGAGAGGACTCCACGCCAGTGGCGACCTACGCACTGCCCGACCTGCCCTACGACTACGCCGCCCTCGAGCCGTCGATCAGCGGCGAGATCCTTCAGCTGCATCACGACAAACACCACGCCGCCTACGTCGCCGGTGCCAACACCACCCTCGACAAGCTCGCCGAGGCCCGCGACAAGGGCGACTTCGCCGCCATCGTCGGCCTGGAGAAGACGCTCGCGTTCAACGTCTCCGGCCACGTCCTGCACTCGCTCTACTGGCAGAACCTCTCCCCCGACGGCGGTGACAAGCCCGACGGCGCCCTCGCCGACGCCGTGGCCAACGACTTCGGCTCGTTCGACGCGTTCAAGGCCCAGCTCACCGCCGCCACCAGCACGATCCAGGGCTCCGGCTGGGGTGTGCTGTCCTACGAGCCCGTCGCCGACCGGCTCCTGATCGAGCAGGTCTACGACCACCAGGGCAACGTCGGCGTCGGCAGCACCCCGCTGCTGGTCTTCGACGCCTGGGAGCACGCCTTCTACCTGCAGTACAAGAACGTCAAGGCCGACTACGTCACCGCCCTGTGGAACATCGTCAACTGGGCCGACGTCGCGGCCCGCCACACCGCGGCCCGGCAGTCCCGCCAGGGCTGACCCGGGTCGTGGCCGGCCGGCTGGTGACCATCGCTGCCGGCCGGCAGCGTCCCGGGCCGCGGGCCACCGCAGGGGCCACCTCGTCGGTACCGCCGGGCGCCTGTCGCCACCGGTACCGGTGAGGCCGCGGAACCCGGGGAGGCCGAGGAGGCGGCCAGGGCCGCGAAAAACGCACCACCGCCAGGCCGCGTCGCTGTACCGCGACGCGGCCTTCGCGCGGTTCTGGTGCGCGCGCACGGTGCCGCTGTCCGGCAGCGCGGTGTCGGCCGTCCTGCTGCCGATACCCGTCTTCCAGATCAGCGGGTCCGCGGCGTGGACGACAATACGTCACCGGCGGACGATGAGCAGACCCCCGAAAAAATGACGTCTCACCTCGGCAGGCTCACCGCGACAGACACTCAGCCCGTCGCCGGCGCCGGCGGATGCGGTTTCTCCTCGGAGCTGTCCGGGTGCACGGTGCCGTTGTGCGCGAGAACGGGGGCGGGATGGACGCCGTCCAGCAGGTCGACAATGCTGTTGTCACTGAGGGTGTAGCAGATGACACGTCCGTCCCGGTGCGGGGAGACCACGGCGTGGTAACGGAGAATGCGTAACGCCTGCGAGACCGCTGTGTCGTTCATGCCCACTCCGGCCGCCGGGCCGGAGACGGAGATCGGGCCGGCATGACGGACCGCGATCATGATCGCGAGGCGCCCCGGGTCCGCGAGTATCGCGAACCGTGCCGCCCAGTGCTGGATGCGGCCCCGGTCCGCCACCGCGCCTGCGGCATCGCAGGCCCGGTCGCCGTCGATCACCTTGGCCGGCCGGGCCGGCGCGATGCGGTGCATGGATCGCATACTCCCATCGACGGCCGCCGCCCACGCCTCACCCCTGCGTGGGGCAGCCCCCGTGGAGCAGCCCCCTGCGCGGCCCTGCCGCATAGTTGGCCATCTGCTCAGATGTCAATCCTTGTAGGTGTCCGGCCCGGATGGGTAGCCTGATCCGGCCGTGGTGTTCGGGAAGCCGGTGGAGTACCGGCGCGGCCCTCGCCACTGTGATCGGGAAGTCTTCGGCCTCGTCCGCGGCGCAGCGGAGGTCACTGGGCGTCACACGCCTGGGAAGGCCGGCCGGAGGCGCGGACCCGTCAGCCAGGAGACCGGCCACGGCACCGGAAAGACCCATTCCACGAGGTGCTGGAGAGGCGGTCGGTGTACGTGGTGCCCGCACGTGCCGTCATGTGTGCTGCCGGAGCTTGTACTACCAGAATCTGTACCGTCAGGATTCCCGGCGGACCGCGGGCGCAGGGTCGATATCGTCGGCGGCGGTCAGATTTTCAGATGACCGTGCTGCTCCCCGGCCCCTTCCTCACCGACAGCCAGCAGATACGCGCCGTCCCCGACTTCAGTCGGCTGGCCGCCTGGGAGCACCTGCGCGCCACCTCCCTCGGGCTCCCGCCCGACCCGCTCGACCGCACCGGCGCCGGTTTCCGGCATGACTGACCGGCCCACCTTCTTCTCCCACGCCTGTCCGCCGCCTCACGCAAGGCCCATGAGCACCCGGGCATGATTCGGATCATCCTTGTCGGATCATCCTTGTCGACGGTGCGCCGGGAAGCCGAGGCCTCCCATCAGCCCATAGTTATCACGGAGAGTGTTTCCATAGGTGGAAAGAGTTATTTAGTTGACGAAACGTGATTCATTTAGGTTATCCTAACTTAATAGTTAAGCCTTCCTGAAGGAGGATGCGTGTCCCGGCGAACAGCCCTTCTCGCGCTGCCCGTCTCCCTGCCGCTCGGCCTCACCGCCTGCTCCGACGACTCGACGACCGGCGCCACGACGACATCCCCGGGACACCCGGCCAGCACCTCGACCGCCTCCACCGCGGCGCCGGAGGGCGTGGTCGAGGCCACCGAAAGCTGGTATGAGGGCAACGACGGGCAACAGGTGCTCCGCAGGCCCGCCGCCGGCGAGACACACCACATCGAGATCATCCCCATCGAGGCGGCCACCGGCCGGATCGTGCCGAACGCACCGGTCACACTCGCGGTCGTCGACGACAAGGGCACGGCCGTGGACGAGAAGACGCTCAACTTCTGCTACGCCGAGTGCTTCCACCACACGGACAACTTCACAATCCCGCGGGACGGCAGCTACACGCTGCGCGCGACAGTCGGGATACCGACCTTCTTCCAGCACGGTGAGGAAGGTCATACGCCAGCGTTGGCCAGCGGCGCGACTGCCACCTTCACCGACGTCACGCTCAAGCACTGATCATGACCGATGGTGGAGGGACAGCTCCCGATCAGCTCATTTCCCTGGCCGCGGACACGCGACCCGTCCCGGCTCTGATCATCACCCAGGCCTCCCCACCCAACGGCGGAGTTCTGCCACGGTGGGCCCGTTTCCTCGCGGCCGGGATGATCCTCATCATCGGGTGGGCGGCGGCCGTCTGGACCGCCACCCACGTCACCGCCGACCCGGTCCTGCACACCGCCGCCCTGTTCGTCCATCTCGCCTCACTCGTGGCAGGGTTCGGCGCGGTCCTCGCCATCGACTTCTTCGCGCTGTTGTGGCTGTCCGGCCGGCGCAGCTTCCCGGACATCATCCGGGTGGCGGACGGCCTGCATCTGCTGATCTGGGCCGGGCTGGCGGGGCTCGTGCTCAGCGGTGTCCTGCTGCATCCCGACCTGTCCACGCCGATAACACGGGTGAAGATCGGGCTGGTGCTCCTCATCGCGCTCAACGGCCTGCATATCCAGGCGGTCCAGCACCGTCTGGAACGGTCCGCCACCGTTGCGTCCCGGATGCTCCTGGCCCGATCGGTGATCAGTAACCTGCTGTCCCAGGCCGGATGGTGGGGCGCGATGGGCATCGGCTATCTCAACAGCCAGACCTGACCGGTCGTCACGATAACCCGGGCCACGGCGGCCCGGGCCCGGAACAGGTTTCGGAACAGGTTTCGGAACAGGTTTCGGGTGCCGCCTTCCACAGCGGGATCATGGCGGGGAAGCTGGACAGGGTGATCCTGGCGACGACGCCAAGCGGCTGGCGCAGCGAGTACACGTCGAGCGGGCCCGCGCCTTCGCCTATGTGTACTTCCTGAGATCCCGGGGCCTGCTCAACGGGCTGGCGTCCGGGACGAACTGGGTCTTCCTTGACCGGAACCGTCACCTTCGACGAGGACTTCTGACCGTGGAGGATGCCAGCGACCGACCCGCGCCCCTGGCGTCATCCCCGCGCCTACTGGACGACCTTGACCCGGCTGTCGAGGCCCTTCCAGCGCCTGTCACCGGTCAGGATGGTGTCAGCGTCGACGACGTCAGCGGTAGCGAGCACGAGCGCGTCCGGTAGTCGTAAGGACTGGTGCCGCGCCCGCCGGAGGGCGGCGGCGACCGCGACAGCCTCGTCCACGGGATACGGCGGCCCGAACGCGGCGGTGGTAAGCCGCCGGCGCGTGGCGACCTCCTCCTCGCTCCTGCGCGCGGCGCCCACGAGCAGCTCGGCCAGCACGGTTGCCGGCAGCAGGAAAACATCACCGGCGTCACGCCGACGGCGGGCCGCCTGGGCTGAACAGGCGTGCAGGGCGTCCTGCGGGTCGAACAACGCGAGGATCACGCTCGTGTCGAGGACTACCGCTCCCATTCGTTCCGCAGCATCTCAAGATCGGTCACGGCGGACAGCCCCGGGGCGGAACCGATCAGCTCCTCGAGGGGATCCCGAACAGCGGTGAGGACCAGCCTGCCGCGCCCGTCGGCAGTCACCCGAAGCTCGTCGCCGGGACCAAGGCCCGCGGCCCGAAGCACGTCGACAGGCAGTGTGACCTGGTGCTTGCGGGAGACCCTGGTGACACCGGGCCGCCGCTTTACTTCTGTCGCCATAAGTAAAGCTTACGTCCGACGAGCGGCGGCTTGCTTATCAGCTGGTGTAGGGATTCCTCAGGGTCATGGGTGTGCGGGCGACATCGAGTGCCGGCTGAGGGAAGCGGGGGCCTGCCGTGTAGTAGCGGGCCCGGGTCCGGCCGACCGGTTCCAGGACTCCGGCGGCGGTGAGGTCGCGCAGGTCGCGTTGCGCCTGCTGCAGGCTCAGCCCCTCGGCATGCTCGTAGCGTGAGCGGCGGACGCGGCCGGCCACGGCCACGTCGTGCAGGGCGGTGACCACCCGCTCGTCCAGACCGGTGCTCCCGGCGAATGCGAAGAGCGCGCCCCCTACCCGCCCGGAGCGGTCGAGCCGGCCCTGAACGCTCTGGGCCTGCTGGTGGTAGGCGGTCAGATTGAAGCGTATCCAGCTGGAGACGTCCTGGTCGGGAAGGTACGTCGGGCCCCGGTCGGCGAGTTCGCGGTAGTACTCCCAGGTGTTGCCGGGACGGCCGAGCCACGCCTCGATGGACGAGAACTCCGGGGCCAGGACACCCTCACGTGCGATCATGAGCGTCTGCAGCGAACGGGCCATCCGGCCGTTCCCGTCGGCCCAGGGATGGATGGACACCAGGTGCAGATGCGCCATCGCCGCTCGCACCAGCGGATGGGTGCCGCTGTCGGCGCCCAGCCAGTCGACGAGTTCCCGCATCAGCGCGGGGACGGCATCGGCGTCCGGGGCCGTGTAGGCCGCGATGCCGGGGTCGCGGGCGTCGGTGACGTGGACGGGGCCGCGGCGCCACTGCCCGGCCGGCCTGCGCGCGGTGTGACGGTGGCCCTGCAACATCCAGTGCAGAGCGTTGAGCAGGCTCTTGCTGTAGCTGAAGTCCGCGGCATCGTGGAGCGTCTGGATGTACGTCATCATCCGCTGATAAGCGAGGGTCTCCTCACGGTTCTCGTCGGAGACCTCGACGTCTCGCTCGCCGTCCATCAGATCCTGGACGTCGACCGTGGATACCCTGAAGCCCTCGATGGAGTTCGAGGCCGCGACGGCATCGGCGGTCAGGAACTTCCGGAGCCCCTCGGTCCACTTCGACGGCGTGGTCCGGATCTGGTGCCGCAGCGCCTCCCGCATACCGTCGATCTCACCGAGCACCTGATCGTCGGCAGGGCGGAGGGCCGGGGTGGGGTACAGCACGCATCGACGATAGATTGACGCAGTCATCACGTCAAACCGAATGATCCAGCTTCGGAAGGGCGACCCTGTGAGGGTTCCAGGACTCGGCCACCGGCGTTGGGCCGGGCTTTCAAGCGGCTCGTTCGTATTCGTCGAACAGGCCCCCGAGGACAGGTCGGCGCTTGATCCGTTCCGCGGTGACGTCGGCGGTCGGGCGGTCGAGCCAAGGCGGGCGAAGATCACAGTCACGGTGGGGCCGTCATCCGTGTCCTGGCCCACACATTCGGCCAGGACAGCCCTACATGTATGCCGTCGGTGCCAATCCTGACTGTAGGGCGATTCGTCCTGGCCTGTAGGGGCTTGTGTGCGGCAGCATCGGAGGGTGCGTGTTCTTCTGCTTGGTGGCACGTGGTTCCTCGGCAAGGCGGTGGCGGCCGACGCACTCGCACGAGGCTGGGCGGTGACCACGTTCACCAGAGGGCATTCCGGTCTTCCGCCGGCGGGGGCGGTTGCCGTGACCGGGGACAGGACGAGCGGGCGTGACCTGGCCGCGCTCGCCGAGCACGGCCGGTGGGATGCCGTGATCGACACGTCCGCGTCCGAGCTGGCGCCGCGGGATGTCCTGGCCGGGGCGAGACTCCTGGAGCCGCTGGCCGGCACCTATGTCTACGTGTCCACGGTGAATGTCTACCGGGGGTGGCCGAACGAGCCGTTGGACGATCATTCTGAGCTGCTCGAGGCTCCGGCCGATGCGGATGCCGACTTCGGCCGGCTGCCCCCGGGCTGGACGGGGCCGGACTGGTACTACGGCCGGCAGAAGGCCGGCGCGGAGAGAGCGGTCCGGCATGCCTTCGGGGATGACCGTTCTGTGATTCTGCGTCCTGGCGTCATCCTGGGGCCGGGCGAGTACGTCGGGAGGCTGCCGTGGTGGCTGGCTCGGGCCGCTCGCGGTGGCACCATCCTGGGGCCCGGGACGCCGGACCGCCGGATTCAGCCGGTGGACGTGCGCGACGTCGCGTCTTTTGCGCTTGACCGGGCCGCCGCTGCCGAGGATGGCAGCTTCAACATCACCGCACTTGGCGACGAGACCTTCGGTGATCTTCTGAACGCCTGTCTCGAGGTGACGGGTGGTCGTGGCGTCGTCGAATGGGTGCCCGACCGGATCCTGCTGGACGCTGGGGTGAAGCAGTGGACGGAGCTGCCGCTGTGGCGGACGAGCGCGGGCGTGTGGGCGGTGGACTCGTCAGCGGCGCGGGCTGCCGGGTTGTCGACACGGCCGATCCGCGAGACCGTTCTCGATACATGGAAGTGGATGGAGTCGGGCGGGCGGCCGGTGGCGCACCCACGCTGGGATGAGCACGGGATCAGCCCGGATGTCGAGGCCGGCCTGCTC
Organism: Protofrankia sp. CiP1_Cm_nod1; assembly: GCF_920888515.1. Lineage (GTDB taxonomy): Bacteria > Actinomycetota > Actinomycetes > Frankiales > Frankiaceae > Protofrankia. The sequence continues at coordinate 1,408 of NZ_CAKKTM010000221.1, read as the reverse complement.
ACGACCGCACGGCTGGCTTCGACGTAGACCGGGCACGCCTCGGGCGGGTGAGCTGGCGCGATCAGCTCTCCTGCTGGGGCAGCCCAAGGTGTGTCGCCTGCGGCTGGCCGGGTGCCCTGGCGGTCCAGTCCTCGATGGCGTCGCCATAATCGCGTAGAGGCTGTGCTTGGCCCAGGGCGGGCACCAGGAGTCTTTGGCGGATGCTGTTCACGCGCTGCACAATCCCTGTGCCTCGCCACGCGGCCGGCAGCGAAAGCACGGCGTCAAGCGCCTCGGCCACGCCGTCCATCTCCCCGAGCAGAAGACGGGCATGGGCGAGATCGGCATGCGCCTGCGCAATGGACATCGCGGGGCGCTGGTCGCTGGGCAGCGCCCCGTAACTGTCAAGGGCGGCCTGCGCGTTCGCCGCCGCAGCCGAGGCGTCGTTCAGAAGAAGGGAAGTCGAGGCGTTGCTCATGAGCATGCGTTCCACGCTCATGCCGAACTCGCCGCCGATGTCGTGCAGGTCATCCCGTGCCGATGGATCTGTCAGACGCTCGGCATGCGTCATCGCGGCGCGAGCCGATGCCGCGTCACCCAGATGCCCCCAGGCGCGGCCGGCGATGACGGCGATGCGTCGCCTTCCCACCGTGCCGACTCCCTGGGCCTGGGCGGCTGCCTGCGCATGGCGCACGGCCTCCGCCGGGCGATCTTGCCAGTAGGAGATGTAGGCGAGAACGCCGTACGCATAGGCTTGAAGCGGACCGAACTCGATCGTCTGCCCGTAGAGGAACGCCGTCCGGGCGAACTGCGCGGCGGACCGCAGCAAGAACAGATCGAAACACGCGGCGCCGCAGAGCGCCGCAGCCTCGCCTGCAAGGAGATACAGCCGAGCTTGCTGACGAGGAGACCGCGTCCGGTCGAGGTGCCGCTGGGAGACCTCCAGGAGAAGGCGGGCCTGTTGGTAGGCATCAGGAAGCGCGAGGGCGCCGTAGCCTGCAGCCAGATGCCTTATGTCGTCTTCGACCTGGTCAATGGTCATCTCCGGCAAGGTGCTTGCCGCTGCTTCGGAGGCATGCCCCGCGGCCTCTCGTGCCGTCATTTCAATGTCGCTTTCGGTCAGTGCTGGCGCAGCCGCCTGGTGAACCTTGTCGGGCTCCGGGCTGGCGAGAAGCTGGATCACCGGCAGGCCGAACATGCGTTCCAGAACGGCCGGGGCCGGATGGGCTGGCAGCCGTCTCAGGCCACCGCTGGTCCAGCGACGCAGGGTCGGTTCCGCCAGCGTCGCGTTACGGAATACGCGGTCGCCCGTCTCTTCGTATAGCAGCGCCGAGACCCGAGCATATTCTCGTTCGAAGAGCGAATACGTCATCGCGCGTTCGACCAGAAGGGCATGCAGCACGGTACGGGATGGCCCGGGGGCCATGGG
>NZ_CAKKTM010000220.1:2736-12754 GCF_920888515.1 Protofrankia sp. CiP1_Cm_nod1 | reverse complement strand
GTTTCGATACCGTCTGATCTGGTTTCGACACTTCGACAGCGGTTCGCTTTCGCTCGCCTTCCTGGTCCCCATCTGACGCATCTGATGCGCCTTTTCCTTATCGCTCACCACGACGGCCTGAGGGCTCGTAGTGACGGTTCCGGTGCGGGTCGTGTCGGTGGCTGAACGGTACGATGCTCCGGTGGGCAAGCTCGATTCGTGAGTCACGGAAGGTCCAGCCAGGCGGTCACGAGCGCAGATGAAGCGTTCCGGCGCGTCACACGGTCGGTGGCTACCGCGGCGCGGGTACGACCACGCTCGCGCCGCCGTCGACAGCGAGCGTTGCCCCGTGGAGATAGTCGGCCCCGGCGAGGTACGCGATCGCATCCGCGATCTCCTCCGGCCGGAACAGGCGGCCGAGCGGGAAGGCGCGGGTGAGGCCCTCAAGGACCTGGACGACGGCGTCAGTGCCGGGAGTGTGGGTGGGGCCCACCGCGATGGCGTTGACGTTCACACCGGACGGGCCGAACTCGGCCGCCCACGCGCGGGTGATCGATTCGAGTCCGGCCTTGACTGCGCCGTAGGCCGCCGATGTCGACGTGCCGACCCGCGCGGCGACGGTCGAGACGTTGACGACAGCGCCGTGCCCGCGCGCGGCCATCTTCGGGATCAGCGCCTGGCCGAGGAGGAACGGGGCGCGCAGGTTCACGTCGACCAACGCGTCGAAGAGGGCCTGGTTCGTCGCCGTGGTTGGCGCGAACCGGTAGTACCCGGCGTTGTTGACGAGAATGTCGACGTCGTCGAGGGCGGCGAGCGCGGTGAGGCCGCTGGGGGTCGCGAGATCGGCGATGACCGGCCGCGCGACCCCGCTGGCGTGCTCGATCCCGGCGACGACCTCCGCCGCCTTCGCCGCGTCGCGCCCGGTGACGATGACGTGGGCGCCGCGAGCGGCGAGTGCTTCGGCGGCGGCCCGGCCGATGCCGGACGTCGACCCGGTGACGAGCGCTGTGCGGCCGTCGAGGGTCATCGCTGCGCGGCCTTCGCCAGCGTGACGTCGACGGGGGTGCCCGCGAGTCCGTATCCGTCGCGGCTCGTCTCGTCGACGATTACGTAGACGTACGGACGGATCGCTTCGGCCTTCTCGACCTCGACGACGGCGTCGGTGATCCGGGCGATGAGCTCGGACTTCTGTACGGGGTCGAGCGAACCGGCCGGGATCTGAACGGTGACGACGGGCATGAGGGCGTCCTCTCCGACTAATACTATGGCGATCGCCATAGTATGGCGCCCACCATAGTATGGCCGGCAGCGAAAGACAAGGAGTCCAAGGGAGTCCAGATGCCGAGAACCTCAACCGCCCGCGGCGCCGCAATCGCTGCCGCTGCCGACCTGTTCCGCCGCCAGGGGTACGCGGCGACCGGCCTGGAGACGATCCTCGCCGCCAGCGGGGCGCCGAAGGGCTCGTTCTACCACCACTTCCCGGGCGGGAAGGAGGAGCTCGCCGTCGAGTCGATCGCGTTCAGCGGTGACCGGGTCCGAGAGCTGATCGATCACCTCGCCGCCGCGGCGCGCACACCTGGTGAGCTTGTCGCGGCGATCGCCGCGAAGCAGGCGGCGGACCTCCGAGAGTCCGGCTACGAGCGCGGCTGCCCCGTCGCGACGGTCGCCCTGGAGCTCGCCGGCATCACGGACGCGGTCGCGGAGACCTCGAGCGCCGCATTCGAGCGTTGGGCCGAGCCCCTCGCCGACAAACTCAGATGGGCAGGCCGGCCCGCAGCGGAGGCCCGGCGTCTGGCCCGCTGGGCAGTCGCCACGCTCGAAGGCGCGCTCCTGCTCGCGCGTACCGCCCGCGACGCGTCGATCGTGACCGACGCGGCCGCGATCACCGCCACCGTCCTCGACGGCGAGGCCTCGCCAGCTTCGACGGCGTGATGGGGCAGGTCACCGTCGTGGCGCGCTATCGAACTCGGACTGCCGCGCTGCCCGCCGCCCCGCTCATCGCCGCGCCGCTGTCGGGACGGCTCCGAGCTCGACGTTCACGCTGCCCGGCCGCCCGGATCTCCTCGACGCGCGACCGCAAGGGGCAACCTGATGGACCTGACGTGTCACACGATGTCGTACGTGCCGCCGATCCCGGACCGGCCGACTGCTTCACCGATCATCAGGAGTTTCCGAGGACGACGCTCTGAATCAGACTGCTCTTCAGGAAAGCGGCCTCGTCGACATCCTGACTCACGTAGTCGTCCCCGCGACGGTCGTTTCAGGGATGAGTCTCGTTCGTGATCTCCGAGAACCGCGGGGGCGCGGACGGCTGAACGATGTCCGCCCTGGCCTGCGCGATGATCTCCTGGGCGTGCCGCTCGATCTCCTCGGGGTCGAGACCAAGAGCCGTACCGATGTGGGCAGACCACACCATGGCCCGCAGGTCGGTTTCAAAATCGAGTTCGGCCCGCAGGTTCTGCCGTGCCGCCTCGCGGTTCTGGCTCACCATCACGAAGGTGGACAGGAAGATCGCTTCCAGGCTGACGATCATCGTGAGCAGTCCGAACGGATACGGATCGAAGACGCCAGCCCGGCCGAACACGCCCTCGTTCAGCAGAACCCAGACACCGAACCAGATGGCGTGGAGATACACGAACGGCAGGGAACCCGCAAACGACGTGATCGCATCGGCCGCGCGGTCCTGCGACGTGCGCATCCGCACGAAGAGGACCCGTTCATTGGGGACCCGTACGTGGGGGCGGCCACTGCCACCCCCACCGGCGCGGCGCGCCTGACTTTGATCATCAACGGAAGGGCTCATGGCACTCATACTCGGGGCTCCACCCACAGTGTCAGGTAGCTACCGGAAGAGCGACGAATCCGGTTACCGGCATCCAACGCCGTAGCCCTGCCGCCCGAAATTCGCGACCCGTCTCGCAACCCATCCCGATCACATGCGAAAGCGGAACCGGCGGCAAGGCAGGCGGGTTCGTAAGTGAGCTCCGGCTTGGCCGTGGCGGGTAGGGCTGACGCGGGTTAGCTCGCCGGCGAACCGGCCGGCGAGGGTACGGGCGTGCCAGCGCGGACGGGGGGCCGGACAAGAGATCTTGGACCGGCTCGTGCTGGAAGTATGCCTTTCAGGTCGGCTGACCCGACGACGCTGCGGCGCCGGAGTTAACGGCGTCTTCGAGACGGCGGATCACCTCCGGGCCGATCATCGCGTCGGCCTTGATACCAGCGCGGCGTTGAAACGCCTGCACGGCATGCTCGGTTCCCACGCCTGGAATGCCATCGATCGGCCCTCTGTAGTAGCCGAGGACCCGCAGGTAATCCTGAATTTGTCTGATCACACGACGCCGGATGACGCGGGATTCGAGCCAGTCATCGACAAGGCTTTCGCTGCGCGAGAGCAAGCCCCGCACCGCACGTTCAACGCCGACCGCCACCGACAGGTATGCCCGGTCCGGCTCTCCCCAGCTAGTGATCGGCTTTGCATCTTCCGGCAGCACCTGTAGGCGCGCGACCGGCAGGCGTTCCCAGCGACACGGACGAACGACCACGGGAACCAGCGCCAAGCTGCCTCGATCGTGCAGCTCAAGTGCCCTGCGCAACTCCCGGCCATACGCGTACTGCGAGGCGACGAAGTCCGCAGACAGGAGAGCGATCACTATGTCCGCCGACTCGAGGCGAGAGCTGATCTCCGAATCCCAGTCAGCCCCGGGCAGGAGCTCGCGGTCATACCAGTCCACGACGATCTGCTCATGACGAAGCGGCGCGAGATGCTTGCGTAACTCCGCCAGGATCGGCTCATCCTCGTGAGCATAGGAGTAGAAGATCTTGAGCGGGCCACGGGAAGCGGCGCTACGCCCACTCCACGGGCGCTCCGATGCTCGCACAGTCAGGTTGTCCGACTCGCCGGGCGCCCGGCCGACATCGACTTGGTCTCCCATCACGCCTGCCTTAACCGTAAGCACCGTGTCCCGCTTGGCAGCAATATACGTCGACAGTTCAGGAGACCAGTAACGTGACGCCGATGGTGTTGTCGTGCACGCTCGCGGCGACCACGGTCACGGCGGCCGGCGTCCCGTCCGGGCTGGACGGGACGCGTCCGGAACCCGGGTCGACAAGGCCGACAAAAATGTCGATAACGCCGTTTGTCACCTTGTCAGGCGACCGAGAGAATCGCCGGCGACCGGAATCGAGTCCTCCCGCTCCTGGCTACATAGCGTAGCGCCTAGTTGTGGATCAATCATCATGCCGAGGCCCCGGGGAAGGCACGGCGTGGAAATGAGCGCGACCGAGCAGCGCTACGCCCCGCTCACGCGGGCGTTCACCCTGGCAACTGCGTCCAGCACGGCGGTGGCGAACAGGTCGGGATGGACCACCGGAAGATCATGATCGGCTGCTACCGGGATGACATGTGCCCCGAGCTGGTCGGCCAGTTGCCGTTGCAAGGCGGGGCGGCACAGTGTGTCGTTTGAGGAGAGCCAGCGGGGCTGCCGTCGCAAGAGTGGTCCACAACAGGCGGTCGCGGCGGTTCTGCCGGTAGTTCAGTGCGCAAGCTGTCAGGACCAGGCCCGCGACCCGCTGCGGATGAGCCAACGCCATATGCGTTCCCACCAAGCCGCCGAGGGAGAATCCGCACACGATCACGCGGTCGATATTCAGGACGTCGAGCACCGCTATGACGTCTTCGGCGCAGTCGGCGATGGAGAACTCCCCGGCGATCGGCAGTCCGCGTCCGTGGCCACGCTGGTCCAGGCCGACAATCGGATGCCGCTGGGACAGCGGTGGCAGCAACCCGAAGAAATTGACGTCCAGCGACCAGGTCCACCCGTGCAGCAGCAACACCGGCAGTACACCGTCCCGGTCGGCCCGGGTCTGCCGCACGAAAACCTCCCCGCGGCCGGGGACCTGCAACATACGACCGGGCGGCAGCTCGGGACGCCATCCCTGTATGTGTGAGCGCGATGCGCGGGCCGGTCGGAGGAAGCCTGCCGTGCGCCGCGCCGCGCCACGCGGACACGGGCTGTCTGCATGCTCGAAATTTACATGCAATCAGCTTGCGATCAGCGGCAGGGTGTCTCGCCCTGCCGCCTGTGGGGTGCCAGAAGTCGGCTTGGGTCTGTGAGCTGGGATGATGTGACGGCGCGACTGTCGGCATGATGGTCAGCTATGTCCGCGCGCCCGCTCTGTCTGATCTTCGTGCGGGTGTGTGGCTGGCTGGTCCTACTCGGCCGTTCGTCGGCGTCCAAGGACATCGAGTTGCTCGTGCTGCGGCACGAGGTCGCGGTGCTACGCCGCACCCAGCCCAAGCCCCGGTGAGACTGGGCGGACCGGGCGGTACTCGCCGCACGGATCCAGCTTCTGCCGAAGACGCTGCGAGCGCACCGGCTGATCACCCCAGGAACCGTCCTACGGTGGTATCGCCGTCTGGTCACACGAAAGTGGACCTACCCGCAGCGGGCTGGACGACCGCCGGCCAGCACGAAGATCGCGACCCTCATCGCACGACTCGCGACCGAGAACACGACGTGGGGGTACCAGCGGATCCAGGGTGAGCTACTCAAGCTCGGCCACCGGGTCGGCGCGTCCACGATCCGCCGAATCCTGACGTCCCTCAGGCTGCTCCGGCCCCGAAACGCCAGACCGACACGACGTGGCGGCAGTTCCTGCGCGCCCAGGCATCGACCATGCTGGCGGTCGACTTCTTCCAGGCGGACCGCGCCGTGACGCTGCGGCGTCTGTACTGCTTCTTCGTCGTGGAGGTCGGCTCCCGTCACGTCCACGTCCACGTCCACGGGGTCACCGCAACCCGGACGGACCGTGGACCACCCAACAAATCCGGAACCTCCTGGTGGACCTCGGTGACCGGGCGGCCGACTTCCACTTCCTGGTCCGCGACCGGGCCGGGCAGTTCACCGCGTCCTTCGACGCGATCCTCGCCGACGCCGGCATCACCACGGTCACGATCCCGCCCCGAACTCCGCGGGCGAACGCCTACGCGCAACGGTTCGTCCGCACGGTCCGGACCGAGGTCACCGACCGGATTATGATCTTCAGTGAACGGCGCCTCCGTACCGTCCTGGTCGAATATGTCACGCACTACAACGGACGACGCCCCTATCGCGGTCGCGACCTTCAGCCGCCACGGCCCGACCACCCCGTCGCCGACCTGACCCAGGAACGGATCAGACGCCGTCCGGTCCGACGTCGTCGCTCCGTGGTGCCCGTGAGCCCACAAGTCAGTCGTCGACATACCGTCCGGTTGGTTTTATCTTGGACACATGGCAGGCGGTGCGGCTGTGACGAGGCCGGCTACGGCGAAGGGCGAGGCCACGCGCGCCTTCTTGCTGCGCACGGCCGGGCGGGTGTTCGCCGAGCGTGGCTATGCCGTGGCCACCATGGCCGACCTGATCGAGGCGTCAGGCATGACCAAGGGGGCGTTCTACTTCTACTTCCGCTCCAAGTCCGACCTGGCGCTCGCCGTGCTGGCCGGCCAGAAGACCCACCTGCTGGAGCAGGTCGGCACACGCCTGGCGTCCCGGCCTCGCGCCGTGGATCAGCTTCGCGACCTGGTCCCAGCGATGCTGGACCTGATCGTGACCGAGCCTGCGACGTGGACCGTCACCCGGCTGGCCCGGGAGCTGGCGGCCGAACCCGACCTCGCCGACCGGGTCGGCCGGCCGATGGCGGAGTGGGTGGAGGCTGTCGCGGACATCGTGCGCCGCGGTCAGTCCGAGGGCGATCTGCGCACTGGCCTCGACCCCGACGCGGTCGCCGCCGTACTCGTCGCCGCGTTCGACGGGCTCAAGTCGCTGACCGACGTTCTTGACGAACCGGCCGGGCCGTCCCGATTCATCGACCGAGCCAAGGTCCTGGGCCAGCTCGTGGAGTGGGCCTTGTGCGAACCCGGTAGCCCAGCCGACGGCCTTTCCGAGCCCGCTGCCGACAGCACTCCGCGACCGTCTCCGGGGAAGAGCTGACCCCCGCCCGCCAGCACACCCGGACCAAAGATCGACGGTGTGACGGAATCATGCGGGGAACCCGTACCCTCAAAAAAAACCGACCAGATGGTATGGAGATGAAAATGGACCTCAGCGGACAGACGGCACTCGTGACGGGCGCGTCGACCGGCATCGGCGTGGTCTTCGCGCGTGAGCTCGCCGCCCGCGGCGCCGACCTCGTGCTGGTCGCCCGCAGCGAGGACAAGCTCGTGGCGCACGCGGCGGACCTCACCCGGCAGTACCAGGTGCACACCAAGGTGATCGCGGTGGACCTCGAGCAGCCCAGCGCCGTGGACGAGATCGCCGGACGGCTGGAGGCGCTCGGCCGGCCGATCGACGTCCTGGTCAACAACGCCGGTTTCGCGACCCACGGCGACGTGGTCTCGACCGACCGGGACCGCCTGGTGGGACAGGTGCGACTGAACTGCGAGGCCGTGGTCGTGCTGACCGCCCGGTTCCTGCCCGCCATGGTCACGCGCGGGCGCGGCACCGTCATCAATGTCGCGAGCACCGCGGCGTTCCAGCCCGTCGCGCACATGGCGGTCTACGCCGCGACCAAGGCGTTCGTGCTCTCCTTCACCGAAGCGCTCTGGGCGGAGGCGAAGCCCGCCGGAGTCCAGGTAGTCGCGCTGTGCCCCGGCTCCACCGACACGCCGTTCTTCGAGGTCGTCGGCGCGCAGGAAGCGTCGGTCGGCCGCCGCCGCTCACCCGAACAGGCGGTGGCGACCGCCCTGCGAGCGATCGACCGCGGCCGACCGACAGCTGTCGACGGCCTCGGGAACACACTCGTCACGAAGCTTCCCCGCGTCCTGCCCAGACGCGCCGTGATCCGCCTGGCCGAACGCGCGGTGCGCCCGTCCACCGAGCACCAAAGCCGGGTCACAGCACCGCGTTCCAAATAACTCACGGCCACGCGGCCGTAGCACGGCAGGCCAGCATGTACGCGACACCGACACCAACAATTCGGATCTGACGCCGGACTCGTTTGCTCAGTGTTCCCACGACCGATCATCAGTCCTCGGCCGCCGCCCGCCGCTTCTCAACGGCCAGTCCCTGTCACCCCGGCACCACACACCACCCGGAGAGCTGCGGTTACGAAGCATCAACAAGGGTTCACGCTATTCATCCGTCCAGCCTTCCTCTCGCCCGTAGCCCTCAGTGGGCGTTCTGTGGTGATTCGCCGGTTTCCGGTCTGGGTTGATCTATGGGGTGGAGTGAGGGAGGACGAACAGGCCGGGATCGGGTTCGGTGAGAACACCGCGTTCGACCAGCCGTTTCAGCTTGGCCCGGATGCCCTCGATATGGCGGGGTCCGGTGCCGGTGCCCAGGGCCAGGCAGACGTCCTTGGCGTGCAGCCCGTCGTGGTCGGGGGTGAACACGGCCAGCACCTCTCGATACCCTGGCGGCAGCGGTTCCGCTGGGGCGTGGGTGGCCTCGGCGGACAGCTCCAGCACCGTCTGGCGGGTGATCTCCAGTCGTTCCAGGGTGTGCTCGGTGGCGGTGAGCTGGTCACGCAGTTCGGTGATCTGTTCTCGTAGCTGCTCGACGGTGCGTCCGAGGCGTGTCCGTCGGGTCTCGATCTGTTCCAGCAGCCGCTGTGTCGACATCCCGCTCCCTTGTCGTGCGCCGGGTCCTCCCGTCCCGGTCAGGCCGGCGGGTCCCGCCAGGTCGGGGTGGTGGTGCCGGTCAGCCGGCGGGTCATCACGTCCACCATCGACCAGTGGATCATCGCGGTCGTGCTGGCGGTCGCGTCTCGTAGTCCCGGGCGAGGCGGCGGTGCAGCATCAGCGTGCCGAAGGCCTGTTCGACTCTCCACCGCTGGGGCAGCGGGGTGAACCCCCGCGTCCCCGCGGCACGCCCGACGACCTCCACGTCGATTCCCAGGCCGGCCCCGTGGGCGACGACGGTGTTTGTGAACCCGGCGTCCACCCACGCCTTACGTATCGATGGTGCCGCGGCGGCCACCCGGTCCAGCAGGGCGGTGCCGATGGTGTGGTCGTGCACGCTGGCGGCGACCACGACCACCGCGACCAGCAGACCGAGGGTGTCCGTGGCGATCCTGTGGGGCTCCGGAATCCCGATTCGGGCGGTGACCTGGGTGTTTGCCTACCGGACGGGGTCTGTGCCGGGCAGGCTGGATGGTCATGGTGTGGTCGCTGCTCTACGCCCTGACGCGGAACGGCACTGTTGCGTTGGCGAAGTCCACCACCGCAGCTACCACTCGGGCATGATCGGGTGATGGGTCGACGTCCTGCCCGTCCACCGGTCCCAGCTTCGGAGTTCGCCGGTTTTCGGTTCCCACCCGAGGTGATCGTGCTGGCGGTTCGCTGGTACCTGCGCTACGCCCTGTCCTACCGCGACGTCGAGGAGTTCCTCGCCGAACGCGGTCTCGTCGTCGACCACGTCACGATCTACCGGTGAGTGCGCCGGTTCACCCCGCTGCTGATCGACGCGGCCCGGCCGTGCCGGCACACGCCGGGTGATCGTTGGTTTGTCGACGAGACGTAGGTGAAGGTCGCCGGTCGGTGGACCTACCTGTACCGGGCGATCGACCAGTTCGGCCAGGTCATCGACGTCCTCGCCAGTGAGCATCGGGACCTGGCCGCGGCCCGATACTTCTTCACCCAGGCGCTGTCGCACGGCCGCCGGCCGTGCGAGGTGACCACCGACCGGGCCGCCGCCTACCCGCGGGTCCTTGACGAGCAGCTACCCGCCGCCCAGCACATCGACGACCGGTATGCGAACAACCCGATCGAAACCGATCATGGCAGGTTCAAGGCGCGGCTGCGGCCGATGCGCGGGCTGAAACGTTTCCGTTCCGTGCAGGTGATCGGCGCCGGGCAGGCGTTCGTGCAGAACATCCGCCGCGGCCACTATGAACTCGGAACGGACGCCGAACCCCGCCAGCGGCTGACGGCTGCCTTCACCGAGCTCGCGCTGGCCGTCTGAGCACCCACCCGGCACAGGTCCACCATGCCTTGCCTCCGCCCAATGCAACAGAGCCATTTGTTTTCCCGGGCGGCCCTGCTGGTTTATTCAGGCTGCGAGGG
>NZ_CAKKTM010000220.1:0-2384 GCF_920888515.1 Protofrankia sp. CiP1_Cm_nod1 | reverse complement strand
TGAAGTCGAGTCGGGCGAGGTGGGTGGCGCGGGTGCGGTCGAGGGGCTTCCCGGTCCAGTAGGCATCGAGCCGGATCATGTTGATCGCGGTTGCGGCGATGTTGTGTTCGAGGGCGGTCTTCGGTAGGCCGATGTAGCGGGCGGTGCGGGTGCCGGCGACGTGGGTGGTCTGGCGCATGGTGCCCTCGATCCCGGCCCGGGCGGCGTAGCGGCGCTTCCACGTGTCGGTCGTCTGCTCGGCCCGCGCGGCGGCCAGGGCTTCGTGCAGGCCACGGTCCCGGATGGTGATCTGCCGGCGGGTGCCCTTCGTGCACAGTGCACGTTTCGGGCAGGGGCCGCGGTCCGCCTTCGCCCAGGTCACCACGATCGCGTCGGTGTCTCGCTGGCGGCACGGGGTCCACGATCTGCTGGCCCTGCCCTCGGGGCAGGTGCCGCGTCGCTGGTCGAAGTCGAAGGAGAAACTCGCCTTGTCATAGCCCTGTCCGGCCCTGGCCTGGGCGGACTGGTCGAGCAGGACCGGGGTGGCCAGCGTGATCCCGTAGGCCCGGGCGGAGCGGACGATCTGCTCGGCGCTGGGGTAGCCGGAGTCGAGCAGGTGCTCGGCGGGCAGCAGCCGGTTGCGCGCGAGCCCGGCGTGGATCTCCTCGAGCGCGGCGGCGGCGTCGGAGGTGGTCGCCACCGTGGTCAGCACCCCGGTGATCACGTTGGGGAGATCGCCGCGCCCGGTAGTCTTCGTCGCGGTCGTCGCGGTCGTCGCGGTCGTCGCGGTCGTCGTAGCGGGGTCGGGTGGGTTGCAGGTCTCGGTGAAGTGGACCTTGTAGCCGTCCCAGCCGTGGTCGCGTTTGACGCTGTGGCGGGCGTCGAGGTCGTAGGGGGAGATCAGGCGGTCTCTGCCGGGCGGGAGACCGTCCCCGCCCTCGGACTCGCTCTCCCGCCGCCGTACCCCCTCCGTCCCGGTGTTCGTGGTGTACCGGTAGAACTGCTGGACCCAGATCCGGCGCAGCGCGTCGACGGCGGGGATCTCCCGCAGCCAGGCCGGGGCCCCGGGCGAGGAGATCACCTTCAGCAGGTGGTAGCCGTCGCGGCCGTAGTCGAGCATGAGGGCCTTGCGCCGGGTCTCGGACTCGGGCAGGTGCAGGTTGCCGACCCGCGCCCCGTAGCGCAGCTGCCAGGACGCGTCGATCACCCCGGTCAGCCACGCCGGGGCGGCGCTGGCCAGCGCCTCGAGCGTGGCGCGCAGGGTCTCCCCGGCCAGTTCGAGACGGCACAGGTGCCGGATCGCGCCGAGCATGTGGGTGGAGTCGGTGCGCGCCCGCCCGCCCGCCTTCACCAGGCCCCGGGCGGCGAGGCGTTCGAGCAGTGCGTCCAGCGCGAGGGTCGCGAGATCCCCCTCGACGAGCCGCGCGCGGAACTCGGACAGGACGCTGGGGTCGAACCCGGAGTCGTCGAGCTCGAGGCCGAGGGCGTACTTCCAGAACACCCGGTCGCGTACCGCGTCCGCGGCCTGCCGGTCCGTGAGGTTCTCGCTGAACTGCAGCACCGTGACCATCATCAGCTGGGCCGGGGGGATCGCTGGACGGCCCCGCACCTCGAACGCCGCGGTGAACCGTTCGTCCTCGTACACCGCGCCGAGCTCCTCGCGGATGCGCATCGCCAGGCTGCCCTTCGGGAACGCGGCGCAGGCGACCTCCACGGTCCGTGCGGGTATCTCGGGCCAGGGTCTCGGCTGCATGGACACGCGCGCCATCGTCCCGACCCGACGCCGGACGATCCATTACCGGCCCGCGTGTTGCGCGCCGTGTTGGATGCCGCCGACACCGCTACACAACGTCGACCCAACCCTGCGGTAGCACCGCTGACGCGATCAAGTCCGGCCATCGGCACCAGCGAGACGTCACCCTCCCAGCCTGAATAAACCAGCAGGGCCCCGGGCCCCAGAAAAACCGGCAGACCGGATGAAACGGACTCAGGGCGGGGGTGTGTCGTCCAGGCCGCGGGCCGGCCACGACGCCGGCCGCGCCACCCCGTCCGGCAGCACCGTCGAAGAATCCCCTGTCGCCGACTCGAGCTGCTCCTGCGTCAGCTCCACCGTGTCGGTGAGGTCCGCCCCGAACAGCCGGGCGCGGGTGAGATTCGCTCCGAACAGCCGGGCGCCGGCGAGATTCGCCCCGAACAGCCGGGCGCGGGTGAGATTCGCCCCGTGCAGCCAGGCGCGGGTGAGATTCGCCCCGCGTAGCTGGGCGTTGGTGAGGTTCGCCCAGGACAGCTGGGCGTCGGTGAGGTTCGCCCGGTTCAGCAGGGCGCCGGTGAGCACGGCGCCGGTGAGCACGGCGCGGGGCACGCCGTCGCGAGGGGGCAGCCGGCCGAGAACGGTGAGGGCGGCC
>NZ_CAKKTM010000219.1 GCF_920888515.1 Protofrankia sp. CiP1_Cm_nod1 | reverse complement strand
CCCATGCGGGAGGCCGCCGACGAAGCCGACGTCGACCCGGACAGACTCTCCTTCATGCGATCACTACGCGTCGTCCGCCGCCAGGTCACCGACCAGGCGGATTTTTCCCCCTGAGGACCACACGCACGCGCTCCGGGAAACCTTCACGGAGATCACCGAACAGCTCAACCCCGTACGCCTCCACCGCACGTACCCACGCACCATCAGACGAGGCCGACACAACGCCTACCGAGTCAAACGCCCAACAGACACCGGCACCCGGCATGATCAACCAGTGAAGATTGTCCTCGCGCGGACCGCTTAACTAAGCGCCATTGGCCTATGTGAGCAAGCGTGTGTCGATGACGCTTGCAGATAACCCCATCACTGTGGGCGGCCGGGCGTGGATGTTGTTTACGACTGTGAACCAAACCGGGTTCGTTCAGGCGATGCCCATCCGGTAGGCGAGACCTCGCAGGTCACGGCCGCCGGCTGTGCTGCGGGCGCGTTGGAGCATCACGGCGACGGTTTCGCGGATGAGCGGATTAGTTCTGATCTGCTCGGGAGCAAGCTTCTCGGCTTCGCGGAACATCGCAAGCGCCTGTGCGTCCTTGCCGCGGCTTTGGGCAAGGCCGCGTCCCAAGTCGGCGTAGAAGTGGGCTCGGCGTCGGCGGGACGGGAGGACGGACGTGTCAACGCCACGCGCAAGCTCGGCGGCTTTGCCTCCATCTCCGCGTTCAACGGCGATGCTGACACGCCAGACAGCGACGTTCGTTGGCCCGAAGTGCAGCCTGAAGGCGGTTGTCTCGCCAGTTCGGCTGGCGATGTCGGCGGCCTCGGCGATGTGGGCGTCGACATGGCGCGGGTCACGGCTGGGGGCCCCGGCGAGTGCTGCCGTGAGGTGAAGGATGCCGTAGACGGGCATAACTTGCGGATGATCCAACGCGGCGCCGGCGGTGTCTGCTGCCTGCTCTGCAAGGCGAAGTGCGCGATGGCGTGCCCCGGCGGTCAGGAGCGCGTTCGCGCGTGAGAAGTCTCCCAGCGCCGACCACGCGGGGTCGTCGAGTAGTTCCGTCGCCTGGACCGCACGGTCAGCGGCGATCCATGCCAAGTCGACGTATCCAAGATCTTTAGCGAGAACGAAGGTGGCTCGGTAGACACCGACCAAGGCGGCGATGGCTGCGCGAGAGGACTGAGGGTTCCCCGACACGGCGTGGACGTGTAGTCCCTCGATGAGTTCGGCGAGTCGGGGTGCGTAGGTTGCATGCTCCGACGCCTGGTAGGCAACTTGAACGTCATCGGCGGCGGCTCGCAGTTCGGCGATGGAACGCGCCGGCTGGTCGGGCTGCTCGTCGAACGCAGTGCCGAGAATCGCGGTCCGGATCACGGGTATGGAGGCCAACGAACGCGCCTGGTGGGGGTTGGTGGGTGCGTAGGGCTGGCCGGTGAGATCGGTGATCGAGACTTGAAGCGCTTCGGCGATCGATTCGAGGTGTGACCGTCGGTCCATCCGACGCTGGCCGTTCTCGACCATCGACAGGAAGCCCTTGGACAGGCCGGTGAGTCCGGCAAGTGTCTCCAGGCTCATCCCTCGGTAGCGTCGGCACGAACGGATCCGACTACCGATCGTGGCTGGCTCCGGGTTGTCGTTCATGGCGGCACCTCTCGACCGTGGCTGTGGGCTAGCCGTTTACCAAGCGTAGCGCCACTAATCCGGGCTCAAGCCCTACGACAGGTGTTCACAGCCGTGAAATTTTGGCGGCGACACCCATAACTTGGTTCGCACCCGTGAACTTTCGGTCACCGAACGGGATCAAGCTTGCGCGACCAGATGCTTTCGCCACATGACCGTTCGTTCCCAGAGTCGATGTCGTCCGGAGGCCGGTCATGACCGGGCCCCACGCCGGGGAGTTCGACGGTCGACAGAACCAAGGAGGCCACAGATGAGCAGTGATGGCGACGGCTTCAACCGTAGGGACGATGAGGGGGGTGACAATGCAGGCGCATGCCATGACGCCGGTCGGATCTGGGCCGGTGGGCCGGCTGGTGCCGGTCGCGGAGCTGGTTGGGGTCGACTGGTCGGTGGTGTTGTTCGACCGGGAGGGGGCGTGGTGGAGGTGGCGGCGCCGTTCGCCACGCGCGACGACGCGAAGTCCTATGCGGCGGCTCTCGGCTTGTCGGAGGTGTCTGGCGGACGGTGCCGTTGCGGTTCGTGGGCCGGGCGGTGCTGCTGTGACGCGAACGACGCGTCGAGGTCGACCACCATGCCCGTTGCGGTTCGTGGGCCGGGCGGTGCTGCTGTGACGGGCTCGGTCGGCCGGTCAGGGTCGGGGTCGTGACCGGGGTAGTGGCGGCGGGTGCGGCGCCGTGGGAACTCCACATGCGTGATCTGCCGGATCTGCTGGTGGGCTATCTGGATGGTCTGGTCTTGGGCGTGCTTTCTGACCCGTTGAACTCGGCCTCTGGTGGTCAGATCATGGTGCGTTACGACGTGATGGACGTGCAGGCCGATGTGATGGTCGGGGCGAGTGTCGGCATGGCGCAGTTGTCCCGGGTGGGTCTGGTGATGGTGCACCGGCGGTTCACGCCCTTGGTGCGGTCCCGGGTGGCGTGGGCGGTGGGGCTGCGGCTACGGCGGGAGCGTCTGGCGGCCGGTGGCGATCCTCGGGTGGTGGTGACCGGAGCGCGTCCTTCAGCGGATCTGGTGCCGGACGGGGTGGAGTTCACGGCTCATCCGGTGCGGCTGCGTGAAGGCGACACCGTGTCGCCGATCGAGGTGTGGGAGGTGGTGTTCCCGGACCTGGTCGCGGCCAGGGAACTGGCTCGCTTGTGACCTGATCTGATCTTCACGGGCTGACGGCCCCGTGACCCTTCCCGCCCCTCCCCGTTGCCGGACGGATGTGGTCCGGGGCCGATGTCCGGCGACCGGCCGGCCTGCGACATCGACGACAGAATCGAACATGCGTTCCGTAGACCTGGTGGTCCGGACGGCTTCGGCCCGCCTTGTGCCAGCGATCATGAAATTCTGCTTGGGACCCTGTTCATTCAGTCCTGGTCGTCGAGGAGATGGGCGGCGGCTTTGGGGTCCATGAGGTTGGACCAGGCCTGCTCGGCGGGCAGGAGGTGGCGTTCGGGGAGGGCGTGCTCGGGGAACCAGCCGTCGGTGGCGCAGCCTGGGACGCGGGAGAGAATCACAGCGCTGCGGATCCGTTCGTGCGGGGTGTCCGGGTCCGCGAACTGCTCACCGGCCTTGGCCAGCAGCGGGTGGCCGACCTGGTCGAGGGGGACGCTGGCCGGCGGGAGCGGCAGGTGCAGGTCCTCACGCAGGCAGCGCAGGGTCGGGCGGACCGGCATACGGTCACGTTTCCCAGTCGCCGACGCCGCCGAGCTGTTCGATCCGCTCCGCCGACAGACCGGTCAGCGCGGCCACACCCGCGGACAGGGAGCCGTCGAGGACCTTCATGGAGGCGACCATGCCCCGGCGGACCTCCTCCCGGCGCTGGTCGAGGTAGGTCCTGACCGCCTCGGCGACGAAGTCCTTTTTCGACATGCCCAGGAAGTGCGCGGCCTGCGAGATCAACTCGTCCGTCGCTGGGTCGACCTTCAGTGGGGCCTGGCGACGGGGTCCGACGGTGGTCATGACGCTCACCTCCCGCAGCCATGATACCCAAGTACCTCAGGTCGCATTCTGGAGGAAATCCGACAGATCACATTGTGGCCACCAAGGAAGCAAGCGGTGGATCATTGCATGCGCCCGTAGGAGACGTTCGGTCCGGGCCGTGGTGCCGTTGTCAGCGAGGTCTCTCGGAGGCCACCCCGGGTGGCTCCCTGAGGAAGGTCTCCAGGATGCGGTCGGCGGCGAGTGCGGGGGTGAGCTCGCCGGCGCGGACCTGCCGTTCGATGCCGGCGGCCAGCGCGCCCACCCGCGGGTCGGTACGCAGCCGCGCGAGCAGCCTGTCGCGGATCATCTCCCACGTCCAGGCGACCTGCTGGCCGCGCCGGCGGGCCGCCAGACCGCCGGCGCGGCCAGCGTCTCCCGGTGGCGTTCGACGGTCCGCCAGACCTCCTCCAGACCCGCACCGGTCATGGCGCTGCAGATCAGCACCGGTGTGCTCCAGCCGCCGTCACCGGCCCGCAGGAGCCGCAGAGCGCCGGCCAGCTCCTACGCGGCGACGCGCGCGCCCCCCTCGTAGGGACCGTCGGCCTTGTTGACGCGACGATGTCGGCGAGCTCGAGCACCCCCTTCCTGATGCCCTGCAACTGATCGCCGGTACGCGCCAGGCACAGCAGCAGAAAGGTGTCGACCATCCCGGCGACGGTCACCTCGGACTGCCCGACACCGACCGTCTCGACCAGGACGACGTCGTAACCGGCCGCCTCCATCACCACGATGGACTCCCGGGCCGCCCGGGCCACCCCACCGAGGGTCCCCGACGTCGGCGAGGGGCGCACGAACGCGGCCGGGTCGGTCCCGAGCCGGGCCATCCGCGTCCGGTCACCCAGGATGCTGCCGCCGGTACGGGTCGACGGCGAGCACGGCCACAGTGTGCCCGCAACCGGTCAGATAGGTGCCGAGCGCGTCGATGAACGTCGACTTCCCCACCCCCGGCACCCCGGTGATCCCGACGCGCCGGGCGTGCCCGGCGTGCCCGGCGAGTTCGGCGCGCAGCGCGGGCACGAACGTCAGATGGCCGGCGGCGAACGAGGAGACCCCGATGATGTGCACATCGGCCTCGACGGCCTGCCGCGCCACCTCCGCCGGGGCCTGGAACAGCGGGCCCACGTCCACGTCGAACCCGAGGTCGGCGAAGGCGGACGCGATCACCTGCTGGCCGCGGTCGTGCCCGTCCTGCCCCATCTTCGATCCGGAGCCCGGACTCAGGCCCGTACCGCACGACACCCCCGGACGCCGTCCGCCACGACCGGTACAGCTCGTCGGTCTCAGTCATACGCTCTCTCCTCGCAGGTCCGGACCACCGGGCCCAGCGGCAACCGGGATCGGGAACGGCGGAGAGCGTCACAGCACGGGAAGCGGAACCGGCTCCGGAACCGGCTATAGGACCGGCAGGCCGGCACACGCTCACAGCTCCCGGCCCACGGTGCGTGCCCGCCGGTAAGTCGCGGGCCGCGGGGTATCGCTTGAGACCGCGCGGTATCAGCCGACATTGTTGGATGTCCTACCGTGCGGGCCGCCGGGTCCCGCCGGGCACCGGAGGGAAAGCGATGAACGACGTACTGCTCACCGTCCGCGGCCGGCTGGGCCGGATCACGCTCAACCGGCCGAAGGCCATCAACGCGCTCAGCCACGGCATGCTGCGCCGCATCGCCGACGCCCTGACCGCCTGGGAGCACGACGAGCGCATCCGGGCGGTACTGATCGACGGTGCCGGCGAGCGGGGGCTGTGCGCCGGCGGTGACATCCGGTCCATCTACGACGACGTCAGCTCCGGCGGCAGCGCCGCGCTGGGCTTCTGGGTCGACGAGTACCGGCTCAACGCCCGCATCGGTCACTACCCGAAACCGTATGTCGCGCTGATGGACGGGCTGGTCATGGGCGGGGGCGTCGGCGTCTCCGCGCACGGCAGCGTACGGGTGGTCACCGAGCGCTCCCTGGTCGCCATGCCCGAGGTCGCCATCGGCCTCGTGCCCGACGTCGGCGGAACCTATCTGCTGTCCCGGATGCCCGGCCAGTCGGGCACCCACATCGCGCTCACCACCGCGCGGATATCCGGCGCCGACGCCATCCAGCACGGGCTGGCCGATCACTACGTGCCCAGCGGCCGGCTCGGCGCGCTGGTCGACGCGCTGGGCAGCGGTGACGAGCGCGACCCGGTCGAGGTGGTCCGCTCCTTCGCCGAGCCGCCCCCGGCCAGCGCGCTGGCCGCGCAGGCGGGCTGGATCGACCACTGCTACGCGGCGGGGACCGTCGAGGAGATCCTGGGCCGGCTGAACGAGCACGGTGGGCCGGCCGCCGCCGCGGCGGAGGAGATCGCGAAAAGATCGCCCACCGCGCTCAAGGTCACCCTGCGCTCGCTCCGGTCGGCCGCCGAGCTGCCCAGCCTGGAGGCGGTGCTCGACCAGGAGTACCGGGTCTCCAGCACCTGCCTGCGCTCGCACGACCTCGCCGAGGGCATCCGGGCCCAGGTCGTCGACAAGGACCGCCGTCCCCGCTGGTCACCGGCGGCCCTGGCCGAGGTCAGCGACGAGGCGGTCGCCAGCTTCTTCGCGCCCCTGGGCGCCGGCGAACTCGGGCTCGCCACCGCCAGGGTGTCGATTGTCACGGGTCAATGACCCTCCGATTCAGGAAATGCGCTCCGACGCGAACGGCTGCCGGCGGGCGCTGTTACCATTGTTTCCATGAGCCATTCCCGACCGTATGCCCGGACGCCATCGTCAACGAATTCCCACGGATCGGACGGAGCGGACGGCGCGGCCCCGGAGCTCGTCGTTCTTCTCAGCCCGTCCGGAGAGGCGGTCGGAGTCGCCCCGAAAGCCACCGTCCACGGGCCTCGGACGCCGTTGCACCTGGCGTTCTCCTGCTATGTCTTCGATGATGCCGACCGCGTACTCGTCACCCGGCGGGCTCATGCGAAACGCACCTGGCCAGGGGTGCTGACCAACACCTGCTGTGGCCATCCGGCCCCTGGTGAGGATTTCCGGACGGCCGTCTCACGGCGGCTGGCCGAAGAACTGAACCTGCACGTCCAGCGCATCGACCTGGCCCTGCCGACGTTCCGCTACCGCTGCGTGATGGCCGACGGCACCGTGGAGAACGAGATCTGCCCGGTGTTCTTCACGCAGGCGTCAAGCGATTTCCGGATCAACCCCGAGGAGGTCGCCGAGGCATACTGGGCACCATGGCCGGCGTTTTCCGAGGACGTTCTGGACGGTTCTCTGAAGATATCACCCTGGTGTCGCCTGCAAATGGCACGGCTGCGCACGCTCGGGCCCTCGCCCCGGCACTGGCCGGTGGCACCGGACGAGGCGCTCCCCCCGGCCGCCCGGCAGAATTCCAGAAACCATCGGGGATAAGCCGGGGCGGGATTCCGTGCCACCGCGGAAGCCGCTCCGGCAGCCCGCCCCCGTCAGTCCGTCACCTCCGCGTCGGGCTCCCCCACCGGCGGCACCGGGTGCCGGATGCCGCGGATGCCGGATGCCGGATGCCGGATGCGGGGCGGCCTCAGGCGGTGGCGGCCGGCGGCCGGCGGTGGCGGAGCAGGCGCCGGCCGCAGCCGAGCATGTGGCCACGCAGCTCCTCGTCGCCGATGTCGGCGACCTGCGGGCCGAACCCGGCCTCGCGCAGCCCGGAGAGCAGGATGCTCGCGGCCACGATGCCGCCGGGATCGGGATCAGGCCCCGTGAGCAGCACCAGGATCCGGTTGCTCAGCTCGGGGAACGCCCCGTGTTCGCTCAGGACGTGCGCGACCGCGAGGTCACCCTGGAGCACGGCGTAGAGCGACCGGTTACGGATGATCAGATCGATGATGCCGGCCAGCACGGTCTCGACCTGGGCGGCACGGGAGCGCTTCCGCTCGGCCTCGCTCGCGATCGCGGCGAGCTCCTCGATCGCCGGGTTGACCACCGCGAGGACGATGTCGTCCTTGGTCTTGTAGTGGTAGTAGACGGCCGCCTTGGTCACGCCGAGCGCATCCGCGATCATCTGTAGTGACGTCCCGCTGACGCCTCGCTCGGCGAAGAGGTCCAGGGCCGCCGCGAGCAGCTTCTTCCGCCCCGTCCCCTCCCGAGGGCCCGCCGGTTCGAGCTGTGTCGCCACCGCCTCCGACCTCCTGTCCGTCTGTCCGTCTGTCCGTCTGTCCGTCTGCTCGTCCGGATTGTCCTGGCTGCGCGGGCCGCCTGTCCGGCTGATCCCCATCCGCGCGGACGATCTGGGCGCCATCACCAGGCATCATCTCGCGCGACAGGCGGGCCGACAGGTCGGCCGAAGCGCAGCTGACAGAGCAGCACTGTCGCGTCCTGCGCGCTCATCGATCTTAATGCTAGCCGAACGGCAGGTCGGTAACCAGCCGATCAGCTTGCCATTTCCTAGACGAACGGCTAGCTTCCTTTTGGAGAAGACCTGCCGATCGGCTAGTGACGCTGGCAAGCGGCGCTCATCCGCAGCGCCCTGTCGACCCAAGGAGAAGATCCGTTGGCCACCTACCTGTACCGGCTCGGACGCACGGCCTACCGCCGCCGGCGGCTGGTCGTCGCCCTGTGGGTCGTCGTGCTGGCCCTCATCGGGGCCGGCGCGGCGACCCTGTCCGGCCCGACCTCCGACACCTTCTCCATCCCGGGGACCGAATCCCAGAAAGCGGTCGACCTGCTGCGGGAACGCATGCCCGGCGCCGGCGCCGACGCGGCCACCGCGCGCGTGGTCTTCACCGTCACGGACAGTCCGCTCACCGAGGGTGCGCGCAGACAGGCCGTCACCGACACCGTCCAGCGGATCACCAGGGCGCCGCAGGTGGCCCAGGCCAGCGACCCGTTCCTCCGGGACGGTGTCTCCCGGGACGGGCGCACCGCCTACACGCAGGTCGCCTACAAGGTGCAGCCGGGCGAGGTCACCGACGAGGCCAGGGACAGCCTGTTCGCCGCCGCCACGACGGCCCGCGACGCCGGGATCGGCGTCGAGTTCGGCGGCACCGCGGTGGAGGGGGCGCCCGAACAGAGCGCCACCGAGGTCATCGGCCTGGCCGTGGCCGCCGTCGTGCTCGTCATCACCTTCGGCTCGCTGGTCGCGGCCGGCTTCCCCCTGCTCACCGCGCTGCTGAGCGTGATGATCGGCATCGGGTGCGTCCAGATCGCCACCGGGTTCATCGACATCGGCTCCAGCACCCCGACGCTCGCCCTGATGCTCGGCCTGGCGGTCGGTGTCGACTACGCGCTGTTCATCACCTCCCGCTACCGGCACGAGCTCTCCCTGGGGTCCGACGGCGAGCAGGCCGCGGGCCGCGCGGTGGGCACCGCGGGCTCGGCGGTGGTGTTCGCCGGTCTGACCGTCATCATCGCGCTGGCCGCGCTGTCGGTCGTGGGCATCCCGTTCCTGACGTCGATGGGGCTGGCCGCCGCCGGCACCGTCGCCGTCGCCGTGCTCGTCGCGCTCACCCTGCTGCCCGCCCTGTTCGGCTTCGCCGGGCGGCGGCTGACCGGCGGGCGCATCCCCGGGCTGCGCGCCCGCGACCCCGAAGGCGACGGCGGCGGCCCCACGGCGGGCCAGCGG
>NZ_CAKKTM010000218.1 GCF_920888515.1 Protofrankia sp. CiP1_Cm_nod1 | reverse complement strand
TCCCCGGGCTGCGCGCCCGCGACCCCGAAGGCGACGGCGGCGGCCCCACGGCGGGCCAGCGGTGGGCACGCCTGATCGTGCGGCGTCGCGGCATCGCCGTCGCCGTGTCCGTGCTGGCCCTGGGCCTGCTCGCCGTGCCCGCGGCCGATCTGCGCCTCGGCCTGCCCACCGACGCCACGGCCGCGCCGGACAGCACCCAGCGCCGGGCCTACGACCAGCTCACCGCCGGGTTCGGGGCGGGTTTCAACGGCCCGCTGCTGCTCGTGGTGGACGGCACGGCCAGCGCCGACCCGCACACGGCCGTCGACGAGGTCTCCCGGACCATCGCCGGGCTGCCGGGCGTGGCCGCGGTGACCGCGCCGACGTTCAGCCCCGCGGGTGACACCGCGACGCTGTCGGTGACCCCCGCCTCCGGGCCGAGCGAGGCCGCCACCGAGGACCTGGTGCACACCATCCGCGGCCAGGCGGCGGCGATCAGGGCCGCCACCGGCGCCAGCACCGCGATCACCGGTGAGACCGCGATCAACATCGACGTGTCCGAGAAGCTCTCCGACGCGCTGCTGCCCTACCTCGCGGTCGTCGTCGGGCTGGCGTTCGTGCTGCTCGTCCTGGTCTTCCGCAGCGTCCTCGTGCCGCTGAAGGCGACCGCGGGCTTCCTGCTCAGTGTCGTCGCCACGTTCGGCGCGGTGGTGGCCGTGTTCCAGTGGGGCTGGCTGATGGACGTCCTCGGCGTCGCGACGACCGGCCCCATCGTCAGCATCCTGCCGATCTTCCTCATCGGTGTCCTGTTCGGCCTGGCCATGGACTACGAGGTCTTCCTGGTCACCCGGATGCGCGAGGAGTTCGTCCACGGCCTCGGGCCGGACGACGCGGTGGTCACCGGCTTCCGGCACGGCGCCCGGGTCGTCACCGCGGCCGCGATCATCATGATCAGCGTGTTCGCCGGGTTCATCCTGTCCGATCAGGCGATCATCCAGTCGATCGGCTTCGCGCTCGCCTTCGGCGTGCTCGTGGACGCGTTCGTGGTGCGGATGACCCTGGTGCCGGCGGTGATGTCCCTGGCCGGGCGGCACGCCTGGTGGCTGCCGGCATGGCTGGACCGGCTCCTGCCCGACATCGACGTCGAGGGCAAGAAGCTCCTCGGCCCGCCGGCCCTGCCCGAGCAGCGGGCCCACGCCACCACGTCCGCCGGGGGCCCCACCGCACCCCACGACCTGCCCGCGACCGTCCGCCATCCCTGACCGCGGCGGCCCGCGGCTACCCGGAGCGGCGGCTCCACACGGGGACGAAGCGCTGGCCGCGGACCTCGTAGACGGTCACCACCGACGTCAGCGGGTCGCCCCAGGCGTCGAAGCCGACCTCACCGGTGACACCGGGGAAGCGGCCCTGCCCGACAGCGGTGACGATCGCCGCCCTGGCGGCCTCGTCCACCATGTCGCGGCCGGGCAGGACGCCGGCCGCGGCCCGCAGCAGCGCCTGCGCCGCGTCGTAGGCGTAGGCGGCGACCGAGGGGATCCCGTCGACGCCCGGCGCCGGGGAGGCGGCCGGTGAGGCCGGCGCGACGGCGTGGCCGCCGTCGCGGGCCTCACCGTCACCAGCCGGTCCGGCCGCCGCCGGGCTACCGCCGGCCGGACCACCAACAGACG
Source organism: Protofrankia sp. CiP1_Cm_nod1 (assembly GCF_920888515.1). Lineage (GTDB taxonomy): Bacteria > Actinomycetota > Actinomycetes > Frankiales > Frankiaceae > Protofrankia. The sequence continues at coordinate 12,691 of NZ_CAKKTM010000218.1, read as the reverse complement.
GACCGGCAGCAGACGGACCGGCGACAGACAGGCCACCAGCGGGCGGGGCGCCAGCAGACGGAGCGCCAGCGGGCGAGACACCGCCAGCCGGAGCGCCGGTAGCCGGGCTGCCGCCGTCCTTCTCCGCCGGCCAGCGGCCCAGGTAGGCGGCCGCGAACCGCCCGGCCGCCGGCAGCGCGGACAGGGGCGCACCAAGATCGGCGATCAGGTCTCCTTCGGCGGTGTCCCGCGTCCGCTCGAGGTAGTGGGAGTCGAACAGCCCGTCGGAGCCCAGGATGGACACGGCCGGGCCGTGCTCGGCCAGTTCCTCGCGCAGCTTCCCGGCAAAGGCGGGGCCGGTCGCCACGTACACCAGGTCCGGTGCCTCGGCGCGCAGGGAGCGGGCCACCTGTTCGACCTCGGCCGTGTCGTCGGTGCTGCCGTCGACCCGGTGCGTCCCGGTGACGGCCGCGCCGAGCCGGGCAGCCTCGGCGGCGAACCGCCGCGCGAGCGAGATACCGAAGTCCGGGCCGCCGTCGACCACCGCGATCCGCTGGCGGCCACTGGCCCGCACCGCGAACTCGGCGGCGTCACGGGCCGCGAGCACATCCGTCCCGCTCAGCCGGAAGTAGGTCCGGTACGGCCTGCTCCGGGCCGTCGACGGGGCCGGCGCGGCCGACGAGGGGGCGCCGGTCAGCTCGGGCTGGCTGTTGGACGGCGAGATCACCGCGATCCCGGCGGCGTCCAGGGTGGGCAGGGCGACCATCGCGACCGTGGAGCTCAGCGGCCCGACCACGCCGATCAGGGTCTGGTCGGCGGCGAGCGTCCCCGCGGCGCGGGCGCCGCCGTCCGGCCTGGACAGGTCGTCCTGGACGCTCAGCCGGACCTTCCAGCCCGGGATCGTGCCCTGGGCGTTCGCCTCGTCGACCGCGAGGCGAACGGCGTTGCGCACTGCCGTACCCACGGATGCGCGGTCCGCGGACAGCGGTGCGATCAGCCCGAGCGTGGCCGTCCTGGTCCGCGTGGCGGACGGCCCGTGAGCCGGCGAACCGCCCGTGAGCGCCACCGCGAGAACGGCCACGAGGACCACGATCACAGCGACCACAACGGCGAACACCCGGTGTAGCCGCCGCCGCGGCCCAGTGACGAACAGCCGTCCGAGCATGGCTGTCAGCCGTCCGACCATGTTCTTCGTTCTTCGTTCTTCGTTCCTCCGGTTCCGCCCGAGCAGGTTGCGGGCGGTGGTCACGCTCCGGGCAGGGCCTCGCCGGGCAGCAGGTCACCGGCCAGCACGGCCTCGGCCACCGCCCGCATCGTGCGCCGCTGGTTCATCGACGTGCGCTGGATCCAGCGGAAGGCGTCCGGCTCGGTCATGGCGTGCTCGGTCTGCAGGACCCCCTTCGCCCGTTCGATGATCTTGCGGGCTTCCAGGCGGCCCTGCAGGTCCTCGACCTCGGCCTCCAGGCTGACGATCTCGGTGAACCGGCTCATCGCCATCTCGATCGTCGGCAGCAGGTCCTTCTTCTGGAACGGCTTGACGACGTAGGCCATCGCCCCGGCGTCCCGGGCCCGCTCCACGAGATCCCGCTGGCTGAACGCGGTCAGGATCACCACCGGCGCGATCCGCTCCTTGGCGATGTGCGCGCCGGCGTCGATCCCGTCCATCCGGGGCATCTTGACGTCGAGGATGACCAGGTCGGGACGCAGCTTGGTGGCGAGACTGACCGCCACCTCACCGTCGCCGGCCTCACCGACCACCTCGTAGCCCTCCTCCTGGAGCATCTCCCGCAGATCGAGGCGGATCAGCGCCTCGTCCTCGGCGATCAGCACCCGGCGGGGGGTCGAGGATGGCTGGCTCATCGAGTCGGACTCCTGGGCTCGCAGGGCTAGGATCACACTGTTGACTCGCCGCGGCGTGGGGCGGCCGGTCGATCCGCACCTTACCCGGCTACAGTCATGGAGGAAGCTCTACCTGCATATTGACCGGTTCGCCAGCAACTTCAAGACCCAGCGTCCGCGGACCGTGACTGCCGGCCCCTGTACTCCAACGGCAGAGAGACGGTGCTCAAACCACCGACAGTGTGGGTTCGAATCCCACCGGGGGCACGCGCTGGCTTGTCGTGCTCGCCGATCTCTGATCGGCTTTGCCGGGGCCGCGATATCTGCCCGGGGGGCGGCCCCCGGACCCCTGAGGTCGTGCTTCGCACGACCGTCTTCCCTGCGGAGCCCAGGGCATCCGCGATCCGCTGCTGCACGCGGGAGAACACCGCCCCGGTAGGACCATCCCGCGTTTCCAACGTGGTCAGCAGCCGCCGCTGCCTCCTGCTCTCGGTCTCGGTGAGAGCCGTGCGCAGGGCGACCAACCGCCGGTCACGTTCCTCCTGCCGGGCGGCGGCGACGCCGTCCAGATGGGCACCAAGGAGATCATGCCGGTAGCGGCCGAAGACCCGCTCGGCGCGGAAACCACCCAGGCCGGCCAGCAGCGCCTCCTCCCGGATCCAGAAGCTGGAGATGGCAGGATGACCCGGCGGGTTGTAGCCCTTCTTCGGTGAACACACGTAGTAGGGGGTGTTCCGGACGGACTTCCCGAGCATCCGCCCCCCACACAGCGCGCAGAACAGGTAGCTGCGCAGCCGGTACACCCGCTGGCTCTGCGGATGCCGGTTCGCCGCCCAACCACCCACCAGCCCGACGGGGCCGCTTCCCCCTGTCCAGTAAGGAACCACGCGATGACCACCCCGCACGCCTTCCCCCTGGAGCCCGCCCCGATCCATGTGCCCGACAAGGTCCTCGATGACCTGCACGCCCGTCTCACACGGACCCGTCCGCCGCTGGACGAGGGGAACGGGGACTGGTCCTACGGCGTCCCGGACAGCTATCTGCGTGAGCTGGTCGCCTACTGGCGGGACGGCTATGACTGGCGCCAGGCCGAGGCCGCCATCAACGCCTACGAGCACTACCAGGCGAGCGTCGCCGGTGTCCCGGTGCACTTCCTGCGCAGGCCCGGCCGCGGCCCCCGCCCGATCCCGTTGATCCTCACCCACGGCTGGCCGTGGACGTTCTGGCACTGGTCGAAGGTGATCGACCCGCTCGCCGACCCGGCCGCGTTCGGCGGTGACCCCACCGACGCGTTCGACGTCCTCGTACCGTCCCTGCCCGGCTTCGGTTTCCCCGGCCCGCTCACCGGCTTCCCGGACGTCAACTTCTGGAAGGTCGCCGACCTCTGGCACACCCTGATGACCGAGACCCTGGGCTACGACAGGTACGCCGCCGCCGGCTGCGACATCGGCGGGATCGTCTCCAGCCAGCTCGGCCACAAGTACCCCGACGAGCTGTACGGCATCCACATCGGCTCCGGGCTGCCGCTGGACTTCTTCACCGGCCCCCGCGCCTGGGACTTCGCCCGCAACCGGCCCCTCACCGACGACCAGCCCGCCGACGTCCGCGCCCGCATCATCGAACTCGACCGTCGCTCGGCGTCCCACCTCGCCGTGCACATGCTCGACGGCGCCACCCTGGCCCACGCCCTGAGCGACTCACCCGCCGGACTGCTCGCCTGGCTCCTGGAGCGCTGGAACGCCTGGAGCGACAACGACGGCGACCTCGAGTCCGTCTTCACCACGGACGACCTGCTCACCCACGCCACGATCTACTGGGTGAACAACTCCATCGCCACCTCGATGCGTTACTACGCCAACGCCAACCGCTACCCCTGGACCCCCGCCCACGACCGCACCCCGGCCGTGCAGGCCCCGGTCGGCCTCACCCTCGTCACCTACGAGAACCCGCCCGGCATCCACACCGCCGCCGAGCGGGTCCAGGCGTTCACGACCGGCCCGCAGGCCGGCTGGTTCAACCACGTCAACGTCAACGCCCACGACCACGGCGGCCACTTCATCCCCTGGGAGAACCCCGACGCCTGGGTGAACGACCTGCGCCACACCTTCCACGGCCGCAGACCCTGAACGACACCAGCCACATCTCAGCCACATCCGGCGTCCTGACGCTGACCAACAACCACGATCCACCGCTCGGAGCGGCCAAGTGGCGGGATGGTTGGCCAACCCGCCTTGTGTGATCTAGCCGGGGGGAAGACATTCGGGACATGCACCCGGTGGTCGACGTCGTGCTGGAACCCGGTCTGCGCTACACGGAGACGATCGAGTCGGGTGCGGGTAACCGGTCCGTGCGCTACTGCCGGCTGGTGGCAAACCAGGACACGCCCGTCGGCGAGTTGGAGGTGCATTCCTTCCGGTGGCGGTTCGGCGCCGTGGCCGTCGACGCCGAGGGTATCGGCGGGGTGGAGATCCAACCCTCCTTCCGCCGGCGTGGCCACATGGGCCGGCTTCTCCGCCAGGCGCTGGACGGCATGTCACGGCGGGTGAACGTCGCCACGGTTTCCAGCGGCATCCAGGGCGTGTACGAGAAGTTCGGCTTCGTCACGTCCGTTGCCGAGGGCCACCTGGACATGCGCGTTCGCGACCTCGAACGCGCCGCTGCCGCCGCTGCGCCGGCTGCTGCACGCGTCCGGCCCGGCTCGACCGGGGATCTACCGGCCATGGTGAACCTCTACAACGCGACGCACGCCCAGCGGCCGTGGACGCACGAACGCCCCGCGTACTGGAACCGTCTGGTACCCCAGACGACATGGCGACCGGGCTCGGAGATCCTCGTCGTGGAAGCCGAGGGGACGCTCGCGGGATACGCGATCGTGGCGGGCCGGTCGTTCGGCGATAGCTACTTCGGGCTGACTGTCCAGGAGATGGCGGCCCGCGACACGAGTATCGCCCTGTGCCTGCTCGCCGACATCGCCAGGTCCGCCTGGGAGCTGCGGGTCAGCGAGTTTCGGGTGCGGGAGCCGTTGGACGGCGTCGTCGGGCGGCTCGCGCGGCGCCTGGGCTGCGCCTACCAGCAGGAGTTCCCGCCGACCGGCGGGATGATGGCCGCGATCCTGAACCGATCCGAGCTGCTGGCCACGCTCGAACCGGAACTCCGGCGCCGGGACCGCGGTACCGCCGCCGTCGACGCCGCGATGGACGAACTGGCAGGCGGCGAGCTCATCCCCGACAGCGGGCTTCTGGTCCGCCTGCTCCTCGGATACTCCTCGGCCGCTGACGTGTCGGCATTCACGGCGAGCATCCCCGAACGTCACCGGCGAACATGCTCGGCGTGGTTTCCGGGTGGCGGCACCGCGAAGCTGCCGGTGCCCTACGCGCACACGCTGGACCGGTACTGAATCGCCTCGGTATCGCACGCGTCCGGCCAGCTACGACGACGGTCGACGCGCCGCCGGTGGCCAACAAGATCGTTGCCAGGCGCGGCGACCGGTCATGATCCGGCGGTCCCTGCAAGTGCGCTGACGATCGACGGCTACAGCCAGGAAGAAATCGTCGAACTACTCGGTGAGACGACCATCCGTGCGGTCGAGGGAGTGCTCTACCGGTGGAGGACCAAGGAGCAGAAGCGCCTGCGCAACGGAGGTGACAGCGGTGGACAACATCGGGTGATCTGCTGTCCGGTCTGGCCGGGCAGAATCAGGGCCGTGACGTCGCCCGCGCCGGACTGGCCGCGTGCCGAACGGCTCGACGCCGAACGCGTCGTCGAGGCGGTCGCCGCCAGCACCGGCATTCGTCTCCTCGTGGAGGGTCCGTGTCCGGGAGGCCAGGTCGGTGCCGCGTACGTGCGTGGGCCCGGCGGCCACCGGTCGGTGCTCACCTGGCGGCCGAACACCACCCTGGCGGACCTGCGTGCCGGTCCCCTCGCCGTCGTGGAGACGCTGCGAACCGCCGGATACCCGGCTCCCGCCGTCGAGCTGGCGGTCCAGGTCGGTCCGGCCGTCGCGCTCGTCCAGGAACGCCTACCCGGCCAGAAGATCGACTATCTGACGCATCGGCTTCTGGACCGGCTGCTGGACCTCAACGGCCTGCAGGCGGGCGCCCTGTCGGGGCGGGCGGACGTGCCGCCGGTCCGGCTTCACCTGCGCCACGACGGTCCGGGCTACTGCCTGCACGAGCCGCTGCGGCGCCATAGTCGGCGGGCCGCCGCCCTGGAGCGGTGGGTGCTCGCCGTGGCGGATGCCTATCCCGACGCTCTGCCGGGTGAGGATGCCGTGCACGTCGACTTCCATCCCGGCAACGTCCTCGCGGTCGCCGGCCGGGTGACCGGAGTGGTTGACTGGGACGGCGCCGGGCGGGGCGATCGTCGCCTGGACCTGGTGACGCTGCGCTTCGGCGTCCACCCACAATTCGCCGAGCCTGGCGTCCTCGAGCGCATCGATGAGATCGTCGATGCGCTGCCCGACGGGGTCGTCCGTCCGGCGTGGGCGCATCTGAGCCTGCGCATGGTGGACTGGGCCGTCCGGCACTTCGCGGCCGACGAGGTCGACCGCTGGCTCGACCTGGCCGACAGCCGCCTGGACTGAACGCGGCGCCTGGGCCGAACGCCAAGGACATCCACTTCCACCGGGCCGGATTCGATGACGCCGGGCCGGCTGGAACAGCAAAGGGCAGGCGGTCGCGACTGGCCGTTGATCTGACATCGGGATCGAGTGCCGGCGGGCGGACCAGCCACCGTCGGGTCTGCCGACTTAACGGTGTATGTGATCTTGTTGGGGTTACTTCCTACCGGCGGTCAGGCGTCCGTCGAAAGTCACGTCGAATGCATTCAATGCGCTTTTCCACTTGTTCGACCAGCGGGTGCGGGCGGTGCCGGTGGGATCCAGAGCCATGGTGGCCGGGTAGAGACACTTCAAGGCGGCCCGCTCGGCAGGCGGTATCCGCGCCGTCAGGACGCGTTGCCGGCGCCCGAGTGGGCCCTCGTCCTCGTTCAGAAGTGAACTGCCCCGGGTTCCCTGAGCATGCTGAGGACGGGCGCCGAGAGCGTCCCCGGCTCGTCTGAGCGACGGCCGCCATCCTCGGCGTCGGCGATCCAGCCGCGGCACGCGTAGCCCGGCAAACCGCCAAGATTGCCCACACGGCAGCGCAAGCGGGACAGCAGGCGCCCTGTTCCCGCAGGAGTTCGTTGGCGTCCCAGTACGACAGGTTGTAGCGGAGGTATCAGGGGCCGCCAGCACGGTCACTTCCGGTGGGAACTGGAAGCCGGTGAACTCCGAGGCGGGGATCAGTGAACGGGCAGGGTGTCGGCGCATCCGCCCGCCTTTTCTGATCAAGAAACCGGTGAACGCACCAGGCCCACCAGGCGTCTCACGTCACCCACATGACGGTCACTCCAAGTCGCGAACTGCGAGGGCGCGCCGGTCTCACGGGAGCATGAACGTTCTGCTTGACTGTCCGCCATGGCCGACGACAGTCTCGCCGATTTCGAGATGAAGGACTTCACCCACGACGGCAGGACCCGGACGGTGTACCGAGCCGGCACGGGCCCGGCCGTGATCGTGATCGCGGAGCTGCCGGGTATCACGCCGAAGGTGGCCACGTTCGCCCGCCGGGTCATCGACATCGGCTGCACCGCGGTGATGCCGCACCTGTTCGGCGTCCCCGGCAAGGACCCGCTCGCCGCCGGCAGGCTGGGCACGTTGCGGTACGGGCTGTCGTCGGCTGTTCCAGCCTGCGTCAGCCGGGAGTTCACCGTCTGGGCGACGAGCCGCACGTCACCTGTGGTCTCGTGGCTGCGTGCCCTCGCCGCGGACGAGCACGCGCGCTGCGGCGGGCCCGGTGTCGGCGTCATTGGCATGTGCTTCACCGGCGGGTTCGCGCTGGCGATGGCGACGCACCCCAGCCTGATCGCTCCAGTGCTGGCGGAGCCGTCCCTGCCGTTTCCCTTCACCAAGGCCAGAAAGAGGGCCATCGACTGTTCCGCCGCCGACCTCGACGTGGTCAGGGGACGGTGCGCGGCGGAGGGCCTGCAGGTGCTCGGCCTGCGCTTCCGGGGCGACAGCCTCTCACCGGCTGAGCGCTTCCAGTTCCTGCGGGAGCAGCTGGGCGACGCCTTCGTCGCCATCGAGCTCGACGACAGCAGCGCCAACCCCGAGGCCAGGATGAAGCCACACTCCGTCGTCACCGAGCACCTCATCGACGAGCCGGGCCAGCCGACACGGGCGGCACTCGACCGGGTCCTCGAGCTGTTCCGAACACGCCTTCTACCGGCGTAGCGAACTCGCCCGGCGAAGTCCGGAGCCATCCGCACTCGACACGCTCGAACGCGCGCTGGTCGCGGCGTTCGCGGACCACGGCCCGGCTTGCCGAGCGGTTCGGCCCCCCGAGCCGCTCGGCAAGGGTCGTACCCAGGTCTGCCCCTGCGCCACGACCCGGCGCTGGCCCGCAACCACAACACCCACGCCGGCCGGATCACCTGCCCCGGTCGGTGCCGCCCACGACCTTCCCTCCATCACCCCCGCCGAGGTCCTCGCCACCGGCCCCGACCCATCCTGACCCTCGCACCAACGCGCCCGGATCCCGCCCGCCCGCGGGGCGCGGCTGCCGGCCGCGGGCCGGGTGGGACCGAGAAGCGCGCTGTGCTGTCGCCATCCTGACCGGGCGGGCGGCCCAGGTTCAGTACCAGCACGGATACGCGGCGGCAACCGCGCCGCGCACGATGCGGTCACCACAGGCACGCCTGAGCGTGCACGAACTCGAAGGTGACGCACGATGACCATGAACGAACCGTCGGCCGCCGTCTCACGGCGGGGCATCCTGGCAGCCGGGCTGGGCCTGGCGACTGCCACCGCCACCGCCGCCACCACCGCCATGCTCGCCACACCCGCCGCGGCGTCGGGGACGTGGCAGACTGACTGGCGTTTCTGCAACAGGTGCCACGGCCTGGTCCGGTACCCTTCGCCGGTCCAGAACCGATGCCCCGCGGGCTTCTCGCACAGGGTTCAGGGCTGGACCTTCGGAGTGCCCTTCACCAACAGCACTGACCACCATGCTGGCGAGACGGAGTACCAGCAGAGCGACTGGCAGATGTGCCAGTACTGCAGCGTCCTCTACTACCACGACTTCCCCGGCGTATGCGCCGGCCGCGGCGGCTCCACCCACCTGGCGACCGGGCCCCAGTACCTTCTCCTCCACGACCGCAACCCGGTTCCGAGCGGCTTCCAGACCGACTGGCGGTTCTGCTACAGGTGCAGCTCGCTCTACTTCGACGGCTATGACCCGAACGGCGTCTGCCCCGGAAACCCAGGCTGGGGCCATGCCGCCGCCGGCTACATGTTCCACCTGCAGGTGTACGCCTACACCCTCTGACCTAGTAGTGCTTTGTTAGGTTGAGTCGATCAGCGGTGACAACACGGCCGTATATGTCGCGCTCGCCGGGACGCGGGACCTTTCGAAGGCTGATCTTTGATTGGAGACCAGCGATATAATGAAAAATATGATCACTTCTTTGGATGATCCGGTGAACCCGCCCTGGCAGCTGTTGGAGGCTGAGGAGTGGAGGCTGTCGGACGATCCCGGCCTCCTGGACCGTCATCAGGTGTGGAAGTGGTTGTCGCTGGAGACCGCCTGGTCGCGCGGCCGTAGCCAGGAGGCTGTGAACACCTCGCTTGACCATTCCCTCACCGTGGGCGTCTACGATCCGGCTGGTCGGCAGCGGGGAGTCGCCCGTTGCGTGACCGACCGGGTGGCTGTCGGATTTATCGACGACGTCTACGTCGATGCGGACCATCGCGGTAAAGGAATTGGGCGCTGGCTGGTCTGCGGGCTGCTCCACCATCGGCTGTTGCGCGGCATTTCGCAGTTCACGTTGGTGACGGACGATGCGCACGCCCACTACGCCGCAAGCGGCTTCACGTCGCTGGCCGAACTCCAGCGGTGGATGCAGTGGCGACGCGACACCGGCTCCGCGTACACGCCCGATCCCTGGACGCCAGGTTCCCCGTCCAGGTCCGTTAGCTGAGCAGTCAGCTTCCACTGGCCACCCTCGCCGCCGAGCGCCAGAGCCGTTCTTTTTACGCTCCCGGCGGGGCCCTTGCCTGATTACAGTTGTAGCTTCGGCTACTGTTGTCGCCGCGACAGGATCGGCCTGGGCGCATCGAGGACTGATAAGTCCTCGATTGTCGCCGGTACAGGCTCGTCCTTGCCAAGCGCAATCCCACGCATTGTCCCGCGGAGGATCTTTCCGGATCGGGTCTTGGGTCAACGCCGTTCAGCTTGCGTCGATCTTGATGCTTGTCGATCGCGCGGCGCGCGGGGCGAGTGGGTGGAGCCGGATCGTGGCGGGACCGTCATGACGGGTCGAGGCGGGCTCGTCGGGTTTCTTGACGCGGTAGCTGTTGTGTCGGGCGCGTTCGACGACGCGGGGGCAGGTGCGGTGGCGCCGGGGTGGGTTGAGCCGGCGGGTGATCTCGGCGTGGAACCGAGGTAGCTGGGCTTTCCAGTCCTCAGGGGGGAATGTCCGCCGTCCCGGTGGCGGAACGGCGGACCAGGCGCAGGGTCCGGGCGAAGCCGACCCGGTCGGGGTCGACGTCGGCGGCCTCGGCTGCCTGGGCGATCAGGGCGGTGAGCGCGTACTGCACGGTCAGCCAGGCCCACATCTCCTGGACGGCCAGGTCGGGCAGCCGGGAGCGCAGGATCCTGCCGGGGCCGCGTAGGTGGGTCTTGAGCTGGTCGTTGGAGGTCTCCTCCTCCCAGCGTTAAGGCGCTGGGTGGTTTCCCCGGCCCGCAACGCCAGGTGGGTGTGCAGGTCCAGGCAGTAGGCGCACCCGTTGATCTGCGAGACCCGCAGGCTGACCAGCTCCAGCGTGATGCGGGACAGCCCTGCCTCGGCGGCGCGCGCTCGCACCTCGGCGGCCGTGGCCCGCAGGGCCTTGAATACCGACGGTGTCTGCTTGTCGAGGTAGATCCGCGACGTCGTCACGGGTTGCCCGTCCGCACAGCGGCCAGCGCGTCCGGCGTGACCGGGTCGATGATGTCGTCGAACGACCACACGTGGCGGCAGCAGTTCCGTGTAGACCTCGCCCTCTCGTTCGGGTCGGGTGGCCCGTTACGGCAGGCGGGTGTGTCCGGCTCGGCTGGCGACGATGCGCGCGGCCGCCAGCGCGCGGGCCCACCCGGCATCGCCGGTGAGCCGGGCGAGGATCGCCGCGGGCGGGACGACGCTGTCACTTTTCGGGGGCGGAGGCGTGGCCGATGTCCGCTCCGCTGTCGGCCTGGCGCTGTGGTCCACTGCGCTGGTGCCAGTCCAGGCACATCACCGTCGCGTCGTCCTGCAAGTCGCCGCCGCAGGCGTCGAGGACGCGTCCGGTCAGCTGCTGGACGAGTTCCCGGGGATGCAGCTGCCTGTTTGTCGCCAGCTGCGTGGGCAGGTCGATCCGTGCCGCGTTGCGGTCGACCATGCCGTCGGTGACGAACAGCAGACGGTCCCCTGAGCGCAGCTGAAGGTGACGGACAGTGTAGGCGTGCTCCGGGAACATGCCGAACGCGAGGTCCGGCGGCCAGCTGACCTGCTCCACCATGTCATCCCGCAGCAGGTAGAAGGGGATGTGGCCGGCGTTGACGGCGCGCAGTGCGCCGGTCGGCAGGTCGATGTGGAACAGCAGGCCGGTGACGAACTGCTCCAGGTTGGAGTGCTCGACCATCATGGTGTTCACACGGTCGGCCATCGCCGCCAGACCACGCGGGCCTGGTTCCCGGCGGACGTTACGCAGACCGTTGACCGTCAGGGTGGCCAGGATGGCGGCGGCCAGTCCGTGGCCCATCGCGTCGGTGAGCGACAGGTACAGGTCGGCCCGTCCGAAGGAGTAGTCGAAGGTGTCTCCCGCGACGGCGGCCGACGGCTCCATCCAGCCGGCGATCGTCGCCTGCGCGCTTTCGCAGGTGAACGAGTCCGGCAGGAGCCGGCGTTGGATCTCGGCCGCGAGTTCGAGGGGTACCGTACGCTGTCCCCGCTCGAACAGGTCGGTGTAGCGCCGGTTCAGCACGACCGTGTACGCGAACAGGTGCGCGGCCTGCGAGATCTCGGCCGTCAGATGGCCGAGGTGATCCGCGGCGGAGGTTCCAGCAGGTGGCGCATCAACGCCCCCGTCGGTCGTGGCGAAGACGACCTCGATGACGCCGATCGCCTCACCGCGAGCGGTGACCGGCGCGATGATGATCATCTGCCCGTCGCCGCGGTTCAGCATCGGGCGCTGGGAGCGCAGCACCTGGCCCTGGGGCGTGCCGTGCACCGGCACCCGCTCCATGGCCGTCTCCCCGCCGCGCGCCGTGGAGAACCGGGCGAGGACATCGCTGGAATAGTCGGCGATCAGGAACGATGCTCCGAGCGCTCCCAGATCGCCCTGGAGGCGTGTCACGAGCGCGTCCACGGCGTCGGCGGGTGCCGCCTGCTCGACCGCTGTCAGCAGCGCTGCCGCGTCGAAGACCCCTCGCTCACTCACCGCTCCACCATAGGCACGCCCCGGACAGGGCCCGGACGACGGCGGCCACCCGCACCGAAGGAGAGGATCATCAGCCCGTGACCGGCGCGGGATCACGCCAGACGGGCCGGAGTGAGCTGGAGGCCGATGGCGTTCACGATGCGGGAGCGGCCAGACAGGCAGCAGGAAGATCCACTGAGGATGCCCGTCGCCCCGTGGAGCAGCCGTCGTCCACGGCTGAAGCCTCACATCCCTACTACCGCGATCAAGAATGGTCCGAGAGAAGCGGCAGATCGGTGAGATGCGCCGCCAGGACAGATCCATGAGAAAGCGGGCCCGGGTCGGGCCGGGGGGTGAGCTGGTTCGACCGCTGGAGCTCGCCGAGAGTAGCAAACCCGC
>NZ_CAKKTM010000217.1:2832-25468 GCF_920888515.1 Protofrankia sp. CiP1_Cm_nod1 | reverse complement strand
CGGCTATCCCGCCGGCGCGCTGCAGCTCATCGACGAGCTCACGCTGACCCTGCCGAGGAAGATCCGCCAGGAGGCCAGGGCCGCGGTCGAGGCCGCCGGCGGGGTCTGGAAGGAGCACGCGGCGGAGGCGGTCATCGACCGGCTGATCGACGAGTTCGGGCGGCCGGGCCGTTCCGGCGGCGCCGGTTTCTACGAATACGACGGCTCCGGCCGCCGGCAGGGACTGTGGCCGGGCCTTCATGAGGCGTTCCGGGTGCCGGGCCGCGCGATCCCGTTCGAGGATCTCAAGGAGCGGCTGCTGTTCGCCGAGACGCTGGAGGCCGTCCGCGCGCGGGACGAGGGTGTCATCACCTCGATACCCGATGCCAACATCGGCTCGTTGTTCGGCATCGGTTTCCCCTCGTGGACCGGTGGGGTGTTCCAGTACATCAACCAGTACAAGGGCGGGACAGCCGGGTTCGTGGCGCGGGCGAACGAGCTGGCCGAGCGTTACGGCGAGCGGTTCACCCCGCCGGAGTCCCTGGTACGGGCGGCGGCCGCGGGCGCGTCGTACGAATAGGGGAGACCGGCAGTGTAGAAGAAGACCGCTGTACGTGTGACAGCGCCGTCATGCGTACAGCAGGACGCCGTGCCGCCGGGCAGTACGGCGGCACATGTCCGTGATGTTTTTCGTGCCGCAGCCTGTGTCGCGCGGCTGGAAGCCTTTGAGGGAAGCCTTCGAGGGAAGCCTCTGCGGGAAGCCTTTGAGGGGAAACGAAGCCAGGATGGAAGGAGTGGATGTCGGTGTCCGTGGGGCTGAGCATCAGGCCGGATGCAGTCGATGACGGCCGGCTGCCTGATGGTGACCAGGTGGGGCAGCCTGGTCCGCGGGAGCAGGGGAGGGCGCGTAAGCGCTCGTTCAGCGCCGATTACAAACTGGCGATCCTGGCGGAGTACGAGGCGGCGACATCACCGGGTGCGAAGGGCGCCATTCTGCGCCGGGAGCAGCTCTACGCCGCGCACATCGCGGTGTGGCGCCGGGCCCGGGACGCCGGTGCGCTGGCGGAGCTGTCCCGGCCGATCGGCCGGCCGCCGGCGGATGTCCGGGACACCGAGCTGGCCGAACTGCGGGCGAAGAACGGGCGACTGGAGAAGGAGCTGGCGAAGGCCCGGCTCGTGATCGACGTCCAGGGAAAACTGCACGCGCTCTTGGCGACGTTGTCCAGGAGCGCGCCCAGCGACGTCGGTACACCGGCCTTCTCACAGAAGCAGAACGGCTGATAGCGGACGCAATGGCCGTGCTGGTGCCGCAGATCGGTGTGACAGCGGCCTGTGTCGCGGTCGGCCGCTCCCGGTCCACGTACTATCGGCGTTACCGGGAAAGCTCGTGCCCGTCACAACATCTGCCCGGGGAAGGCTGGCGAGTGGCGGCGGCCGACGAGTCCGTGACCCAGGGGATATGACCACGCTGCTCCTGGCCACGAGCTGACGAACAATCCTTGGAGACGGTGTGGACTTCGGTGAGGACGCGGAGCTGCGGGCTCTGCGGGAGACGGTCGCGGCGATCTCCAAACCGTTCGGTGGCACCTACTACACCGAGCGTTCGCAGGCCAGAAAGCCGACCAGTGAGATATGGGCGGCGCTTGCCGAAGCGGGCTTCATAGGCGTGAACCTCCCCGAGGAGTACGGCGGCGGGGGCGGCGGCATCGTGGAGCTCGCCGCCGTCTGCGAGGAGAGCGCGGCGGCGGGCTGCCCGCTGCTGCTCCTGCTCGTCTCGTCGGCGATCTCCGGCGAGGTGATCGCCCGTTTCGGCAGCGCCGGCCAGAAGGAGCGCTGGCTGCCGGGCCTGTCCTCGGGCGCACACAAGATCGTCTTTGCCATCACCGAGCCCGACGCGGGCTCGAACACCCACCGGATCTCGACCCGGGCCGTCCGGGATGGCGACGACTGGCTCCTCACCGGCCAGAAGTACTACATTTCCGGTTTTGACGACGCCGCCGCCGTACTGGTGGTGGCCCGTACCGGCACCGACGAGGCCAGCGGCCGGGCCCGCCTGTCGCTGTTCGTCGTGCCGACCGGTACTCCCGGTCTGACCGCCCACCCGCTGCCGGTTGCCGCGCAGGTTCCCGAGCGGCAGTTCACCCTCTTCTTCGACAACGCCCGGGTTGCCTCCGACGCGCTTGTCGGCGACGAGGGGGACGGGTTCCGGCAGGTCTTCCACGGCCTGAACCCGGAGCGGATCACCGGCGCCGCGCTGTGCGTGGGAATCGCCCGGTACGCGCTGGGCAGGGCCGTCGACTACGCGCGCAACCGGCAGGTGTGGGACCAGCCGATCGGTACCTACCAGGGGATCTCGCATCCGCTGGCGAAAGCGAAGATCGAAACCGATCTCGCCGCACTGATGACCCGCAAGGCCGCCTGGGCGCACGACCAGGGCCTGCCTGCGGGAGAACCGTCGAACATAGCGAAGTACGCCGCCGCGGAGGCCGCGCTCGCCGCGGTGGACCAGGCTATTCAGACCCATGGTGGTAACGGCATGTCCGTCGAGTACGGTCTGGTGCCGCTGTGGGGGCTGGCCCGAATTCTGCGCATCGCGCCGGTCAACCGGGAAATGATTCTCAATTACGTCGCGCAGCACAGCCTCGGCCTTCCTCGGTCGTACTGAGGGGATGTACATGACGATCGTCGCCACCCACCCCAGGGCAGTCGAAGGCACCCCATTGCGGTCCCGCCTCGACACCGCCTCGGAGCTGTACCGCACCAACCGTGCGGCCCAGCTGAAGTTTCTGGCCGAGCTCGACGACCAGTTGGATCTCGCGCGGGCAGGCGGTGGAGAACGTTACCGGCAGCGGCACCACGACAGGGGCCGGCTGCTGGTACGTGAGCGGATCGAGCTGTTGCTCGACCGCGACGCCCCGTTCCTGGAACTGTCCACACTCGCCGCCTGGGGCAGTGAGTTCGCTGTCGGGGCAAGCGTCGTCACCGGCATCGGAGTGGTCTCCGGTGTCGAGGTCGTGATCCTCGGACATGATCCGACCGTGCGCGGCGGCGCGATGAACCCCTACTCGTTGAAGAAGACGCTGCGCGCGCTCGAGATCGCCCGGCGCAACCGGCTGCCGGTGGTGAACCTCGTCGAGTCCGGCGGCGCCGACCTGCCGAACCAGGCCGACCTGTTCGTCCAGGCCGGGAAGATCTTCCACGACCTGTCCGAGCTCTCGGCGCTGGGCATTCCGACCATCGCGCTCGTCTTCGGCAACTCCACCGCGGGCGGTGCGTACGTACCGGGCATGTGTGACTACACCGTGCTCGTGGACCAGCAGGCCAAGGTGTTCCTCGGCGGCCCCCCGCTGGTGAAGATGGCCACCGGCGAGGAGTCGAACGACGAGGACCTCGGCGGTGCCGCGATGCACGCCCGGGTCTCCGGGCTCGCCGACCACTTCGCCGTCGACGAGCAGGACGCGATCCGCATCGGCCGGCGCATCCTCTCCGAGATCAACTGGCGGAAGCTCGGCCCCGGCCCGAGCCTGCCGGCCGACCCGCCCCTCTACGACCCCGAGGAACTGCTCGGGATCGCGCCGTCGGACTTCCGTGTCCCCTTCGACCCACGCGAGGTGCTCGCCCGGGTCGTCGACGGCTCCCGTTTCGGTGAGTACAAGCCGGACTACGGCACGAGCATCGTGACCGGCTGGGCCTCCATCCACGGCTTCCCGGTCGGGGTGCTGGCCAATGCCAACGGCGTGCTGTTCAGCGAGGAGGCCAAGAAGGCCTCGGAGTTCATCCTGCTGGCCAACCAGGCCGACACGCCGCTGGTGTTCCTGCAGAACACCACCGGCTACATGGTCGGCGCGGCCTACGAGCAGGGCGGCATCATCAAGGACGGCGCCAAGATGATCAACGCCGTCACCAACAGCCGCGTACCGCACCTGACCGTCAACATGGCCGCCTCGTTCGGCGCCGGCAACTACGGCATGTCCGGCCGGGCGTACGACCCGCGGCTGATGTTCGCCTGGGTGGGCGCCAAGTGCGCCGTCATGGGCGCCGCCCAGCTCGCCGGCGTGCTGTCGATCGTCGGCAAGGCCGCGGCCGCCGCGGCCGGCCGGCCGTTCGACCAGGAGGCCGACGACCGGCGCCGCGAGGAGATCGAAGGCCAGATCAGCGCCGAGTCACACTCGTTCTTCATGAGTGGCAAGCTCTACGACGACGGTGTCCTCGACCCCCGTGACACCCGCACCGTGCTCGGTATCGCCCTGTCCGCCGCTCATTCGGGCCCGATCGAGGGGCGCCGCGGCTACGGCGTCTTCAGGATGTGAGTGTTGTGGTCACCAAACTGCTGATTGCCAACCGCGGTGAGATCGCCTCGAGGATCATCCGCACCGCCCACGAGCTGGACATCGCCACGGTCGCGGTCTTCTCCGACCCGGACGCCGACGCCCCGTTCGCCCGCGAGGCCGACGAGGCGGTCCGGCTGCCCGGCGCGACCCCGACCGAGACGTACCTGCGCGGCGACCTGGTGATCGCCGCCGCCCAGCGCACCGGGGCCGACGCGATCCACCCCGGCTACGGCTTCCTGTCGGAGAACGCCGACTTCGCCCGGGCCTGCGCCGCCGCCGGCATCACCTTCATCGGGCCGCCCCCGGACGCCATCGACGCGATGGGGTCGAAGACCAGGGCGAAGGAGCTGATGGACAAGGCCGGCGTGCCCGTCCTGCCCGGCCTGGTCATCGACTCCGACCTGCTCGCCGACGGCGGCCAGCTCGCCCAGGCCGCCGCGGACCTGGCGTTCCCGCTGCTGGTCAAGGCCGCCTACGGCGGTGGCGGGCGCGGCATGCGCATCGTCCGCCAGGTCGACGAGCTCGCGGAGGCGGTCGCCGGCGCGCAGCGCGAGGCGGCCTCGGCGTTCGGCAACGCGACGGTGTTCCTGGAGCACTACGTCGAGCGCCCCCGGCACATCGAGGTGCAGATCTTCGCCGACCAGCACGGCAACGCGGTGCACCTGTTCGAGCGGGAGTGCTCCATCCAGCGCCGCTACCAGAAGATCATCGAGGAGGCGCCCTCGGTCGCCGTCGACGACGAGCTGCGCGAGCGCCTCGGCTCGGCCGCGGTCGCCGCCGCGAACGCGATCGGCTACGTCGGCGCCGGGACGGTGGAGTTCGTCCTCGACCAGCAGGGGCAGTTCTTCTTCCTCGAGGTGAACACCCGGCTGCAGGTCGAGCACCCGGTCACCGAGGAGATCACCGGCCTCGACCTGGTCCGCGCCCAGCTGCTGGTCGCCGAGGGCGCGCCCCTGCCCGACGAGCTGCGCCAGGCGCGCATCAACGGGCACGCCATCGAGGTCCGGCTGTACGCCGAGGACGTCCCGGCCGGCTTCCTGCCGGCGACCGGGACGGTGCACCGCTTCGAGGTGCCGGCGCTCACGGGCATCCGCGTCGACAGCGGGATCACCGACGGGTCGGTGATCGGCGTGCACTACGACCCGATGCTCGCCAAGATCATCGCCTATGGCCCGACCCGGGCGGACGCCATCCGCCGCCTCGGCCGGGCCCTCGCCCGCACCCGGGTGGACGGCGTGACCACCAACCGTGAGCTGCTGGTGGGCATCCTGCGGGAGGAGGAGTTCCGCGCCGGCGCCATCGACACCGGGTACCTCAACCGCCACGACCCGGTGGCGCTGAGCACCCCGCCCCTGCCCGACGACGTCCTCGCGACCCATCTGCTGGCGGCCGCCCTCACCGCCGCCACCCGGCGCCGGGCGAACGCGGTGCTGCCGACCCTGCCGCCGGGGTGGCGCAACGTCCCGACCGAGCCCCAGCGCACCGTGCTGGAGGTGGCCGGCAAGGCGATCGAGGTCCGCTACCGCCAGTACGGCGACCGGGTCAAGGCCAGCGTGGACGGCCGCCCGCTGGAGGCGCTGGTCCACCGCGTCGACACCGGCCTGGTCGACATCACCGTCGACGATGTCCGCGCGACCGTGTACGTGACCCGTGACGGGGCGGTCTTCCACCTCGACGGCCGCGGCGCCTCGACCGTGGCGCGGGAGGTTCCGCGGTTCGTCGAGCCGGGCGCGAACGTCGCCCCGGGCTCGCTGGTCGCGCCCATGCCGGGCACGGTCGTCCGCGTCGTCGTGGAGGAGGGCGCGACCGTCACCACCGGTGACGTGGTGCTGGTCCTGGAAGCGATGAAGATGGAGCACACGGTGACCGCGCCCCAGGACGGCGTCGTGGTGGAGATCAACGCGCGCCAGGGCCAGACCGTCGACGGCGGCCATGTCCTGGCCGTGCTCGCCGCCGACGGTGAGCAGCCATGACGGCACCCGTCACCCACGCCCCGGACGGGCCGGTGGCCTGGCGGCGCCCGCCGGCCCGGAGCGGGCGCTGATGGCCGCCGACATCGGCCCGCTGCTGGCCGACCTGGCAGCCGAGACCGAGGAACTGACGGCTCTGCTGCGCGGCCTTGACGAGCCCGGCTGGCGCACGCCGACACCGGCCGCCGGCTGGGACATCAAGGACCAGGTCAGCCACCTGGCGTACTTCGACGACGTGACAGTGCTCGCCGCGACCGACCCGGACCGCTTCGACGCCGAGGCGAAGAAGCTGACCGATCTCGGTGACGACTTCGCCGCGCACGTCGCCCGGTGGTACCGGGACCGTTCCGGCGGTGAGCTGCTCACCTGGTTCGAGCAGGCGCGCGGCGCCCTGCTGGACACGCTGGGGGCGGTCGAGCCCGGGACGAAGCTGCGCTGGTTCGGCCCGCCGATGAGCGCCCCGAGCTCCGCCACCGCCCGGCTGATGGAGACCTGGGCGCACGGGCAGGACGTCGCCGACGCCCTGGGGGCGCGGCGCGAGCCGACCGCCCGGCTGCGCCACATCGCGCACCTCGGCGTCGCCACGATCCGCTGGAGCTTCGCCGTGCGGCAGCTGCCCCCGCCCGACAGCCCGGTCCGGGTCAGCCTCACCGCCCCCGACGGCTCGCTCTGGCAGTGGGGGCCGCCGGAGGCGGCCGATGTCATCACCGGCCCGGCGCTCGACTTCTGCCTGCTGGTCACCCAGCGCCGCCACCACGCGGACCTCGGCCTGCGGGCCACCGGGGCCACCGCGGCCCGCTTCCTCGAGATCGCCCAGGTCTTCGCCGGGCCGCCGGGCCCCGGGCGTCCCCGCGGCGGGGAGAAGCCGTGACCGCGGCCCCCCTCATCGGTCCGGCTCTCTCGCCGGCCCTCTCGTCGGCCCCCGCGTCGACCTTGCAGGAAGGATGGTGCCGCACGTGACCACACCGGCTGTACCGGCCACGCCGGCCACGCCGGGCGCACCGCGGCGTCCGGTGCGCATCGCCAACTGCTCGGGTTTCTACGGGGACCGTATCGACGCCGCGAAGCAGATGGTCGACGGCGGCCCGATCGACGTGCTGACCGGCGACTACCTCGCCGAGCTGACGATGCTGATCCTGTGGAAGGCCCGGCGCCGTGACCCCGGGGCCGGGTACGCCCGCACCTTCCTCACCCAGCTCGAGCAGGTGCTCGCCACCAGCCTGGAGCGCGGCATCAGGATCGTCGCCAACGCCGGCGGCCTCAACCCCCAGGGGCTGGCCGAGAAGGTGGCCGAGCTCGCCGCGCGCCTCGGCCTGTCCCCCCGCGTCGCCTACGTCACCGGTGACGATCTCGTGGGCCGCATCGACGAGCTGCAGGCGGCCGGCGAGCCGTTCGTCAACATAGACACCGGGCGCAAGCTCGCCGAGCTGGGTGTGCAGCCGGTGACCGCCAACGCCTACCTCGGCGGCTGGGGCATCGCCGCCGCGCTGGAGGCGGGCGCCGACATCGTCGTGACACCCCGGGTGACCGACGCGTCCCTCGTGGTCGGCCCCGCGGCCTGGTGGCACGGCTGGGAACGCACCGACTGGGACCAGCTCGCCGGAGCGGTCGCGGCCGGCCATGTGATCGAGTGCGGCCCGCAGGCCTGCGGCGGCAACTACGCGTTCCTGTCGGAGGTCACCGACCGGCGCTACCCGGGGTTCCCCATCGCGGAGGTGGCCGCCGACGGCAGCAGCGTCATCACCAAGCACGCCGACACCGGCGGCCTGGTCTCGGTCGGCACGGTCACGGCCCAGCTGCTCTACGAGATCGCCGGCCCCGCGTACGCCAACCCCGACGTCGTCGCCCACTTCGACACCGCCGAGCTGACGCAGCAGGGCCCGGACCGGGTGCTGCTGAGCGGCACCCGCGGCAGCGCCCCGTCGGACAAGCTGAAGGTCGCCGTGAACTACCTCGGCGGCTACCGCAACACGATGACCCTGGTCATCACCGGTCTCGACATCGAGGAGAAGGCCGCCTGGGCCCGCCAGGAGCTGTTCGACATCCTCGGCGGCGAGGACTCCTTCGACGCCGTCGACGTGCGGCTGCTGCGTTTCGACCACGACAACGCCGAGACCAACGCGCTGGCGGCCGCGCACCTGCAGGTCACGGTCAAGGACCGGGACCCGGCACGCGTCGGGCGCTCCTTCTCGAACGCGACCATGGCCCTCCCGCTGGGGGGCTACGCCGGCTTCCACACCACGACACCGCCCACCGGCGAGAGCGCGTACGGCGTCTACTGGCCCGCGCTCGTCTCCCGGGATGTCGTCACCCAGCGTGTCGTGCTCGATGACGGCTCCGAGCTCGTCATCGAGCACAGCCCGTCGGCGCCGCAGCCCCCGGCCGCGCAGGAGGAGCCGGTGGGCGCGACAGCCACCCCCGCGGCGGGCACGGGCGGACGGGTGCGGGTCCCGCTCGGGCGGCTGGCCGGCGCCCGCTCCGGGGACAAGGGCGGCAACGCGAACGTGGGCATCTGGGCCCGGGACGACGCCACCTACGCCTGGCTCGCCGCCGAGCTGACCACACGGAAGTTCGTCGAGCTGGTCCCGGAGGCCGCCGGCCTTCAGGTGCACAGGTACGAGCTGGCGAACCTGCGCGCGCTCAACTTCGTCGTCGTCGGGCTGCTGGGGGAGGGGGTCGCCTCGGCGACCCGCCCCGACCCGCAGGCGAAGGGCTTCGGCGAGTACGTACGTTCTCGCCACATCGACGTACCCGCCGAGCTCGTCCGGTAGGAACGATCCCCGCCGGCGGAAGCCCGGCGGGAACGCGGCGGGGACACGCGACGCCTGGTTCGTCGCGGTGGTCCCCGCCGTACCGGTTGGGCCGGGGCCGGCCCGCCTCGCACCGCGGAGGCGGGCCGGTGGCGCGCCGGGTCGCGCGTGCGGCACCTGCGGCGCGCCGGCGCGGGAACCGGTACAGGGTGTCGCGGACGGCCCCGGCATGCTCTTCCGGCGTGCCGGGGCCGCCCCTTCGTGATCATCGAGTGGCCGCCGCTCCTTCGGCCGCCACTCCCTGGACGTCCGCTCCCTGAGCGCCCGCTTCTTTGACGCTGGTCCTTCGGTGTCGCCGGGCGCGCCCGCGAGGATCTCGACCGTGCCGGTGGCATGTCGCCAGGCGGGCGGCGATGTCTCCCGGCGCCGGCCTGTTTCCGGCGCCTGTTCCGGCCTGCCCTTCCGACGGCCGGCCTGTTCCCGCCCGCTGCTCGTTCCGGCAGGACGATGAGCGGTGACGGCTACGGACCGTCCCGAAGACAGGTGCGGTAGGTGGCAGCCGGGGGCGGCTGGCAGCGCCTGCCGTGGGCCGGTTGGGTACGGGATTCGCCGTGGTGCTGAAATAGCGTCGCAGGTGGGGTTTCGCCTGTATCCGGAACGTGGCCGAGGCCTGACCGGGACTGATGACCGGGACCGATGACCGGGGCTGATCGCACGGCTGGGCCGCAAACGATCGTCAGCGGTCTCCGTCGCTCTCCCGGCGGCCGGGCGCCCGTCCAGGCACCAGCAGAGAAGAACAGGCACCAGCAGAGAAGAACAGGCACCAGCAGAGAAGAACAGGCACCAGCAGAGAAGAACGGGCAGCCGAAGTCGGGGGCCGGCGAAGGAGACGCAGAGCTGTGACCGTTGCCGCGAAGGCCGATACGGCGTCAGCGGTGACTCGGAGTGATTCCTTTTGCGACGGGGAGTGGCCGAGTGGGCGACGCGCCACGCTGACCGCGGTGCCGGCACCGGAGCACCGGGGCGGCCCGCCGGCGTGGGGCCCGTCGGCGTGGGCCCGTCGGCGTGGGGCCTGTGGTGACGGCCGCCGGCGCGATCCCAGCGGTGCAGGCCGGGCGCGCCGACATGTTGATCAATACTTGCGTTCCGGTCGACCAGTTGGCCCGCTGTCATCACATCCGCCCGCGGGTCATCGTCGGCTCCCTCGACGCGTCACCGGTACGGCCACCGCGGAGACGGCCGGCCGTGGCTGGCCGCGCCGCTGGTGGGGCCGGCCGCCGTCCCGGCCGGGGCGGTCCTCGCGATCCCGGCGATCCGGCTCACCGGGCTCTACCCGGCGCTGGGGGCCGCCGGCCCCGGCGTCTTCCCGCCGCTCGACGAGGTCTCCGTGCGGTGAGGCTTTTTTCGCGATGGTCCGCCGGCATGACGGCCGGAACACCAGAAGGAGAAGGATGAACGGGAAAGGACGCGGCGCCGCGTTGTGGGTGTTACTGACCGCTGCGATGCTGGTGGTAGCTGCCTGTGGCTCCTCGGACTCCAGTTCGGGGACGGACGCGGAGGCGTCGTCGGGCAGGCCGGTCGTCCTTGGTGCGATCTGTAGTTGTTCGGGTGCGCAGTCGGCCGCCCTCGGCCGGCTCAAGGACGTTTTCGACACCTGGGCCAAATCCGTCAACACGCGGGGCGGCGTCAACGGCAGCCCGGTAAGATTGATCATAGAGGATGACGGCGGTGACCCGACGAGGTCGTTGCGGGCCGTCCGGAAACTGGTCGAGCAGGACAAGGTCGTGGCCATCATCGGCGACAGCAGCCTGGTCGGCACGACCTGGGCCGACTACGTGACCGAGAAGGACATCCCGGTCGTCGGCGGGCTCTCCGTCGAGTCGCCCTTCCTGACCCACGCGGACTTCTTCGTAACGGGCGCGCCGCTCCCGGTGACCACCGTGGGTATCTGGGAGGCGGCGAAGGCGGCGGGCAAGAAGAAGGTCGGCCTGCTGTACTGCTCCGAGTCGGCGGTCTGCGCCCAGCTCGAGGGCCTGGGCAGGGCCGCTTCCGCCCTCGTCGGCGGCGTCGGGATCGCCACCGGGAAGATCTCGGCGGCCGCGCCCGACTACACCGCGGCCTGCCTGGCGCTGAGGGACGAGGGCGTGGACGCGCTGTTCGTGGCGCACAGCTCCGAGGTCGTGCCGCGGGTCGTGGACTCGTGCGCCCAGCAGGGATTCACCCCGGCCGTGATCGGCCAGACCCCGGCCCTCGGGCCGTCCTGGCTCGGGCACAGGGGTTTTGACGGGGCTCTCCTGGTGTCCCCGACCGTCCTTTACACCGACGGGTCCGTGCCGGCGGTGAAGGAGTTCCTCGACGCGCTGGACACGTACTACCCGGACCTGCGTAAAAGCCGGCAGTTCACCTATGACACGATCTACCCGTGGGCCGGTGGCAAACTGTTCGAAGCGGCGGCGAGGGCGGGTAACATCGGGCCCGACTCGACACCGGCCGACGTCAAGAAGGGCCTGTACGCGCTGAAGGGCGAGACGTTGGGCGGCATCATCCCACCGACAACATTCACGGAGGGCCAGCCCGTTTTCCCCACCTGCTATTTCCAGGCGGCTATTCGGGGGGGCCGGGCCGTCAGCCTCGGCAAGGGCGCGACGAAATGCCTGACCGAAGCCCAGGCCCTGCGGCTGGCCCAGGCCCTGAGAAGTTAGCCGCGACGGCCGGCGGCGGTGTACGGCGAGGCCTGCCCCGCGCCGGCACCGGCCCCGCGATCCCCGCGATGATGCCTGTCGCGTGCCGCCGCTCTTGTGCCGCCGCCGGCACCGCATGATTTTCTTGCTGCTCCTTTCCACCGGAACGGGACATCGGAATGACAGTGACCAGAAGGTGCCGCCGCCTACATCTCATCACCCTGGTTCTCGTATTGGGAACCCTGGGCGGGCTGCTGGCCGGATGCGGTGGCAGCGATGTCGCCAGGCAGCCCGTCCGGTCGTCCTGCACGACGCCGGGAGTAACCGATACCGAGGTCAGAGCCGGTCTGGTGTTCAGCGCGTCCGGGCCGGGGGCGTCCCTGCTGCGCGGGTTCCGGTCCGGTATCGACGCCCGTCTCGGAGTGGTCAATGCCGAGGGCGGTGTCAACGGCCGGAAGATTGTCTACTCCTGGCGGGACGACGCCACCGATCCCGCGTTGAACCTGGTCGGTTCCCGCGACCTCGTCGAGGACGAAGGGGCCTTCGGAATCATTCAGGGGCCGCATGCGGCATCCGGTTCCGCGCCCTATCTGAGCGAGCGGGGGATCCCGGTTGTCGGATCCGCCGGCGAGACCGTCTGGGCAAATTACAAGAACATGTTCTCCTGGCACTACTACACCTCCGAAAAAGGTTCCTCCAGCGGCTGGGGGGACTTCGTCCGCAGCCGGGGCGGCACCCGTGCCGTCCTGATGGGCATAGCGTCGGGCGATGCCGGCAAGAAGTTCCACCGGCAGCTCGCCCAGAGCCTGAACGCCGCCGGTGTCAACACCGACATGACCTTCGAGGTGACGGCCAGCACCACCAGCTTCGAGGCGCTGGCCCGGCAGATGAAGGCGGCGCAGATCGACACCATCGCCGGGGTTGTCTTCCCGAACGTTCTGGTCAAGCTCCTCCCGGCGGCCCGGGCCGCCGGGGTCGACCTCAGGGCGGTGCTCATCCCGGTCGGCTACGACCCGACGCTGCTGCAACAGGTCGGTCCGGCGCTGTCCGGGGTCGTCACCTACATCGACTTCGTCCCGTTCGAGCTGGACACCGAGGCGTACCGGCGGCTGTTCGACGCGGTGACCGCCTACGCCCCGGAGAACCAGGCGCCGGCGCAGGAGAGCACCGTTTTCGGCTGGCTGTCCGCCGACATGTTCATCCGCGGGCTACAGGCGGCCGGGCCCTGCCCGACCCGCCAGTCGTTCATCGACGGCCTGCGCAAGGTCCACGACTACGACGGTGGCGGCCTGCTCCTGCAGAAAGTCGACTTCGCCACCAACTCCGGACGGCTGGGTGACTGCTACGCCTTCGTCCAGGTCAGCGACGACGGCAGCAGGTTCCTGCCGCTGCCACCCACCCCGCGCTGCGGCCGCACGCTCCCCTGAGCGGGCGGTCACGGATCACCGCTGGCCGCTCCCGCGTGAACGGGCCGGGCCGGCCCGCGGTGCGGTGCCGGCGGTGGCGGTGGCGGCCGGCCGGACGGACGGACGGACGGAACCACCGTCCGGCCGTCACCGTCCGGCCACCGCCGGCCGGGCCGTCATCCCGCCCCGTGCGGCGGCGGCCCGCGCGCCCGGCAGGTGCACGTACGGTCATGGCCCGCGTCTCCTGCGGCATCAGGCCAGCTCAGGCCAGCCCTGTACGGCCGCGCCGCGGCACGGCAGCCGGCGGCCCGTCATCCTGTCCCGCGCCGTTCTGGGTCGCCGCCCGGTGACTCGCCAGGCCGGCGACAGGCCAAATTTTGGTAACCATATAACTACATATTGAATACTCCTACACTGGCCTGTGCTCAACATCACACTTGGGACAAGAGACGGGTCACCATGTCATTGGTCAGCAGACGTTGGCACTTACGTTTCACCGCCCTGGTCATCACATCGAGCTGCCTGGGTGGTCTGGTGGTCGCGTGCGGGGGTGGGGACAGCAGCCGATCCGTGCAGGCGGAGAGCTGTACGGCGCCGGGGGTGACCAGCACCGAGGTCAAAGCCGGCCTGCTGTACAGCAGTTCCGGGCCCGGGGCGTCCCCGGCGCACGGATTCCGTTCCGGCGTTCAGGCCCGTTTCGAACTGGCCAACGCCGAAGGGGGCGTCAACGGCCGGAAGCTCACCTACGTCTGGCGGGACGACGCGACGGATCCCACGCTGAACCTGGTCGGGGCCCGTCAGCTCGTCGAGGACGAGAAGGTCTTCGGCATCATGCAGGGACTGCAGGTGGCGGGTGGCTCCGCACAGTATCTCGGCGACCAGGGGATCCCGGTCACCGGGTTCGCCGGCGAGACGGTCTGGGCGCAGCACCAGAACATGTTCTCGTGGCACTACTACACGGTCGAGAAGGGGTCGTCCACGGTCTGGGGGGATTTCGCCAGCAGCCGTGGTGGCACCCGCGCCGCCATGGTGGACATGGCCCTGAGCGACTCGACCCGGAAATACCACCAGCAGGTCGTCGAGAGCCTGCGGCGCACCGGCGTCAGCGTTGACATGGAATACGAGGTGACCGCCAGCACGACCAGCTTCGAGACGCTGGCCCGGCAGATGAAGGCGGCACGTATCGACACGATCGCCGGCGCGCTCTTCCCGGACGTCCTGGCGAAGCTGATCCCGGCGGTGCGGGCCGCCGGTGTCGACCTCAAGACCGTGCTCGTTCCGGCCGGTTACGACCAGACACTGCTGCGGCAGCTGGGCCCGACGCTGGCCGGGGTCGTCGTGTACGTCAGCTTCGTCCCGTTCGAGCAGAACGCGCAGGCCTACACGCGGATGCTCAGCGCGATGTCCACCTACGCGCCGGAGAACCAGAGCCCGACGCAGGAGGGCGCTGTCTTCGGCTGGCTGTCCGCCGACATGTTCGTCCGCGGACTGCGGGAGGCCGGGCCCTGCCCGACCCAGCAGTCGTTCATCGGCGGCCTGCGCAAGGTCCACGACTACAGCGCTGACGGCCTGCTGCCCCGGCCCATCGACCTCACCACCAACTTCGAGCAGCTCGGCGACTGCTTCACCTTCGTCCAGGTCAGTGACGACGGCAGCCGGTTCGTGCCGCTGGAGCCCAGCCCGCGTTGCGGCAAGCCCATCACCTGACGTGACAGCCGCGGGCTGCTGACCGCCTTCCCGGAGCGTCGGGCCAGGCCGTCGGACACGGCCTAGGCCTGGTCCGCCGCCTGGACCGCCACGCCGGAGGCGAGCAGCGCGTCCACGCCGCGCACACCCCAGTCGGTCAGCGCCTGCCGGGTGTGCGCGCCGGGCAGCGCGGGCGGGCCCGGGGGAGCGGCGGGCGTCCGGCTGAAACGGGGTGCGGGAGCGGGCTGCCGCACCCCGTCCACCTCGACGAACGTGCCGCGGGCCGCCAGGTGCGGGTGGTCCGCGGCCTCCGTCAGGCTCAGCACGGGGGCGACACAGGCGTCGGTGCCCTCGAAGACCTTCGCCCACTCGTCCCGGGTGCGCCGGGCGAACGCGGCGGCGATCCGCTCCCGCAGCGCGGGCCAGGCGGCGGGGTCCGCGCGCTCCGCCTCGTCGGGCTCCAGGCCGAGCAGCGTCATGAACCGCGCGTAGAACTTCGGCTCCAGCGGCCCGACGGCGACCCAGCTGTCATCGGCGGTCCGGTGGACGTCGTACCAGGGACGCCCGGTGTCGAGCAGGTTGACGCCCCGCTCGTCGCGCCACTGCCCGGCGGCGATCAGACCGTGCACGAAGGTGGTCAGGGATGCCGCGCCGTCGACGATGGCGGCGTCGACCACCTGGCCGCGGCCGGAGCGGGCGGCCTCGAAGACCGCGGCGAGCACGCCGACGACCAGGTACAGGGAGCCGCCCCCGAAGTCGCCGAGGAAGTTGACCGGCACGGCCGGGCCCTCACCCTGGCGGCCCAGCGCGTGCAGCGCACCGGTGATCGCGATGTAGCCGATGTCGTGCCCGGCGGTGGGGGCCAGCGGGCCGTCCTGGCCCCAGCCGGTCATCCGGCCGTAGACGAGACGGGGGTTGCGGGCCCAGCAGTCCCGCGGGCCGACCCCGAGACGCTCGGCGACCCCCGGCCGGTAGCCCTCGATCAGCACGTCCGCCCGCTCGGCCAGGTCCAGCACCGCCCGCACCCCGTCCGGGGAGCGCAGGTCGATGACGACCGAACGGCGGCCGCGCCGCAGGATGTCCGCCGGCGGCGGCACGATGTCGTTCGCCTCGTCCGGACGGTCCACCCGGATCACGTCCGCACCCAGGTCGGCGAGCAGCATCGCGGCGAAGGGGCCGGGGCCGATGCCGGCGAGCTCGACGACACGCAGCCCGCGCAGCGGGCCGGTCGTGCCCGCGGCTGTGCCGCTGTCCGTCCCGCTGTCCGTCATCCCGTCTCCGGCCTCGATCAGGTGAGCGGCCGTCCCCGGCGCGTGTGGCCTCAGCGTAACCAGGCAGGGAACGTCCGCTCATCCGGTCGGGGATGTCCGGACGGGGGATCCGGGTGGAGGATGCGGGCGGGGATCCGGGCGGGAACGCTCCAGGGGCTTCCTTTCGGCACCAAGTGCCACTACTGTGACTCGGCACCGAGTGCCACTACTGTGACCTCGCACACGTGACCACCCGACCGACCCGAGGAACCAGCAGGGAGCAGCCATGAGCGACCACACACGCGAGACATCGGTCAGCTTCGACGAGGACACCGCTGGCGCGGCACATCCCGTCGACGTCGACATCCTCCAGGAGGAGTTCCTCGTCGAGGACGTCTCCATCGACGGGATGTGCGGGGTCTACTAGAGCGCGCGGCCCGGATGACCGAGCCCACCGCGGCGGCGCGGGCCGTCCCCGGCTTCGCCCTCGACGCCCCCTGGCAGCTGCATCCCCAGGTCTCGGTGCGGCCGGAGCCTTTCGGGGCGCTGGTCTACCACTTCGGGACCCGCCGGCTGTCCTTCCTGAAGGACCCGGCGCTGCTGCGTCTGGTCCAGGCGCTGCCGGAGCATCCCCGCGCGCGGGATGCCGCCACCGCGGTCGGCATCACCGAGGCCGACCTGCCGCGCTACCAGCGTGCCCTGGCCACGCTGGCGGCAACGTTCATGATCGTCGAAAGGACGACGATGACCGCCGAAACGACGACGACCGCCGAAAGGAACGCGCCGTGAGCGTCGCCGCGGCACCAGCCCGCCTGGTCGACCACTTCCAGCACGGCCTGGCCGCCCCGATCTGCCTGACCTGGGAGCTCACCTACGCCTGCAACCTGGCCTGCGTGCACTGCCTGTCCAGCTCGGGGCGGCGCGACCCGCGCGAGCTGACCACCGCGCAGTGCAAGGCGGTCATCGACGAGCTCGAGCGCATGCAGGTCTTCTACGTCAACATCGGCGGCGGGGAGCCGACCGTCCGCCCGGACTTCTGGGAGATCGTCGACTACGCGGTCGCCCACCACGTCGGGGTGAAGTTCTCCACCAACGGGGTGCGCATCACCAGGGATGTCGCCGCCCGGCTCGCCGGCAGCGACTACATCGACGTGCAGATCTCCCTGGACGGCGCCACCGCCGAGATCAACGACGCGGTCCGCGGCACGGGCTCCTATGCCACCGCCGTGCGCGCCATGGAGCACCTCGCCGACGCCGGGTTCGCGGGCTTCAAGCTCTCCGTCGTCGTCACCCGGCACAACGCCGGCCAGCTCGACGCGTTCAAGGCCCTCGCCGACCGGTACGGCGCCCAGCTGCGGCTGACCCGGCTGCGCCCGTCCGGCCGCGGCGCCGACGTCTGGGACGAGCTGCACCCCACCGCCGCCCAGCAGCGCGAGCTCTACGACTGGCTGGTGGCCCACGGCGAGCAGGTGCTCACCGGGGACTCCTTCTTCCACCTGTCCGCCTACGGCCAGGCGCTGCCCGGGCTGAACCTGTGCGGCGCCGGCCGGGTGGTCTGCCTGATCGACCCGGTCGGGGACGTCTACGCCTGCCCGTTCGCCATCCACGACTCCTTCCTCGCCGGCAACGTCCGCGAGCCCGGTGGCTTCGAACGGGTCTGGCGCTCCTCGGAGCTGTTCACCGAGCTGCGGGCGCCGCAGAGCGGGGGCGCGTGCGCGTCCTGCGCGCACTTCGACTCCTGCCGGGGCGGCTGCATGGCCGCGAAGTTCTTCACCGGCCTGCCGCTGGACGGCCCGGATCCCGAGTGCGTCCAGGGCTACGGGGCCGACGCCCTGCTCGCCCGCGATGACGCCGGCGTCCCGAAGCCCTCCGGCGACCACTCCCACTCCCGGGCCGCCGCCGGGAAGCCACCGCGGCACGGGGAGCCGGGGCGGGGCGGGCCGGGGCCGGTCCCGGTGGTCATCGGCCGCGCGCCGGTGAGTGCCGCACCGGTGAGCGCCTGCCAGCAGGACCCGCTGGCCGGGTTCGCGCCCGCGGCCACGGTGGGGCGCTGACATGCCCGCCCCACAACCGGCCGATCCCCTGTTACTCGGGACCCCCCTGACGCTCGGGACGCGGCGGGCGCCGTCCCGGGTGCTGTTCGGGCCGCACGAGACCAACCTCGGCCACCGCCGCTCGTTGAGCGCCCGGCACGTCGCCTACTACGCCCGGCGGGCGGCCGGCGGCGCCGGGATCATCGTCACCGAGACGGCGTCGGTCACCGCCGACGACTGGCCCTACGAGCGGGCGCCGCTGGCCGCCGACTGCGCCCCCGGCTGGTCGGCGGTGGCCGACGCCTGCCGGGAACACGGCACCCTGGTGCTCGCCGGGCTCGGCCACGCCGGCGGGCAGGGCTCGAGCGCGTTCTCCCAGTCGGTGCTGTGGGCGCCGTCGCCGGTGGCCGACGCGGCCAGCCGCGAACTGCCCGCGGAGATGGAACAGCCCGAGATCGACGCGGTCGTCGAGGGCTTCGCCGCCGCCGCCCGGCTGGCCGCGGCGGCCGGCACCGACGGCGTGGAGATCGACGCCGGGCCGGTCTCGCTGCTGCGCCAGTTCCACTCCGGGCTGACCAACCAGCGTGCCGACGGCTACGGTGACGACCGGTTGCGCCTGACCCGCGAGGTGATCGCCGCGGTGCGCGGCGCGCTGGGGGCCGGCCGCGTCCTGGCGCTGCGGCTGTCCTGCGACGAGCTCGCGCCCTGGGCCGGGGTGACACCCGAGCAGGCGGCCGAGCAGGTCGCCGCCCTCGCCGGCGACATCGACCTGCTCGTCGTGGTCCGTGGCGGGCCGTTCTCCACCTCGGCCTACCGGCCCGCCGCGCACACGCCGCCGATGTTCAACCTCCAGCTGTGCCGGCAGATGCGGGCCGCCGCCGCCGGGCGCGTCCCCGTGGTGCTGCAGGGCAGCGTCGTGGACGTGGCCGAGGCCGAGGCCGCCCTGGCCGACGGTGTCGCCGACATGGCCGAGATGACCCGGGCGCAGATCGCCGAGCCCGACCTGGTGCGTCTCGTACGCGCGGGCGCGGCCGGCCAGGTCCGGCCGTGCGTCCTGTGCAACCAGGCCTGCCGGGTGCGTGACAACCGCAACCCGGTCGTCAGCTGCGTCGGTGAGCCGTACAGCGGGCACGAGACCGTCGAGAGGCCGGTTACGGGCACCGACCCGCGGGCCCGCGCCGTGCTGGTGGTCGGCGGCGGGCCCGCCGGGCTGGAGGCCGCCCGGGTGCTGGCGCTGCGCGGGCACCAGGTCCGGCTGGCCGAACGCGGCGGCACGCTCGGCGGCGCGCTGCGGGCCGCCGCGGCCGGGCCGGGCCGCACCCGGCTGGCCCTGCTCACCGACTGGCTGGTGGCGCAGTGCCACCGGCTGCGGGTGCAGGTCGACCTCGGGACCGAGGTGACCGCCGACGATCTCGACGCGGCTGTCGCGGACGGCTGGGACGTCCTGCTCACCACCGGGTCCCGGCCCGTGCCCGGCCGTTACGGGCCGGCCGGTGCCGATGATGCTGCCGCTCTCACCACCGGTGCCGGTGCTGCCACCGGTGGTGAGAGCGGTGTCGCCGATGGCAGCGGCAACGCGGGCGACGTCGACGGCGGGCGCGCTCCCGCCGAGGAGGGCGGCGCCGACAGCGAAGCCGCCACCGGCGTCGGCGTCGGTGACAGGGCCGGCGTCGGTGACAGGGCCGGCGACAGGGCTGGCGACGGAGGCGGCGCTGCTGAGGGGGGCGCCGCCGAGGAGCGTCCCGGCGCCGACGGGACGACCACCGTGCTCGACGGGACGACCACCGTGCTCGACGGGACGACCACCGTGCTCGACGGGACGACCACCGTGCTCGACGTGCTCGACGTGCTGCGCGGCGGTCTGGACGCCGTCCCCGCCGGCCCGGTGTTCGTCCACGACCCGGTCGGGGGGCCGGTGGCGGTCGGGGTCGCCGAATGGCTCGCCGGTGCCGGGCGCGAGGTGGCCCTGGGCACCCCCGACACGGTGGCGGGCACGCTGCTCTCCCTCACCGGCGACCTCGCGCCGGCCAACACCCGGCTGCAGCAGGCGGGCGTACGCCGCCAGCTGCGGGTGCTGCTGCGCGAGGCCGGCGGCGGGCGGGTCGTGCTGGAGGACGTCTGGACGGGTGAGCGCCGCACGCTGCCGTGCGCGGTGCTCGTCGACTGTGGCCACCGCCTCCCCGAGGACGCCCTGTACACCGCCCGGCCGGGCACGCCCCGGGCCGGCGACTGCGTGGCGCCGCGGACGGTGCTCGAGGCGGTCCTGGAGGGCCGCCGCCGCGCACTCGAGATCGGCGGCCGCACGAGCCCACCGGCGTCCCGGCCGCTCGCCGGGGCACGCCGCGGCTAGGCCATCTCCGATGGATCTTCAGCTGGCGGCCACGCGCCCGATGGCTACGCGTCCGGTGGCTCCTCATCCGGTGGCCACGCGTCCGGCGGCTCCTCGTCCGGCAGCCACGGGCCTGGTGGCCACGCGTCCGGCGGCCGCGCGGCCGCGCGGACCGGTGGCCACGCCCAGCCGGCAGCCCGTACCCAGGAAGGCGACATGAGTGCCACCAGCCGTTACCGGTACCTGTTCAGCCCGTTACGCATCGGGCCGCTCACCGTCGACAACCGGGTGGTCTTCTCGGCGCACCTGACCAACTACGCGCGGGACGGCCTGCCCTCCGACCAGCACGTGGCCTACTACGCGGCCCGGGCGGCGGGCGGCGCAGGGATGATCATCACCGAGGAGCACTCGACGCATCCCACGGACTGGCCGTACGAGAAGCTCATCCACGGGTTCAACCCGCAGGTGATCCCCGGCTACCGGCGGATCACCGACGCGGTGCACGCGCACGGCGTGCCGATCCTCGCCCAGATCAACCACAACGGCGGCCAGGCGTCGTCGATGTACTCGCGGCTGCCGGTGTGGGCGCCCAGCCCGGTGCCCGACCCGCTGTTCCGCGAGGTGCCCAAGGCCGTCGAGCTTCACGAGATCCGGGAAGTGGTCGACGGCTACGGGCTGGTCGCCGAGCATTGCGTCGCCGGCGGGTTCGACGGTGTCGAGCTGCAGTGCTCGCACTCGTCCATCGTGCGCGGCTTCCTCTCCCCGGCGACCAACCGGCGCACCGACGCCTACGGCGGGGAGCTGGCGAACCGGGCCCGCCTGCTGCTGGAGATCGTCGACGTGGTCCGGGCGGCCCTCGGCCCGCGGCGCGCCCTCGGCGTGCGGATCTGCGGCGACGAGCTGATCGAGGGCGGGACGACGATCGAGGAGGCCGTCGCCGTGGCCCGGCTGGTGGAGGCCACCGGCAAGGTCGACTACATCAACACCTCGATCGGGGTCGCCACCGCGACCCTCTACATGATCGAGGCGAGCATGCAGGTGCCGCCGGGCTATGCGATGTTCATCCCGAGCGCGATCCGACAGGCGGTGAGCCTGCCCGTCGTCGGCGTCGGCCGGTTCAAGGACCCGCTGCAGGCCGACCGGGCGCTGGCCGCAGGGCACGCCGACCTCATCGGGGTGGTGCGCGGCCAGATCGCCGACCCGGACTTCGTGGCCAAGGCGCGGGCCGGGCACGCCACCGAGATCCGCACCTGCCTGTCCTGCAACCAGGAGTGCGTGGGACGGATGGGGCTCAACCGCTGGCTGGGCTGCATCGAGAACCCGCGCACCGGCCGGGAGTCGGTGCCGCTGCCGGCGCCGCGCCGGCGCGGGCGGCGGGTCCACGTCGTCGGCGGCGGCCCCGGCGGCATGCAGGCCGCCGTCACCGCCGCCCAGCGCGGGCACCAGGTCACCCTGTTCGAGCGGTCGTCGCGGCTGGGCGGCCAGGTGCCGGTGGCGGCGGCCGTGCCGAGCCGGGCGGAGTTCCTCGACATCGCGCGCAACCTGATCGCGCACGTGCGGCGGATCGGTGTCGACGTGCGGACCTCCGTCGAGGTGGACGCGGACTTCCTGCGCGCGCAGGCCCCGGACGCGGTGGTGCTGGCCACCGGCGCCCGGCCGAACCCCCCGTGGTGGGCGGCCGGGCACCCCCGGGTCGTGGACGTGCGCGACGTGCTGGAGGGGCGGGCGGAGCCGAGCGGCACCGTCGTGGTCGTGGACGAGCTGGGGTTCCACCAGGCCACCTCCGTCGCGGAGCTGCTGGCCGACCGGGGCTGCCGGGTCGAGGTCGTCACCAACGGCATGGTCGTCGGCCAGGACCTCGGGGTGACGCTGGACCTGGAGACCTGGAACGTCCGGGCGGCGGCCAGGGGCATCGTCCAGAGCACCGACCTGGTGCCGATGGGGGTGACACCCGGCGCGGACGGCGGTGTGCTGCTCGCCCTCCAGCACCATCCCACCGGCACCGACACCCGGCGCGCCGTGGACTGGGTGGTCTGCGCCGTCCAGCAACGGGCGGAGGACACCCTCTGGCGCGGCCTGCGCGCGGACCTGCCGGCGCTGCCGTTCTCCGTCCACCGGGTCGGTGACTGCCTCGCCCCCCGCCGCGCGCACGCCGCGGTCGTCGAAGGCCAACGTGTGGCGGTGTCCCTGTGAGCGCAGACGGCCGCGGAGGGAGTGGCCG
>NZ_CAKKTM010000217.1:0-2538 GCF_920888515.1 Protofrankia sp. CiP1_Cm_nod1 | reverse complement strand
TCGGAGTGAACCGGGAGCTGTGAACGCGGAGGGTGTGGGAGAAGGGCGGTCCGTTCCGGGCGGGGCGGTGCTTGCCGTGGTGGTGGCGCGCGGCGGGGTCCTGCCGCTGGGTGCCGAGGAGAGCATCGCCGAGGCCGACGGGCAGGCGTTGATCATCGGCGGCGGGGCCAAGGAGGCGGCGCAGGCGGTCACGGGCGCGTCGGCGCTGTGGTGGAGCGACACCGGCCCCGGGCTGCGGGCCGGCGCGCTCGCCCGGGTGCTCGTCGGCGTGCTCGCGGACGTCCCGCTGCTGCTGCTGCCGGCGTCCCCGGACGGCCGTGACCTTGCCCCGCGGCTGGCCGCCGCGCTCGACCGCCCGCTGCTCGCCGGCGCCGTCGCGGTCCGGCGGGACGCCGACGGGGTGGTACGGGCGCAGCTGCCGAGGCTGGACGACCGGCTGCTGCTCACGGTCGAGTGCGCGCGGCCCGCGGTGGCGACCCTGTTGCCGGGCGTGCGTGCGGTGCCCGCGGCCGGGCGGCATCCCGGCCCGCGGGAGCTGCCCCTGCCGCCGCTGCCGCGGCTGCCGGCCGCACTGTCCTCGTCGGCCGTGTCGGCCTGGGCGCGTGATGTCGAGGTCGTCGAGGTGCTCGAGCCGGATCCGGCGACGATGGATCTCGCCGAGGCCGGCCGGGTCGTCGGCGGCGGCGCCGGGCTGGTGCCCACCGGGTCCGGCGCGGGCCAGGGGCGGGCGCTGTTCGGCCTGCTCGCCGCCGTGTCGGCGGCGCTCGGCGCCTCGGCGGGGGCGACCAGGGTCGCCAGTGACGCCGGCTGGATCGGCTACGACCGCCAGATCGGCACGACCGGGGTGACGGTCGGCCCCGAGCTCTACGTCGCGTTCGGGATCTCCGGCGCGAGCCAGCATGTCAGCGGGCTGGGCTCCCCCCGGCACGTGGTGAGCGTCAACACCGACCCGTCCTGCCCGATGACCGCGATGGCCGATCTCGGCCTGGTCACCGACGCCCGTGAGCTGCTGGTGGAGCTGGCCCGGCGGTTCGGCGTCCCCGTCCCCGAGGAGGTCCGGCCGTGACGGCAACACCTGCCGTGTCATCGGCAACGCCCACGGGGCCCACGACGTCCCCGGGGCCCCCGGCGCCCGCGGTGTCGGCGTCACCGGCGTCGTCCGGCCGGCCCGTGCTGTCCTTCGACGCGGTCGTTGTCGGTGCCGGCCCGGCGGGGTCGTCCGCCGCGCTCGAGCTGGCCCGGGCGGGCCGGTCCGTCGCGCTCGTCGAGCGGGGGCCGTTCCCCGGGTCGAAGAATGTCTACGGTGGTGTGATCTACGGCCGGGTCCTCGACGAGGTCCTCCCCGCCTGGTGGGAGGAGGTGCCGGTGGAGCGCTGGGTGGTGCGCCGGTCAACGATGATCATGACGCCGACGCGTTCGCTGTCCATCGACTACCGCAGCGAGGACTGGGGTGCCGCCCCCTACAACGGGATGACCACCTACCGGGCGGACTTCGACAGCTGGCTGGCGAGCAAGGCCGTGGCCGCGGGCGCCTGGCTGATCACCTCGACCGTGGCCACCGGGCTGCTGCGCGACGCCGCCGGGCGGGTCGTCGGCGTGCGCACCGACCGGGCCGACGGCGACCTGCGCGCGAAGGTCGTGATCGCCTGCGACGGGGTGAACTCGTTCCTGGCGAAGGAGGCCGGCCTGCTGCCGCGGGCCGACGCCGCGCACCACACCCTCGGCGTCAAGGAGGTGCTGGCGCTGCCCGGGGAAGTGATCGACGAGCGCTTCGGGGTGCGCCGCACCGAGGGCGTGGACATCGAGATGCTCGGCTGCACCCGCGGGATCCCCGGCGGCGGCTTCCTCTATACCAACGCGGACACGGTCAGCGTCGGCGTGGTGCTCTCCCTGCCGCACCTGGCCGCGGCGAAGGTGCGTCCCGAAGAGATCATCGCCGATGTGAAGACGCACCCGGCCGTCGCGCACTACCTGCGCGGGTCGACGGTCAAGGAGTACTCCGCCCATCTGATCCCCGAAGGCGGCTACGACGCGATGCCGAAGCTGCACGCCGACGGGCTGCTCCTCGCCGGCGACGCCGCCGGCATGACGCTCGCCGCCGGCATCTGGCTGGAGGGGGTCAACTTCGCCATCGGCTCGGGGCTGGCCGCGGGCCGGGCCGCCGCCCGGGCGGTCACCGCCGGTGACGTCTCCTCGGCCGGGCTCGCCTCCTACCGGTCCGACCTGGCGGGCCAGTTCGTGCTGGCCGACCACAAACGGCTGCGCGGCGCGCCCGAGGTGATCCTCTCCGAACGGATCCAGCAGCGGTATCCCGGCCTGATCACCGACATCGCCGAAGGGGTGTTCACCGTGACGAACCCGACGCCCAAGCCCGGCCTCGCCCGCCTGCTGCGGCGGGCGGCGAGGCGCAACGGCGTGAGCCTGCGCGAGCTGGCCGCCGACGCCGCCCGGATCGGCCGGGTGTTCCGATGAGCCGCCTGCCGCTCGGCCTCGTCAGGGACCGCCGCCGGCCCGGCCGGGCAGCCCCGGCGGCCGCAC
>NZ_CAKKTM010000216.1 GCF_920888515.1 Protofrankia sp. CiP1_Cm_nod1 | reverse complement strand
CGATGCTGGCGGGCGCGATGCCGTCACCGACGGCCGCGACCGCCTCGTTGAGGAAGGCGATGATGACCCGGCTGGTGAAGAACCCACGGCTGTCGTTGACGACGATGGGCGTCTTGCGGATCTGCTGCACGAAGTCGAAGACCCTGGCCAGGGTGCGCTCCGAGGTGCGCTCACCCTTGATGATCTCGACCAGGGCCATCCGGTCGACCGGCGAGAAGAAGTGGATGCCGATGAAGTCCTCCGGCCGCTGGACCCCCTGCGCCAGCAGGGTGATCGGCAGGGTCGAGGTGTTCGACCCGAGCACCGCGTCCGGGTCGACGATCTCCTCGATCTCGCCGAAGACCTTGTGCTTGAGCTCGGCGCTCTCGAAGACCGCCTCGACGACGAAGTCGACCCCGGCGAAGTCGGCCGGGTCCTCCGTCGGCAGGATGCGGCCGAGTACCGCGTCCGCCTGCTCCTGCGAGGTCTTCCCCTTGGCCACCGCCCTGGAGAGGGTCTTCTCCACACCGGCCTTGCCACGCTCGGCGGCGGCGAGGCTGACGTCCTTGAGGACCACCTCGATCCCGGCCTTCGCCGCCGCGTAGGCGATGCCCGCGCCCATCATCCCGGCCCCGAGGACACCGACCTTGCGCGCCTGGAAGCGGTCGAACCCGGCCGGCCGGCTGCCACCGGCCTTGATGTGCTGGGTGTCGAAGAAGAACGCCTGGATCAGGTTCTTGGCCACCTGGCCGGTGGCCAGGTGGATCAGGTACCGGGTCTCGATCAGCGACGCCGTGTCGACGTCGACCTGCGCGCCCTCCACGGCGGCGGCGACGATGGCCCGCGGCGCCTGCAGCGGCGAGCCGCCGAGCTGGGCGCGCAGCTTGGCCGTCAGGCTGGGCAGGACTGGCGCCAGCGACGGGGAGTCCGGCGCCCCACCGGGGATCTGGAAGCCCTTGACGTCCCACGGCTGACGCGCCTCGGGGTTCTTCTGGATCCATTCCTTGGCCCGGGGGAGCAGCTCGGGGATGCTCGCCACGACCTCGTCGACCAGGCCGGCCTCGAGGGCGTCGGCCGGGCTGAACCGGGTGCCGGGCAGCAGCACCTTGTTCAGGGCGTCGACGACGCCGAGGGTGCGCACGGTCCGTACCACCCCGCCGCAGCCGGGCAGCAGCCCGAGCCCGACCTCGGGCAGGCCGATCTGGTTGCCCGGGACGTCGGCGGCGATCCGGTGGTGGGTGGCCAGCCCGAGCTCGAGGCCGCCGCCGAGGGCGGCGCCGTTGAAGGCGGCCACGACCGGCCGGTCGAAGGTCTCCAGGGCGCGCAGCAGCCCCTTGATCCGGTTGAGGTGCGCCGTGAACTCCGCGGCGTCCTCCTTGCGCAGCGCCTTGAGCTCGTTGAGGTTGCCGCCGGCGAAGAAGGTCTTCTTCGCGGACGTGAGAACGACGCCGGTGATCGTCTCCTTCTCCCGCCCGAGCCTGTCGACGGCCGCCTGCAACGACTCGACGAAGTCCCGGTTGAGGGTGTTCGCCGAAGCCTGCGGGTCATCCAGGGTCAGCACGACGACGCCGTCGGGGTCCTGCGCCCACTGGATGGTTTCTGTGTACGCCATAGTCGGTCCACCCGTATCCGTCGACATGATCACACGCGCTCGATGATCGTGGCCACGCCCATACCGCCGCCGATGCACAGCGTGATGAGCCCTCGGCGCTGCTCCCTGCGCTCGAGCTCGTCGAGCACGGTGGAGACCAGCATCCCGCCGGTGGCACCGAGCGGGTGCCCCATCGCGATCGCCCCGCCGTTGACGTTCACGTTCTCCTCGGGGATCTTCAGATCCCTGACCCACTTGAGCACCACCGACGCGAAGGCCTCGTTGAGCTCGAAGATGTCGATGTCGTCCAGGGTCAGCCCGGCGGTGGCAAGCACCTTCTCCGTCGCCGGCTTCGGCCCGGTCAGCATGATGGTCGGGTCGGAGCCGCTGATCGCGGTGGCGACGACCCTGCCGCGCGGTGTCAGGCCGAGGTCCCGGCCCGCCTGCTCGCTGCCGATGAGCAGCAGCGACGCGCCGTCGACGATGCCCGAGGAGTTCCCCCCGGTGTGGACGTGGTTGATCTTCTCGACCTCGTGGTACTTCTGCAGCGCGACGGCGTCGAACCCGCCCGAGCGGCCGAGCCCCTCGAAGGACGGCTTCAGCGCGCCGAGGGACTCCACCGTCGAGCTGGGCCGGCGGTGCTCGTCGTGGTCGAGGATCACGACGCCGTTGACATCCCTGACCGGTACCACCGAGCGCGCGAAGTAGCCGTTGCGCCAGGCCGTGTCCGCGAGCTCCTGCGAGCGCACGGCGTACGCGTCCACGTCCTCGCGGCTGAAGCCCTCGATGGTGGCGATCAGGTCGGCGCCGATGCCCTGCGGGACGAAGTAGTGGTCGTAGGTCGTGACCGGGTCGTTGAACAGCGGGCCGCCGTCGGAGAGGATCCCCACCCGCGACATCGACTCGACGCCACCGGCGAGGACCAGCCGGTCCCAGCCCGAGCGTACCTTCTGGGCCGCGATGTTGGTCGCTTCCAGGCCCGAGGCGCAGAAACGGTTGACCTGTATCCCGCCCACCGTGTCCGGCAGGCCGGCGGCGATCGCCGCCGCCTTCGCGATGTCACCGCCCTGGTCCCCGATCGGGGAGACAACCCCCAGGACCACGTCGTCGACGTAGGCCGGGTCCAGCTGCGGAAGCCGCTGCTTGACCTCGTCGATGAGGCCTACTACGAGGTCCAGCGGCTTCGTGCCATGCAGCGCCCCTTTCTTTCCCTTTCCTCGAGGGGTCCGAACCGCCTCGTAGATGTACGCCTCGGCTGACACGATCAGGTTCCCTTCCTGGGATGTCGCCGGCACCGCCGACGGCAGTCACGCGTGCCGGCCTGCGCCGGCCGGGCCCGCCGTCGGCACCGGCGCGCGGTGCCGACGGGGCGCCGGCACCGCGCTGGTTCCTTCAGGCCCGTCACTTATGCGGGCGGCGTCCCGAGTACCAGGGCGAACGCCGCCCGGTTCTCCAGCCCGCCGCTGCGGTCGACCGTGATGTACTTCTGCTCGGTGTAGGCGTCGAGCGCGTTCGGGCCGCCCTCGCGTCCCAGACCGCTCTGCTTGTAGCCACCGAACGGGTAGGCCGGGTTGATCACGTGCCAGTCGTTGACGTAGACCATGCCGGCTTCCAGCTGCCGGGCCACCTCCAGCGCCCGGGACTCGTCACGCCCCCACACGCCGGCCGACAGGCCGTAGTTCGTGTCGTTGGCGATCTTGACGGCCTCGTCCACGGAGTCGTAGGTCAGCACCGTCAGCACCGGGCCGAAGACCTCTTCGCGGGCGATGCGCTGGTCGTTGGTGACGTCCGTGACGATGGTCGGCTCCACCCAGTTCCCGACGGCGAACTCCGGCCCCTGCGGCACCCCGCCGCCGAGCGCGATGGTGGCTCCCTCGGCCCGGGCGGACTCGATGTAGCCCAGGACGCGGTCCCGCTGCCGCTTGCTGATCAGCGGGCCGACGTCGGTGGCGAGGTCCAGCGGGTTGCCGAGCTTGAGGGTCTTCGCCCGCTCCACCAGCCTGGTGAGGAACTGCTCCTTCAGGCTGTTCGGCACCAGCAGCCTGGTTCCCGCCTCGCAGGCCTGCCCGTTGTTGGCCAGGGCCGCGAACAGCGCCCCGTCGACGGCCAGCGGCACGTCCGCGTCGTCGAGGACGATGTTCGGCCCCTTGCCGCCGAGCTCGAGGGTGACCCGCTTGACCGTGTCGGCGGACTTGCCCAGGATGCTCTTGCCCACCTCGGTGGAGCCGGTGAAGGCCACCTTGCGGACGTCCGGGTGGCCGCTGAGGTGGGCGCCCACCGGGTCGCCGTCGCCGGTGACGATGTTCAGCACGCCCTTGGGCAGGCCGGCGGCCTCGAACTCCTTGACCAGCTCGAGCGCCACCAGCGGCGAGTGCTCGTCGGGCTTGAGCACGACGGTGTTGCCCGCGGCCAGCGCCGGGCCGACCTTCCAGACGATGACCAGCAGCGGGATGTTCCACGGCACGATCGCGGCCACCACGCCCAGCGGCTCGCGGCGCAGCACGCCCACGGCCGGGAGCGGCCCGATCTCCGGCCCGCTCTTCTCGAACTCGTAGGTCGTCGCGAGGTCGGCGATATAGCGCAGCTGGGCGATGGACAGGCCGAGGTGCAGGGCCCCGGTGACGCGGATCGTCGCGCCGTTCTCCCGGGTCTGCAGGGCCGCCAGCTCCTGGAGACGCTTCTCCAGGTTGTCCGCGACCGCGTGCAGCAGCGCGGCGCGCTCCTGCGGCGGGGTGCGCCGCCACTGCCCCGCCTCGTGCGCGGCCCTGGCGGCGGCGACCGCCCGGTCGACGTCGCCGGTCCCGCCCTTGGCGACCGTCGCCACCAGCTCGTCCGTCGCGGGACTGCGAATCTCGTACTTCTCGGCGGAGTCGACCCACTCTCCGTCGATGAACAACCCATAATGCGGTACGGACACCTTGTCCTCCTTTGGACGCGGATGGCTTGCGATGACGACCGGCCAGGCTAGTCCAGCGACCGGATGCGCCGATACCTGCTCCGGTAGTAGAGGAGCGGATCGCGCTCCCCGGGGGTCTGGAGGGACTCCACGTGGCAGGTGACGATGTGGTGGTCACCGCCGTCGTAGACGGTGGCGATCCGGGCACCGATGTGGGCGACGGCGCTGTCCAGCGCCGGCGCGCCGTTGGGCAGCAGCGTCCAGCCGACACCGGCGAACTTGTCCGTGCCGCTGCGCGCGAACCCGTTGCTGAGCTCGTCCTGCCCCTCGCTCAGAATGTTGATGCACAGGTTTCCCGCCGCCGCCACCGCGGGCCAG
The DNA here is from genome assembly GCF_920888515.1 of Protofrankia sp. CiP1_Cm_nod1. Classification (GTDB taxonomy): domain Bacteria; phylum Actinomycetota; class Actinomycetes; order Frankiales; family Frankiaceae; genus Protofrankia. The sequence goes on along the minus strand of NZ_CAKKTM010000216.1, from coordinate 3,254 downwards.
GACGTGGACGACTTGGCCGGGCAGAACAGCACCAGCGGTGGCTGCAGGGACAGCGACGTGAACGACTGGCAGGTCAGGCCGGCCGGCTGGTCCCCGGCGACCGCCGTCACAACGACGACCCCGCTCGCGAAGCGTGAAAGGACCTCGCGAAAATGGGCGGGGTCCACCAGGGGAGCCTCCGGGGCGGGATGGCCGGTACGGCTTTGAGAACTCATCGTCATTCCCATGGCTTAGGGGCTCTTCCTCGTCTCGCGCCGATCGGTCCGGCGTTCGTCCTGGTCACGGGGCCAGGGCGAACGCCGGCCGGCGGGCGGTGGAATTACCCGATCTGACGGGCCCGACCGGCCCAGTAGGGCGCGCGAATCGTTTTCTTGTCGACCTTCCCGGCCGGGTTGACCGGCAGTTGGTCGGTGAACTCTATCGATTTGGGCGCGGGCACACTGCCCAGCTCGCGCTTGACGTGGTTTATCAGCTCGCTCTCGTCGGCCTGCTGCCCGGACCGGGTGACCACGACGGCGTGCACGGCCTCGCCCCACTTCGGGTGCGGGATACCGAAAACAGCCGCCTGGGCGACCGCCGGATGGGTCAGCAGCACGTCCTCCACCTGCCGCGGGAAGACGTTGAAGCCACCGCTGACCACCAGGTCCTTCTTGCGGTCGACGATGTAGAGGAAGCCGTCCTCGTCGAAGTAGCCGATGTCCCCGGTGTGCACCCAGCCGTCGCGCAGCGCCTCCGAGTTACGCGAGGCGTCGACGTAGGTGAGCATCTGGCCGAGCTGCTTGGAGGTGACCTCGCCGACCTCGCCGACGGGCAGCGGGCGGTCGTCGTCGTCCTGGATGGTCACCGCCACGTACGGCAGGGGCCGCCCGGCCGACGCCAGCCGCTTGATGTCCTGCTCGGTGTCCACCCGGTGGTCCTGCTTGCGCAGGCTGGAGACGTACCCCGGCTCGGTGCCGGCGTAGGCCTGGATGAAGATCGGGCCGAACACGTCGAGCGCCTCACGCAGCCGCTCCGGAGCGATCGGGGCACCCGCGTAGACGATGGTGTTGAGCGACGAGAGGTCGAACTTCTTCCGGTCCGGGTGGTCGAGCAGCAGGTAGATGATGGTCGGGACCAGGGCCGTGGCCGTCACCTTCTCCTTCTCGATCCTCTCGAGCAGGGTGTTGACGTCCAGCCCCGGCAGCATCACGTTCGTGCCGCCGCGCAGGAAGGTCGGCAGCACGAAGATCTGGGTGAAGTGGGTCAGCGGAGCGCCGTGGGCGAAGATCTCACCGGGCCGGATGTCACCGATCTCCAGGCCGGCGGTGATGCTGTAGTGCGCCCAGGTGAAGTGGGAGTTGATCACACCCTTCGGCTCACCGGTGCTGCCGGAGGTGAACAGCACGTATGCCTCGTCGTGCTCGTCGATCTCCACTGAGGGGGGCGTGTCCGGCTGCGCCTCGAAGTGCTTCGCGTAGTCGAGGACACCGGCGACGGTCGTCTCCGCGGGCCCGCGGCCGTCGTCGAGCCGGATGACGTGGCGCAGCTCGGGCAGCCCGGCCACCACCTCGGCGACGGTCGAGTCGAACTGCGCGTGGTAGATGAGCGTGGTCGCGTCGGCCTGCTTCAGGTTGCTGCGGTGGCCGGCGGCGGCGGCCCGGGTGGGCAGCTGCACCAGCACCGCTCCGGCCTTCCAGATGCCGTGCTGGCTCGGGATGAACTCCAGGACGTTGGGCAGGAGCAGGCCGACCCGCTCCCCCTTGCCTACCCCTAACGCGATGAGCCCGTTCGCGACCCGGTTGGCCCACTGCTGTGTCTGCCGGTATGTCAGCCGGCGATCACCATCGATGATCGCCGTTGAGTCGGCGTAATACAGGGTGACCCGGTCGAAAACCGTTGGCAGCGTGCCCCACATGCGTGCTCTACCTCCACTTTCTGGAAATGCCGTCCGCTGCCGCCGGTAGCAGCAGGTCCTGGGCCTGCTGGTATTCGCGGGCAAGCCGCTCCGCCAGCTTCGGGATGTCGAGAACCTCGTCGATGCCGGACACCGAGTGGCCAGCCGCCCAGACGTTGCGCTGGGCGAGCAGCCGGTCCTGGGCGAAACCGGGAGAAGCCTCGCCGGCCGCCCCGGCGGGTGGGGCCGGCGTGATGTCCTGAGCCTCAAGCCAGCTTCTGAGTACGTTGGCCTGCAAGCCGCTGACCTGCACCGATGTGGTGACGTCATCGAGGGTGGCCTCGACGACGGCCTGCCGGTACGCATCGGAGGCCAGGCTCTCGGTGGTGGCGATGAACCGGGTGCCGAGATAGGCCAGGTCGGCGCCGGCGGCGCGGGCGGCCAGCACGCTGTAGCCGTCGCTGATGCCGCCGGCCAGGACCAGGATCCCGTCGTAGTCACTCCGCAGGGCCCGTACGAAGGAGAGCGGGTTGGCCCACCCGGTCTGCCCACCGGCGCCGGCGGACAGCAGCACCAGGCCGTCCACCCCGGCTTCGATCGCCTTGTGGGCATGGCGTATGCTCGCCACGTCCGCCAGCACCAGGATGCCGGCGTCGTGCAGCGGCCCGACCACCGCCGAGGGCGAGCCGACGCTGGTGATGACGATCTCCGGGCGGTGCCGCAGCAGGCTGTCCAGGTCGCTGGCGAGCCGCGCGTTGGAACGGTGCACGACGAGGTTGGCACCCACCGGAGCGGCCGGCGCGGACTCGTCGGCCCTTGTCGCCGCTGTGATGCGCGCCAGCCATTCGTCCAGCTCATCGGCGCTTTTCGCGTTGTGGGTGGGGAAAGTGCCGATGATACCGTTCACGGCGGCGGCGATCACAAGATCGGGGCCTGACACGTCGGTCATCGGCGCCGCCACCGCCGGCAGCCTCAGCCGTTGGTGCCATTCGTGCGGTAATGTCACCGGTACCTCCACGATCGGCGAAGCGCTGTCAACTCCGGCCCGCCTGTTCAGGCCGAAGAAGCGGGGTCGGCATCCTTCTCCCAGGAGTGCGTCGTGGGGGCCGGCGACCCGATCCGCTGAAATACCGGGGCGTCGTTCCAGGTGGTCGGCTCACCGTCAATTCTGCCGTCGGTGCCGGTCAGCCGCCAGGCTTGGTCCCGGCAGGCCTGATCCCGGGCGGGGGGATTCTCGCCGCCGGTTGACGGGTCCTGGTATCCACTGCCGCTGCCCTGGTATCCGCTGCCCTGGTATCCGGCACGATGCCCACCGTCCTGCCGCCACAGGACCGTCACGGACGGTGACTCGTTCCCCCTGGTGGTCGTGACCGCCTCAAGA
>NZ_CAKKTM010000215.1 GCF_920888515.1 Protofrankia sp. CiP1_Cm_nod1 | reverse complement strand
AGGCGCCTTCCGGACCGCTGTCGGTGTCCCGCTCCGGGTACGCGGCCAGCCGCTCACGAAGGCCGGCGGCGCCGGCGGCCGGGCCGTGCTCCGAACCGGCCGTCCAGTCCCCGTCGTACCGAACGTCGTCCGTGTACAGCGAGATCGCCACGTCGGTGTCACTCGTGATCCCCCGCGCCCACTGTTCGGCCTGTTCGGTGACTCGGCTCATCGACGCACTCCGTTCCGATCCCGGTTGGCCCGACCAGGGCCAGGCGACGGTCACACCCACGAGCGCCAGGCCGGCAAAGCCGGGACAGGCCGGCTCCGCCGGGCCGAGGGGCACGATCAAGCTTTTCCTGCGTACCGCGGTCCCGGAAAATCCGGGAAAGCTCAAGAAAGAGACTGTCGGCCCGATCGGCGGGTAGGTGTCCCACACGGTAGAACCAGTTCGTGGCCGGCGCCTCATCCCCCGGGGGTAAAGACGGTGCTCCTTCGGGTGAACCGGTGCCGCTTCGCCTGAACCAGCAGGCCGGCGGCGGTCCCAGCGCCAGGATAACCCGGTCACGGACGATCATCCGCCGGTCGGCGGCTGCCGGCTTACCGTACGCGGGTAATGACGGCGGGGGCGATAATGACGGAAGCCGTGGAAGCCGCGGTGGCGGACCGTGGCCGGGCCCGGACGACACGTGCCCGGCCAGGCCCCCGATCCCCCGGAGAGGAGGTGGTTCCCACCGGGTGTCACCCCGTCGAAGGGCAGAATCTCTCCCGCAGGGAGATTCCAGCCGGCGGTGGCTCGATTATGCTCACAACGGCTTCGCAAGCACATGGTCGTCGATGGTTGGGAGTGAGTTGCGGTATGGGGAAGCACGATGTGGAAATAACCCCGGCCGAACAAGCCGAGGTGATACAGATAGCCCGTTCGGTGGCGAAGCACTTTGCCGAGGCCGGCGCACGGGCTGATGCCGAGAACCGCTTTCCGACCGAGCTCGTGCCGATCTACAAGGAGAGCGGCCTGCCCGCTCTGGCCGTCCCGAAGAAGTACGGCGGCCTCGGCGCGGACATCTGGACCACCACCTTGGTGTCCAGGGAGCTCGCCAAGGGCGACCCGGCCATCGCGCTGGCGTTCAACATGCACCAGACCATGATCGGTATCTTCCGTGGCCTGCTGAACGAGGAGACCCGGCAGCGGGTCTTCGCCGAGGTCGTCAACGAGCGCAAGATCGTCTGCGGGCCCTTCAGCGAGGACCGGGCCGGGCTGACCGGTCTCGCCGACACCGTGGCGGTCCCCGACGGTGAGGGCGGCTGGCACGTCAGCGGCAAGAAGACCTGGGCCACCCTCTGCCTGGGGGCCGACATCGTCGCCTTCAACGCCACCGTCACCGATCCCTCCGGGGAGCTGCCCGAGGACTTCCAGGAGCACGCGTCCCGCGAGGCCGTCTTCGTCATCCCGATCGACACGCCCGGGATCAGCATCATCGAGACCTGGGACACCCTGGGCATGCGCGCGACCGGCACCCACACCCTCGTCTTCGACAAGGTCTACGTGCCGGCCTCGGCGTACGGCGGCAACTTCCGTAACGGCCTCTTCGGCGAGTTCGAGTGGGCGTCGCTGAGCTTCTCCGGCGTCTACCTCGGCCTCGCGGAGAAGGCCTACGCCGAGACCCGGGAGATCCTCAAGAAGAAGTCCCTCGGCGCGACGCAGGAGGGCAAGGACGTCGCCCTGAAGGGGATCGGCTACGTCCAGTACGGGCTTGGCAAGGTTCTGCTGGAGACGGAGACGGCGGCCCGGGCGCTGGAGACGACCGCCCGGATCCTCATCGAGGGCCGTGACGCCGAGTGGAACCCGATCGCGCGGGCGGCGTTCGTCGACGTCACCAAGGTCACCGCGACCGAGACGGCGATCAAGGTGACGGACGCCGCGCTCCGCCTGGTCGGCGGCTCGGCCTTCCGGCGCGGGCACGTCCTGGAGCGGCTCTACCGGGACGCCCGTGGCGGACCGTTCCACCCGCTGACCACCGACCAGGCCTACGACCTGCTCGGCCGGTCCGAGCTCGGCCTGCTCGGCTGAGCATCGGCCAGGCCCACGGCTCTGCTCGGCACTGCGTACCCGCGGGGACCGCGGCTGCTCCGGCCGCGGTCCCCATCGAGGGGCGGGGCTGTCGGCCGGGAGCCGTGATCTCCGCCGAGGCCCGCCACCCGAGATCCGCCACCTGAGGTCTGCCAGCGTGGCCGGAGACAGGGCCGACCGTCCACGGCACAAGAAAAACAGTACGCACCGTAGCAGTTCGCTGCGGTGCGTACTGTTGTGTCGGCCGATTCTCAAGCCTCGATCTCACGCATGGTCATCCCCAGGGAGCCCGCGATCGCCTGGGATCGGTTCACCGCGCCGAGCTTGCGCAGGATGTGCTTCACATGCGACTTCACGGTCTCCTCCGCGATGACCAGGGTCTCCGCGATGACGCTGTTCGTGGCGCCCGCCACCATCAGCTCCAGGACCTCCGACTCCCGCGCGGTGAGGTCCCCGCCGGGGTGCGCGGTGGCGACCAGGGCGGGCCGCGCGCCGTCGCCGGGCATGGCTCCGGTGCCCGCGTACCGGGAGAGATCGATACCCGCGTCGCAGAAGTCGTTCATCATCTCCACCGCCGACGACAGGATCTCCCGCACGTGGTTGCGCTGGGTACGCAGGCGCTCGGTCAGTACAGCCCGTTCGTAGACATGGCTGAAGCCGTCCGCGAACATCCAGAGAACATCCCGGTCGACGTCGTCCACGCGGCGTGAGGACGGATGGTGGTCCGCGTGCAGGAAGCCCACGACCTCCGGCCCGCGCATCACCGGGGCGACGACGTAGGACTTGGAACGCCCGGACTCCACGATGATCGGCCGGTAGACGGGCGCGTTCGCGGTGTCGTACACGACCGCGGGCCGGCAGTCGGTCAGCAGCCCGGTCTCGGGCGTCATGCCCTCCAGCGGGATCGGCCGGTCGATCCAGCGCGCGAACCACGACTCGTCACCGTTGCCGAAATAGGCCATCCACGGATGCCAGGCGCCGTTCTCCACCCGGGAGAGCACCGCGCGCCCGAAACCGCACCGCTGGACGAGCTCCCCGCACACCTGGTCGAGCAGGTCGGCCGAGTTCGGCAGCGTCCGCAGGCGCTGCAGCCCCGCGGCGCAGTCGGCAAACCGGCGGGTGCACAGGTTCAGGTCATGCTGGTAGAGGTCGAACGAGAGCTCCTGGAGATCCAGGATGAGATGGCACAGCTGCAGGCTGGTGTCGCTGCCCGCGGCGGTGATGCCGTCGGTGGCCCGCAGCCGGTCGATGCAGCGCCCGGCCAGGGTCGCGACGACCTCGGTCGACGTCCCCAGATCGTCGGGGATGACGGACGCCGTCGGCTCCGCGTGGAGGGCGGCCCGCACCTCGCCGTGCACGAGATCGAGGCGGGCCGCGAGATCGCGTTGGCGGCGCCGCCATCCTCGGACGCCGGTGGGTGCCGGGAACATGCTGGGCTTCCGGTCCGGGTCGGCGGTCATAAGGCGCGGTCCTGACTGCGCGCGAGGTACAGGTACCGGGCGATCGCCTCGGCGCGGTTCGACGCGCGCAGTTTGCGCAGGATGTGCTTCACATGCGATTTCACCGTGGTTTCGGAGACGGTCAGGCGGTCGGCGATCTGTGCGTTGGTCGCGCCGCTGGCCAGCAGGGCGAGCACCTCCCGCTCCCGCGGGGTCAGCCCGTCCGGGAGCCGGGGTGCGGATGCCGCGAGCATGCCGGGCAGCGACACCGGCGGCTTGGACTCGGTCGCCGGGATGCTCTGCCGCGCGAGCCGGACCGGGGCCGCGCTGAGCCCTTCGGTCATCATCCGGGCGGTGCAGAACGCCTTGGCGATCCGTTCCCGTTGCAGGGCGAGACGCTCGAGCAGCACCGTGCGCTCGAGAATCAGGCCGAAGCCGTCGGCGAAGATCTGGATACGCTCCCGGTCGTAGCCGGTGAGGCGGCGCCCGGAGGAATAGGTGTCCGCGTGCAGGTAACCGACGACCGAGCCACTTGCCAGGACCGGCGCGACGACGTACTCCCGGGTCTGGGACACCTCGACCAACGGGCGGAAGAGCCGGGGCTCGGACTGCGCCTGCTGGATCAGCGCGGGCACCTTGCGCCGGACGAGCTCGGCCTCGGGCATGGCGGAGGTCAGCGGAATCCGCAGGTCCTGGATGAAGTCCCGGAACGCCACGTTGACCGCGCTGTCGGCGTCGGTCGTGACGTGCAGCTCGGCGGGCAGCCAGGTCGAGCCGCGTAGGCTGGAGATCATCGCCCGGTCGAATCCACCGGCCGCGCACAGGGCGGCCGGAGCGGACGCGATGGCCTCCGCGGAAGTCGTGGCCCGGCGTATCCGGGCGAGCTCCTCCCTGATGCGGCTCAGCACCCGGAACGGCATACCGAACATGTGTGCACGCAGGTCGTTCTGCACGGCGCCGAGTTCGGCGAGCAGCGCGCCGGCCCGGGCCGCCTCCCCGCCCCGGACCGCCGCGTCGATGGATTCACCGTCGATCCGCTCGAGCCTGGCCGTGAGCGCCGCGGCCGAGCGGCTGCCGGGCTCGACCGGAGCCGCGTCCACCGCCGTGTGCAATGCCATGACCAGCTTCTTCTGGCGAATCTGAAGATCCGCCTGTGCTAACGCAGTGGTGGAATATGGTGACGCCACTGTCCCTTGTCCTCCACGTCCGAAGTGGACCGATCGCGACGACGGCGCGGCCCCCGGGGCCCAGCGCCCCTCGCGGGGGCCGGCCAACAGCTCCAGAGACCGGATCTATGTGTTGCCATATTTACTTCGGACAGAACGTAGGTGATTCAGGTCACTTCGTCAAGACTTCTCCGAATACGGCTCCCGGGCCGGCTCCGGGCCGGCTCCGGGCCGTCGGCGCGCCCGCCCGCGGCCGCCCGCCCACAGCGGCCGCGGGCAGCACATCATCGGTTGTGCAGGATACGGGCAGCTACCATGTGGAGTCTTTCCGTAATATCCGGCTGGCTTCGCAGATGAGCTGTGCGCGCAACGTCGTTGACCACCATCAACACGGCGTGGATACGGAAAAGCGCCGCGGTCCGGTCCAGGTCCGGGCGGGTGGCCGCCATCAGGGACACCCATTCCGCGACGTAGTCGTGCTGCGCCTTGCGAATTCTGTGACGATTCCAGTACGGAAGGTTCATGACCTCGGCGACCAGCACGTTGACGAGGTCGGTGTGCGCCATCGCGAAGTCGATGTAGGCCGCCACCACGTTCTCCAGGCCGCCCTGGGGGGTCGTGGCGGCCGCCAGCGCCCGGGCGAGGCCCAGCTGCAGGGACTCGGCCGCGCGCGCGACGATCGCCATCAGCAGGTCGGCCTTGCTGGCGAAGTGCCGGTAGACCCCGGCGCTGGTCACCCCGACCCCGGCGCCGACCTCCTCCATGGTCACCGTCTGGTAGCCACGGGTGCTGAACAACCGGGCCGCCGCCACCAGCAGCGCCTCCCGCCGCCCCCGCGGTGACAGCCCCGTCTCGGTGGTGGCCGGATCCGCGGCCGGCCGCCCGGACACGCCGGCGATGTCCACGGTGCACACCGACAGGGCCATCCCCCGCAGCAGGGCGGCCATCGCCTCCGGGGCGGCCGGGACCCGGTGGTAGGAGGGGCTGGTGAGCACGGCGAGCGCGCACCATGCCAGCAGTTCCGCGTCGTCCCGGCTCAGTTCCTCACGCGCGTCGTTCAGGGCGACGACGAAGCCCGCCAGGAAGGCGAAGAACCGCTCCCGCATCCGCTGCCGCTGCTCGTCGTCGAGATGGCGGCTCTCCCGGCTCCACAGCACCCCGAGGTCGCGCCGCCGGCCCGCCGTCTCGGCCAGGTCCTGCACCATGGCCGTGAGCTGGCCGCCGTGATGCCGGTCGACGGCGGCCGCCGCCAGGTCGAAGCTGTCGGTCAGCGCGCACACCAGCAGCTCCTCCTTGCTGCGGAAGTGCCGGTAGAGCGCGCCGGCGGTGATCCCGACCGCGCTGGCGATGTCCTCGGTGCTCACGTTGTGATAACCGAAACGGTAGAACAGCTCACTGGCAGCGGTGATGATCTGAGCTCTGCGGTTGCGTGGACGCGGAGTTCTCGTGATCGTACCTCTGCCGCCACGCTCGCTCACTGCCCGCTCCCACCCTGCCGTCTCACGCGGATACCGCTCCTGCCCGGGCTCCCCCACCGCCGGTGGCTGACGGCGCGATCCGACGGCAACGCCCCCGGCCGGGCCCCCGGCCAGGCGCCCGGCCCGTGTCCGGGGAGCGCCGCGTGCCACTTCACGCACCGCCTCGCGCATCGCCGGACGAGGTGGAGTTGTTGACCCATTAAGTTACTCCTGATTTACTTCTTGCCATCGGAGCCAACTCTCCACGAGCGGCCACCCCTCCACCGTCTTCTGATCACAACGCCAGCCCTCCGCCCCGTCCACCGGGGCTCCGGCCGGCATCCCGCGGCCGGGCGGGCCAGCCAGGAGAAAAACGATCTTCTCCGGTACCGGCGGCCGGCCGGCGGTAGGCAGCCGGACCGTCAGGGCGGCAGCCGGCCCGGGCGGGGCGCGTCGGCCCCGTGAGCAGGTGTGAAACAGCCGCCGTGACGATCAGGAGGAGCTGACGGTGCTGGTCGACGGATTCATCGGTGGCGGTTCCTCGGACGGGACCAGCGGCGCGGATATCGCCGGTATCTCGGCCCAGGTCGCGGAGGCCGAACGGATCGGGTACGACGGGGTGTGGGCGACCGAGGTCGGCCGCGACCCTTTCTTGCCATTGCTGCTGGCCGCGGACCGCTCACCACGGCTGCAAATCGGTACCGCCATAGCCGTGGCATTCGCCCGCAACCCGATGACCATGGCGTCGACAGCGAACGACCTCCAGACATTCAGTGCCGGCCGGTTCGTGCTGGGGCTGGGCTCTCAGATCAAACCACATATTCAGCGCCGTTTCAGCATGCCGTGGTCCGCGCCGACCGAGCGGATGCGGGAGTTCGTCCTGGCCATGCGGGCAATATGGCGTAGCTGGCACCATGGGGAGCCACTCGACTTCCGCGGCGACATATACCAGCACACATTGATGACGCCGCTGTTCAATCCCGGGCCCAGCCCCTACGGCCCGCCACCGGTCCTGATAGCCGCGGTCGGGACGAAGATGGCCTCGGTCGCCGCCGAGGTCGCCGACGGCATACTCGTGCACTCTTTCACCACCGAACGCTATCTGCGGGAGGTCACCCTCCCCGCCGTCGAATCGGTGCTCCGTGACAACGGCCGGCAACGGGAACAGTTCACCCTCTCCTACCCGGGGCTGGTGGCCACCGGGGTCGACGAGAAAAGCTACGACGATGCCGTGCGGACGGTGCGCGAGCGCATCGCCTTCTACGGGGCCACCCCGGCCTACCGCGGTGTCCTGGACCTGCACGGCTGGGGCGACCTGCACACGGAGCTGCACCGGCTGTCCAGGCAGAACGAGTGGGACGTCATGACCAAGCTCGTGGACGACACCGTGCTGCACACGTTCGCGGTGGTGGGTGAGCCGGCGGCGGTCGTCACGGAGCTCCGGCGCCGCTTCGACGACCTGATCAACCGGTTCACCCTGTTCGTGCCCTACCCGCTGGCCGACGAGGCCCGCCAGATCATCGTGGCCGGGCTCCAGCGGGACTGAGCCGCGGCGGCCGTCGTGGGCTGCCGCGGGCCGGCCGCGGGTTGTCGTGGGCTGACCGCGGGCCCGCAGGGGCACGCCCGCGGTCAGCCGGGGAGAACCTGCCCGGCCACGGCGAGCACGACGAAGACGATCGCGATGATCGTGCAGGAGCGGGCGCCCCGGCGCAGGGAACGCTCCTTTTTCGCCCGTCCCTCCGGCGAGAGGGAGGCGGGCACGAGGGCGGCGGCGTTGCGCTGCCCCCACCGTCCGATGGCGAAGAACGCGGCGGCGAACGCGAGCTGCACCAGCACCGCGGCGATCATCATGTCGAGCCGGTCATCATGTCGAGCCGGTCATCGTGCCGCGGGGAGGGACAGCGGCGGCGGGGCCGTCAGCGACGGAGGGGCGGCTGCGGGCGGCAGGGACAGCAGGGACGGCGACAGTGGCGCCGCGGGCGCCGGGCCGCTGGTCACGCCTGGCCGCGGGAGCACCGCGGAGCCGTCGGACGGCGGCGCGTCGGGATCCGCGGGCCGGTAGTCGTCGGCGTACTCCACGTCCGCCGCCCTGATCCGGTCGGCGAGCCATGCCCGCCAGACCGCGAGCGCGCGCTCCGAGCGCAGCGCGTCCCGTACCTGGTCCCTGACCTGCTCGAAAGACGGCTGGCTGGCCGGCCTGTCCTCGAGAACCTGGCCGACGTTCCAGCCGGAACGGGTCTGCACCGGGCCGAACACGGAGCCCACCGGGGCGGCGAAGGCGGCCTTGGCGTACTCGGCGTCCAGCTGCGGGGCGGTGACGAATCCCAGATCTCCCTGGCTGCCCCGGGTCGACTCGTCCAGTGACGTCTCACCGGCGAGGGCGGCGAAGTCCGCGCCGTCCCTGGCGCGCCGCACCACCTGGTCGGCCTCCTCCCTGGTGGCGACCACGATGTTGCGCAGACGACGCTGCGCGGGGACGGCGAAGTCCGTCCGGTGGCCCTCGTAGTACGCGGGCAGCTGGTTGTCGGTGACGGCCGCGGCCGCGGGCGCCGTCACATCCTGGAACAGCCGGGCCGTGCGCTGTTGGCGTCCGACCTCGTCGAGGACGTCGTTCTCGGACACCTTCAGCTTGGCCAGCAGGTCGGTGAAGGCACGCTGCCCGTCCGCCCCCGGCCCCATCTGCTCGTCGATCATCTTGGTGAGGGTGTCCCGGGCCGCCTTGTCCGCGATGACGATCTGGCGCTCGGCGGCGGCCCTGTCCATGATCATGCTCACCGCGACCGCTTTGGCGACGTCCCGCCGGAACTGCTCCAGCTCGCTGCCGCCGACCGGCTCGCGGATCCCGTAGAGCGCGCCGAGGACCTCGACCCGGGCCTGCAGCTGGTCCCTGGTCACCACGGTGCCGCCCACGCGGAAGGCGGCGTTGCCGGGCAGGCCGGTCACCAGCGGCACGATGAGCAGCGCGAGCCCGGCGACGACCAGCGGTACCAGCAGCACCAGGACCGTGCGCACCCATGACCGGCCCAGCGGGCCCGGTAGCGCCCTCATACCTTCACCTCCGTCCGCGCCGCGCTGGACGTGCCGTCCGGCGGCGGCGCGCCATGCTCGCTGCCGGTCCCCGGCGCGCCGCGCCCGTCGTCCGGCACATCCGTTCCCGCCACGGCATCCGTTCCCGCCACGGCATCCGTTCCCGCCACGGCATCCGGCGGCGCCGCGCCGCCCGCGCTGTCGGCCCGCGGCCCGGCCGCCGGCCGGACGGGGAACAGCCGGACGACGACGAACGCCGCCAGCAGCGACAGGCCGACCGTGGCCGCCAGGAAGATACCGAACTGCCGGATGAGCGACAGACCGGACGCCGCCAGCGCGAGGTAGCCGGCGGACGCGGCCAGCGCCGCCACCGCCACCGACCGGCGCAGGTGTGGCGACCGGCGCGCGTACCCCTGGCCGAGCAGCACGCTGAACTCGCACGCGGTGGCGGTGGCCAGCGAGCCCAGGGAGACGGTCAACGGGGTGAGCGCGACGCCGCACACCCACGCCCCGGCCAGTCCCCACCCGGTGGCCAGCACCGCGGCCAGCACGGCACGCGCCGCGTCGGAACGTCGCGGCAGGCCTACCAGCAGCACCAGCCCCGCCGCAACGATCCCGATCAGGCTTGCCGGGTAGCGGTCGCCGGACACCAGCTCGTACCCGCGCGCGGCCACCACCGGCAGCCCGACCAGCTCGGCGGTCAGCCCCTCCGGCGGTCGGGGCAGCGCGGCCCGCACGTTCCGCAGCAGGTCCTGCTGGCGCGCGACGTCCTGCAGCTCGACACCGAAGCTGATCACCGCCTGGCGGCCGTCGTTGCGCACGACCGCGGTGGCAAGGTAGCGCGGGAGCTGCCCGAGCCCGGCCGTGATCTGGTCGGGTGTCGGCGAGTCGCCCAGGAAGGCGAGCAGGCCGGGCAGGCTCACGATGGGGTGCAGGTCGCCCCCGAACCGGCGGATGGTGGTGTCCTCGACCTGCCGCATCCAGGCCAGCGCCTGCGGTGTGATCACGTTCGTGCCGCTGACCAGGATCTGGACCTCGCCGGCCGATCCGAGCACCTCCTCGGCGTGCTGCGCGTCGGCCAGCGTGGACACGCCGTCGGCGAGCCGGTCCGGCCGGGCCTCGATGTCGAGGAACGCCAGCGCCGACCAGCCCGCCGCGGCGACGGCGACGAGCATGACCAGCACGGCGGCCCGGCGCGCCCGCGACATCGCCGGCAGCGGCCTGTCCGCACCCGCCTCCTGGCCCATCTCATGCTGGCTCACCGCATGCCCCACCGCGGCGGGCGCGGCCCAGCGCCGGGTGAGGAAGCCCAGCCCGACGGCGAGCAGGACGCCGGCCGCGAGCGCCCATCCGAGGTCCCGGACGAACGGCACCGGCGAGAGCCCCAGCGAGGCGAAGCCCGCGGCGCTGGCCAGTGCCGCCACGACCACCCGCCGCGGCTCGGCGCCCCGGATCAGGTAGGCGGGGAAGTCGCTGCCGATCCCGACCAGGATGGGCAGGAAGGCCACGACGCCGAGGGAGAGCGGGTGTCCCAGCCAGCCGAGGGCCGCGAGGGTGAGCGCTGTCGCGCCGAGCGTCGCGGTCAGCGGCAGCAGCCGGTGGCGGCGGCGCACCCAGGGCACCAGCAGGTAACAGGCGGCGATCAGCCCGAGGGCCAGCCCGCCGAGCAGCGGGATCTCGCGCCGCACCTGCCCGCCGAGATCGGCGGCGATCGCGGGCATGCCGGTGACGGTCAGCCTGCTCGTGCGCAGCCCGGCGCTGCCGGCGACCTGCCGCACGGCGGCCACCAGCCGCTCGGTTCCCGCCTGGTCCAGCCCCTCCCGGGGACGGACCAGGACGGCGGCGGCGTTCGGCGACGGCACCACGAACCGCCACTGCTGGCGGGGGGAGCCGTCCTGGTCGAACACCACGGCGTTGACGAAGGACGGGTTGCGCAGTGTGGGCAGGCCGGCGGGCAGGCCACGCACGAGCAGGCTGCCGTAGCGCAGGTCGTACTCGGCGACGGCCGCGTCCGCGGCCTGGGTGGCCTCGGCGTCGGAGCGGCCGGCGGCGCGCGCCTGCTCCTCGGCCTCGGCCCGCAGGGCGTCCCGTCTGCCGGAAATGGTCGCGAGCAGGTTCTGCGCCGCACCGGCGATCTGGTTCAGTATGGTCCCCGGGCCGTAGACCACGGCGACGTCGGGCAGCCGCGCCAGGCTGCCCTCCAGCGCCACCAGCTTGGGGATCTCCTCGGCGCCCAGCAGCTCACGCGCGCCCGCGGACTCCGCGAGGATGACGACCGGGTCGCCGCCGAAGGAACGCGCGGACTCCTCCAACGCGCGCTGTGCCGGGTCCCCGGCGGGCAGGAAGGACGCCGTCGTGGTGTCCGACTCGACGCGGGTGAGCCCCACCCCCGTCGCCAGCGCCACGAGCAGCACGACGGCGAGCCAGGCGCAGGCCCGCGCGGACGGGCGCCGGCGCGGCCGCGCCGGCAGCC
>NZ_CAKKTM010000214.1 GCF_920888515.1 Protofrankia sp. CiP1_Cm_nod1 | reverse complement strand
CCCCGGGCCGGGGACGGCAGCCGGCGCGGCACGCCCGGCCGGCGCGGGGGACGGCTCCCCCGCGCCGGCGAGCGCCGGATGGCGGGCCTGCGGACCCTCATTCGGGGTCTTGCTCCACCCGCGGGTACGGACCGGTGAACGGCCCGGGCTTCGCGCCCGTGCCTGGTGCCGGGAACGGGTTGGTGTAGGTCAGGATGTGGTACGGGACGGGTGTCTGGAGGGACTGGTCACTGACCAGCGGGATCAGCCGCAGGTAGTGGGCCCCGGACTCGTCGGTGTACTGCAGGACCGCGTTGAAGTTGGCCAGGTAGGCCGCCAGCTCGGGCCCGTAGGGCTTGATGTACGACAGCATCGGGTTGACGTCCTTCAGGAGCGTCTGCGCCGGTGGGATCGCGCCGCGGACATCACTGCCCAGGGTGGGCACGCGGGTGAGGGTGTCGGGTGCCAGGTCCAGCGCGCCCGACAGCGGGGGCAGCAGCCCGTGCAGGTCCGCCGTGGTGTCGGGCAGCTGCTGCAGCGCCTCGCTCAGCAGCGGCGAGGCCGTCCTCAGGTCGGAGGCGACCGGTGCCAGTGCCCCGGCGAGCTTCGTCAGGGTGCCCGACGCGGTCCTGGCGCTGTCGAGCACGCCGGGTGTCTGCCGCAGCACGTCCTCGACGGCCTGCTGCTGGCCGGCGGTGGCCTGGGTCAGCCGGTTGGCGTTGTCCACCAGGGCGGCGATCTGCCCCTGCCCGGTGTCGAGGGCCCGCAGCACGACGGCGGTCTGCTGCGCCAGCGCCTTGAGGTCCTCGGACTGGGCCGCGATGGCGTCCAGGGCGGTGTGCCCCTCCCGGCCGATGTCGCCCAGCCCGTCGAGGGCCGCGGAGACGTCCTGCTGACGGCCCTCGGTGCCCTGCCCCAGCGACCGCAGCAGGGCGCCCAGCTCCGTGCGGCTGTCCGTGTCCAGGCTGGCGAGCACGTCGCGCAGCTGCGTGCTGGGCTTCACCGCGCCGGCGGGGATGGTGCTGCCGGAGGGCAGCACCCGGCCGTCACCGTCGGTGATGTCCAGGTAGCCCTCGCCGACGAGGGAACGTTCGCCGAGGCGCACGCTCACCCCCTCGTGCAGCGGGGCGGCCTTCTTGTCCAGCGAGAACGCGACCCGCAGCCCGTCCGGCCGCCGGGTGACCTCGCGGACCTGGCCGACCTGCACGCCCGCGATCTGCACCCGGCTCGCCTTCACCAGGTTGTCGATGTCCGTGAACACCGCGGAGGAGGTGTACTCACCACCCTCGACCAGCGGGATCCGCGCACCGGTCCCGCGGAACAGGAAGATGAGGATCCCGAGGCTCCCGGCGAGGAACAGCAGGACGGTGACCAGCCGGCCCAACGTCCCGGTCAGTGCTCTCATCGGCTCTGGCCTCCCTGCCGTGTGCCGGTGGCGGTACCGGTGGCGGTGCTGCCGGTGGGCAGGCCGTTCTCCGGTCCGGGGAAGTAGCCGTTCGGCGGCTGCTTCGGCAGTACCCCGGCGGCGGGCAGCGGCACGACCAGGTGCCCGCGGATGATGCTGCCCTGGGCGTCCCCCGCGCCGAACACCGACGAGGTGTTGTACACGAACGCCTGGATGTCGCCGAGGTAGGACACCACCGTCCGGGTGTCGCGGTCGAGGTTACGGGTGATCGGCCGGAAGTTGAGCAGCGAGCTGTCGATCTCGTCGGCCATCGGGCGCAGGTCGGCGACCACCGGCCGGGCCTTGCTGACCACCGGCTTCGCCGAGTCGACGGTGCGCCCCAGCTCGTCGACGGTGCTTTCCAGCCGTTCCAGCGTCTGCGGCAGCTCGCCGGAGGCGCGGTGGAGGTTGTCCAGCGTCGGGTCGAGCTGTTCGGTCAGCTCCTGGGTGCTGGTCAGCGTCCTGCGGAGCTGGTCGGTCAGGCCGGGCAGCTGCGCGATGCTGTCGCGCAGCTGCCCGTCGTTGCCCGCCAGCGTCCCCAGCGTCTGCTGGGTCGCCGTCGCGAGCTGGGCGACCCGCTGGTCGTTGCCGCCGACCGCGGTGGAGATCTGCGACAGCGCGGTCACGAGCTGGCTGATCTTCTCCCGGCGGGTCTGCAGCGCCTCGACCACCGGCTGCAGCTGGGTGATCGTGCCGTCCGTCGCGGCCAGGCCGGCGGGCAGCTCCTTCTCGGACCGCGCCAGCGCGACGTCGGACTCGACGAGCAGGTCGGTGAGGGCCAGCTGGGTGCGCTCGTCAAGATGGCCGAGCACCTCGTCGGCCTGCACCGGCCGGGACGTCTGCTTCAGCGGGATGAGCCCGCCGGAACGCAGCGCCCGGCCGGGCGGCCCCCCGGGGTTGATCTCCACCGACATCTCGTTGAGCGCGTTCTTCGGGCGCAGCACCGCGCGGGCGTTGTCGTACACGGTGTGCCCGGGCTCGATCTCCAGCGTGAGGATGGCCGTCGCGTGGTCGCTGACCGACCAGTCCGCGATCTTCCCGACCTTCACGCCCGCGATCGTGACCTGGTTGGAGCTCGTCGGGTTCACGCCGGGCACCGAGGCGAACTCGGCCTTGACGACCGACCGTTTCGCCCACGGTGGCGTCGAGCTCAGCCGGGACTGGATGATCACGGCTGCCACCAGGCCGAGCACGATGAGGACCGTCACCGCGGTCACGTCACGGCCCAGCCCGGGCACCGTCCTGATCCGCTCCCAGCGGCGACGCAGGGATGCGCTCATGGGAAACTCCTCGACACCAGCGGAAGGTCCAGCGAGGTCACCAGCTTGCCGAGCGCGCCCGCGTCAGGCCCCGCCGCCGGCGGTGGGATCAGGCCCGGCGCGCCCTGCCTGGTGCCTTCCTGCGGCCCCAGGGGCTGCTGCAGGCCGAGGGACTCCAGGTACTGCTCCAGCGGCAGCACCGTCGCGGTCCCGCCGACGGAGTTGACCCCGACCCCGGCCATCAGCCGGCCCGCCGCGCCGTTGCTGTCATGGAACTTGAAGACGTCGTCACCGTGGGAGAACCAGTAGCCGAGCTCCTGGTACAGCAGGTGATCGTTGCCGCCGCCCTTGTAGACCCCGGTGCCGTGCCACGGGGCGAGCACCGTCTGGACGATCGGCCCGTTGAGCCGCTCCAGCACCGGCCCGCGCACGTCGGTCAGGACCCCGTTGGCGTCCTGCGCGGTGGGCACCAGCCGGTCGACCAGCGGCCGGGCGTCCTGCAGGAGGATCCGCAGGTCGGTCGCTACCGGCAGGGTGCGCTCCAGCACCGGGTCGAGCTTGGCCAGCACCGGGTCGAGCTGGCGGGCCGCCGGCCGGAACGCCTGCGCGGTCGTGGTCAGCTTGTCCAGGGTGGGGTCGAGGTCGGCGAGGCCGGCGCGGGTGGTCTGCAGCGTCTGCGGCAGGTCCGCCACCGTCTGGGCCAGCGGCCGGCGCTCGTCCGCGAGCGCCGACGAGGTCGTCGCCAGCGAGGTGATGATCGAGTCGAGCTGGCCGTCCTGCTTGGTCAGGGCCGCCGCCGTGTGCTGCAGGCCGGTGACCACCCCGGTCAGGTCGGTGTCCGGACGGGTGCCGCGGGCGGCGCTGAGCACCACCCCGGCCGGTTCGAGGGTGTCCGGCGCGTCCGTGATGATCTTACGCAGCTCCTCCTGCCCGTCGTTGCGCAGCGTCGCGTCCAGCCGCTCGACCGTGCGCGGGATGGACTTCTGCGCGTCCGGCGTGATGGCGCTGAGGACCTGGTCGAGCTCGACCGGCACGCTGGTGCGCTCCACCGGGATCGTCCGCCCGGCGCCGAAGCCGCCGCCCGGCCCCCCGTGGGTGAGCTCGACGTAGTAGGCGCCACCCACCAGCAGCGTGGGCCGCACCGCCGCGGACGGCTGGTCCCCGAGCTTCCGCAGCACCGATCCGTCGATCTTCATCGACACCAGGGCGGTGTGCCGGTCGGTCTCCTTCACGCCCGTGACGTCTCCGACCTTGACGCCGGAGACCTTCACGACGCTCTTGAACGGTTCGAGCTTGTAGTCCCGCGCGAACTCCGCCTTGACCGTCTCACCGGAGCCCACCGTGATCAGGATGCGGGCCCGGTTGAAGGCGAAGAAACCGACCAGGGCCAGCACGGCCAGCACCACCAGGCCGAGCACCTTGGTGGGTATCCGCTGTCCGAGATGGGCGAGGCTCGCCCGCTGACGCCGCAGCACACTCATCGGGCCGTCCCCCCCACCAGCGGGATACCCGCCGGAAGCCCCTGCGCGCGGTCCTGTGACGCCTGACCGGGCCGGGGGTACTGGTTCAGATAGAAGTTCCCGGACGGCAGCAGACCGCTGGTCACGGTCCCCAGACCGGGGTTGAGCCCCAGCCGGGCGTAGCGGATCCCCGGCGCGGGCCCCTCGGAGACGAAGCTCTGGCCGCGGACGAACAGCTGCCCGATCTCCGGCGCGTACGGCGCCAGCACCCGCAGCGGGGTGAGCAGGTCACCGACCGCCTGCCGCACCGGCGGCGCCAGCGGACGGGCGTCCGCGACCGTGCGGGTCAGGTCCTCGACGGCGGGGATGGCCTGCTTCGCCACCGGGGGAACCTTGCCCGCGACCGGCACCCCCTCCACCAGCACGCCGCGCAGGTCGGCTTCTGACGCGCCCAGCGCTTCCGCACCCGGCTCGAGGTCACGCACCGCCGAGGCGGTGTCGGCCAGCGGCGCGTTCAGCGAGTCCAGCGCCTGCCTGGCTGTGTCCAGCGTGCCCGGCAGCCGCTGCAGGGTGGCGGTCAGCGGCTTGTTCCCGTCCACCGACACCGCCCGCAACGTCTGGTCGGACTGGTTGACGAGGGATGCGATCTGCTGCTGCCGGTCGTCGAGCCGGCCGGCCAGCCGGTCGAGGTCCGTCAGCAGCGTGGGCAGGTCCGTCTGGTCGGACGCGAGCGCCTGGGAGACGGTGCCGATGTCCTCCAGCAGGCTGGGCGCGCTCTTCAGCAGGTCCTGCAGGTCGTCGCTGTGCCCGGCCAGCCCGCCGCCGAGAGCGCGCACCGTCCGGGTGGCCGCGTCCCGGGTCGGCTGGTCGAGCACGTCGAGCAGCTGGTAGAGGTCGGCCGAGTTGACGTTGCGGGTCGCCGCGATGGTCTGGTCGCCGAGCTTGCCGGCCGCCGAGGTACCCAGGTTGAGCTCGACGAACTTCGTCGCCAGCGCCGAGACGTCCCAGATCTCCGCGTGCGCGTCCCGGTAGACGTCGACGTTGCCGTCGAGCTGCATGGTCACCACCGCGGTGCCGTTGACGTAGTCGATCGCGCTGACCCGCCCGACGCGCTTGCTCATCTCCCGGACGCCGTCGTTGACCCGCAGCGAGTGGACGTTGTCGAACGACGCGCGCACCGTCGTCGTCGGCGCGAACGGCAGCCCGCTCTGTGCCTTGAAGGTCAGGTACAGGATCACCGCCAGGACGGCCAGCACGATGCCGCCGGCGCGGAAGGAGCGCGTCCGTGCGCGGAACTCCGGCGTTGTCATGACAGCACTCCCCCCAGCAGCTGCCCCAGCAGCGAGTTCTCCTGCCGTTCGGTCAGCCCGGTCGCGCTGCCGCCGGCAGCCGGGGCGGACGTGCCACCGCCGGCGGTGGCCGGCGCGGCGGCACCGGTCCGCCCGCCGTTGGCG
>NZ_CAKKTM010000213.1 GCF_920888515.1 Protofrankia sp. CiP1_Cm_nod1 | reverse complement strand
GCGTTGGTCTTGCCCGGCAGCGGCAGCTCCGGCGGCGCGGGCAGCGGCAGGCTGGGGACCGGCGCGTCCGGCAGCCCGGGCACGAGCCCGCCGACGGTCTGCCCCAGGACCTTCGGCGACAGCGGGAGCATCGCCTTGAAGTAGTGGCTGATGGCGTCGTAGTCACTGGTCGCCATCGACCAGCCCTTGACGAACTCCATCAGGTTCGTCAGCCGCAGGCTCAGCGCCTGTTCCGAGAGCGTCCGCGCCGACACCGACACCCCGAGCAGGTCCGGCGTGGCCGGGCGCAGTGCCTTCACCAGCGGCGCCGCCTCGTCCAGCAGCGTGCTGGCCCGGTCGAGGACCGGCGGCAGGGAGGCCAGCGCGGGGTCGGCTGCGTCGGCGAACCGGTGCAGCTCACCGGTGATGTCGCTGAGGTCGTCGGTGACCGGGCGCAGCGACGCCAGCGTGCGGGTCGCCGGGTCGGCGACACCGGCCAGCTGCGCGAGCGTGCCGCGCGCACTGGCTATGGTCCCCGGCAGGCGGACGAGGGAGTCCTGCAGGGCCTTGCGGTTGGCCGCCACGGTCGCGAGCGTGTCCGTGGCCGACCCGACCAGCCGGTCGAGGCTCTGCCCGTTGTCGGTGGCCAGCCCGTTCGCCACCGGCTGGGCGTCGTCCACCAGCTTGGTCAGCAGCTCGTTCTGCTGGTCGAGGATCGCGGCGAGGTCCTTGGCCTGTGTCATCGCCGGCTCCAGCGCGGTGATCGCGTCCGCGGCCTGCTTGCCCTGCCCCTTCAGGCCCTCGCCGGTGCTGGTCAGCAGCGCGCCGAGGGCGGAGGCGGTCGGCGTGTCCACCGCGTTGAGCACGTCCTGCAGGTCCACCACCCGGTTGGTCTGGGTCTGTGGGATCACCAGGGGCTCGGGGAGCACCGGCGCCGACGGCGACCCGCGCTCCAGCAGGATGAACCGTTCACCGAGCAGGTCCTGCGTGGTGATGGTCACCTGCACGTCCTTGTGCAGCGGCAGCACGCTGCGGTCCACCTTCATGCGTACCCGCGCCCGGCCGCCGGCCAGGCTGATGGACTGCACCGTGCCGACGTCCACCCCGGACGCCTTGACCGTGTTGCCGGGCACCAGCGGGCTGGCGTCGTCGAACATCGCGGTCACCTCGACGGCGTCGTCGTCCCCCGAGGTCCACACGACGATGCCCGCTACCAGTGCCACCGCCGCCACCAGCGCGATGACCACGGGCCGTCTGCGGCCCGATCCACCGGCGCTCATCGGATCCCGCTCCCGGTCGCGTCCGTCCAGGGCTGGTCGACCGGATCCCCGGGATACGGCTCGGGGTCACGGCGCGACCCCGGTGGCTGCACCACGCTCTCGTCGATCATGTTGGTGCCCGGGGCGAGCAGGCCTGCCCACAGGTGCCCCTGCCCGTCGTACGGGGCGAAGGCCTGGCCCCAGTTGTGCAACATCCCTATCCCTTCAGGGGTGTATGGGCGTAGGAAGGCGACCGCGGGCTGCAGGCTGTTCACCAGCTGCGTGACGGGCGGGACGACCTCGTGGGAGTTGTCGAGCAGACCGGGCGTCTCCCGCAGCAGCGCCTGCGCCGACACCACCGTGGGACGCAGCTGGGCGAGGCTGGGGCGCAGCTCGGTGAGCACCGGGCTGAGGTTCTTCGCCACCGACGGCAGCCTGCCGGTCGCCGGCCGGAGGTCCTGCAGCAGCGCGATGGTCGGCTCCCCCGCCTTGGGGACCCGGTCCAGGGTGCCCTTCGCGGTCTGCAGCGTCGACGGCAGCTCCTTGAGGCCCTCGGAGAGCTGCTGCTGCTGGTTCGCGACCGCACCGGTCACGCTGGTCAGGTCGCTCACCACCGAGGCGAGCTGCTGGCGGTGGTCGGCGCCTATCGCCATCATCTGCTGGAGCTGGGTGACCAGCTCGCGGATGGCCGGGCCGTCACGCCCGACCGCCTGCAGGATCTCCCCGAGCGCCTGCACGCTGGAGCCGGCGCTCCTGATCGTCGCGTTGAGGTCCGGCTCCCGGCCGTCCACCGTGTGGTTCAGCTCGGTCAGCAGCGAGTTGACCCTGTCCCGGGTCGGCTTGTCCAGCGCGGCGAGGACCTGGTCGACCTCGATCTGCTTGGACTCGCTCTCGATGATGCCGTGCTCCGGGATCCGCGCGTTCGCGGCCGGCCCCGGATACAGCGTCAGCATGCGTTCGCCGATGGCGGAGTTCCATTCCACCCGCGAGGTGGTGCCGTCATGCAGGGGTGCGTACTTGCCGGCCAGGGAGACGGTGACGACCGCCTTGCCGTTCTTGGCCTCCAGGCTCCTGACCGACCCCGCGCTGAAACCGTTGATCCACACCGGTGAGCCGTTGGCGAGCTGCGCCGCCGACGGCATCACCACTGTCACTTCGTAGCCCTCGTCGGTGCGCCAGAGCAGGCTGCCGCCGACGACGGCGGCAGCCACCAACGCCGCGATGACGACCAGTCGTCGGGATATCATTCAGTCCATCCCCAGGGGGCCCACCGAGTCACCGGACAGGAACTGGCGGACGAAGGGCAGCTCGGAGTTGAACGCCTCTTCGGTCTCGCCGTAGTGAACGAGCTTCCCCTTCCACACCACGCCCACGTAGTCGCTTACCTTGCGCGCGGTCCGGATGTCGTGGGTGACCAGTATGTAGGTACCGCCGTGCTCCGCGTGCAGCTTGAGGATCAGGTCGTTCAGCAGGCTCGTACGCACCGGGTCCAGACCCGAGTCCGGCTCGTCGAACATGACGACGCTCGGGTTGAGCACCAGCGCGCGGGCGAAACCCGCGCGCTTCTTCATACCACCGGAGACCTCGCCCGGAGCCTTGTTGACGGCCCGTGTCAGACCGACTTCCTCCAGCCGTTCCATCACGATCTTGCGAATTTCCGTCTCGCTCTTGTTCGTGTGCTTGCGCAGCGGGAAGGCGACGTTGTCGTAGATGTTCATCGAGCCGAACAGCGCGCCGTCCTGGAACAGGACGCCGAACCGCTTGCGGATCTCCTGCCGCTCCCGCTCGGAGACGCTCCAGATGTCCTGCCCGAACACGACGACCTCTCCGTGGTCGGGCTCGAGCAGGCCCACGATGTGCTTCAGCAGCACACTCTTACCGGTACCGGAGGGGCCGAGGACTGTGGTGATGGCGTTGTCCGCGAAGTCCAGGTTGAGCCCGGTCAGCACGTGGAACGAGCCGAACGCCTTTTTCACGTTGCGGATCTGCACGCTGTGGGTGAGATCCGGCTCGTGGCCCGGCGGGTCCGGCTCACTCACCGACAGCCACGGATCGACGTTCCCGCCTACGAGGTCGTCACTCGTGGACATTCACCGCTCCTTTCCTCCAGGAATCCCGGGCGTAAGAGAACCCGGCGCGCGTCGCCGCCGGCCGGTCGGGCCATGTCTGACGGGTGCTGGTCGAGGTGGGCGCCACCCACACGGTCGGGCATCTGCCGGACCGCCCTAGAACCCGATGGGCGCGCGTGTCAGCGACCCGAAGAACATCTGCTGGAACACCGCCCCGATCACGCTGACGATGACCAGATTGATCACCATGGACTTCGCCGTGTTCTTGCCGACCCCGACCGGACCGCCACTGGCCGTGTACCCGTAGTAGCAGCCGACGAGGACAATCATGATTCCCATCGTCGCGCCCATGAGCAGCGACAGCAGCAGGTCCTGCTGGGTCTGGAAGGCCCAGAAGACGGAGAGGTACCCGCCCGCGGACACGCTGTGGAACACGTGCACGTTCAGCACGTAGTTGACGTAGTACATGATCCCGGTGCCCGCGACGAACATGAACGGCGTGACGATGACGACCGCGAGCAGCCGGGTGCTGATGAGATACGAGTGCGAGTCGAGGCCCATGACCTCCAGCGCGTCTATCTCCTCGCTGATCCGCATCGAGCCGAGCTCGGCGACCAGCCCGCAGGCGACCTTCGCCGAGAGGATCCAT
>NZ_CAKKTM010000212.1 GCF_920888515.1 Protofrankia sp. CiP1_Cm_nod1 | reverse complement strand
GGCCCGGCGGACACGGGCTCGGCGGGCGTGGGCCCGCCCGGCGTGGGCCCGGAACCCGCCGGCCCGGCGGGCACGGCCGGCAGGAGCGCGCCGAGACCGGCAGAGACGAGCACACCGATCGACAGCGTCAGGCCGAGATCGCGCACGAACGGCAGCGGTGAGAGGAGCAACGTCGCGAAACTCGCCGCGGTGGCGGCGGCGACGGTCAGCACGACCCGGCGCCGGGCGTTGCGGGTGAAGTAGGTCGGGTAGTAGCTGCCGATCCCGAGCAGCACCGGCAGGAAGGCCACCACGCCCAGGGACAGCGGCCTGCCCGCCCAGCCCAGGATCGCCAGCGTCAGGCCGATCGCGACCAGCGTCGAGGCCAGTGGGAGCAGGCGCCGGCGCCGGCGGGTCCACGGCACGAACAGGAAGCAGGCACCGATCAGGACGACGGCGATGCCGCCGAGGCGCGGGGCCTCGGAGCGGACCTGGTCGCTGACACCGGCCGCGAGCACCGGCACCCCGGACACCGTCACCCGCACACCGTCGAAGCCCGCGCCGCGCACGGTGTCGCGCACCCGGCCGACCAGGCGCTGCGCGGCGCCGGCGTCGATGCCCTGGCGCGGGCGGACGAGCACCGCCACCGCGTTCTGCGAGGGCACCACGAACCGCCACTGGGGCCGTGGCGCCTGGCCCTGGGCGAAGACCACCGACTGGACGAACCGGGTGTTGCCCAGCGTCGGCAGCCCGGCGGGCAG
This sequence comes from Protofrankia sp. CiP1_Cm_nod1, assembly GCF_920888515.1. GTDB lineage: Bacteria > Actinomycetota > Actinomycetes > Frankiales > Frankiaceae > Protofrankia. The sequence goes on along the minus strand of NZ_CAKKTM010000212.1, from coordinate 28,518 downwards.
CCCCTGCACGACCAGCGGGCCGTAGCGCTGGTCGAACTGCGCGGCCGCGCGGTCACCGGCCTCGCGGGCCTTCTGCTCGGTCGCGCCGGCATCGCGCGCCGTGACCTCGGCGGTGGCCCGCACCGCGTCCCGGCGGCCGGCGAGCTCGGCGAGGAAGTCCTGCGTCTGCCCGGCGATCTGGTTCAGCGTCGTGGCGGGCCCGTAGACCGCGGCGACGTCGCCGAGCCCGGTCAGCTGCCCTTCCAGGCGCAGCAGGCGGTGCAGATGGTCGCTGTCGAGCAGCAGCCGCGGCTGCGTGCTCTCCAGCAGGATCACGACCGGGTCGCCGCCGAACGAGGAGGCCAGCTCGTCGAGCTGCTCCACGGTGCGGTCATGGGCCGGCAGGAACGAGCCGATCCCGGTCTCGACCCGGCTTCTCGCCAGGCCGCCGGCGATGAAGCCGGCGGCCAGCAGAGCGAGCAGGACAGTGAGGAGGGCGGGTAATCGCCTCCTGATCATCGCGGGTCCGGCTGCACACGCGGATACGGGTCGTTGCGCGGACCGGGGCTGGTGGACGCTCCCGCCGGCGGGAACGGGTTGGACTTGTTCAGCGGGCCGATGTTGGTGTTCAGCGGCAGGCCCTTGACCGACTGCTCGTTGAGGCCCAGGAAGATCCGCAGCGCCCGGCCGTTGGCGTCACCGGTGGCCGCCGACTGGCCGAAGTTGGTGAAGAACGCCACGATGTCGCGGCCGTAGGGGCGCAGGTAGGCCAGCATCGGGTTGACGTCGGCCAGGTCCGCCCGCAGGCTCGGGATGAGCGCCGTGAGGTCGTCGGCGACGGGGGGCACCCGGGTGAGGGTGTCCGGCGCGGCGACCAGCACACCGTCCAGGGAGGGCAGCAGCCCGCGCAGGTCCGCCGAGGTCTGCGGGAGCTCGGTCAGCGCGGCCGAGAGGTCCGGTGCGGCGTCCTGGAGGTTCTTCGCGACCGGGGACAGCGCCGTGGCGATGTCGCGCAGCCCGGTGGTGGCGTTCCTGGTGGTGTCCAGCACGCCGGGCAGCTTACGCACGATCTCCGCCACCGGCGCGCGGTTGTCCGCGGTGGCCTGGGCGAGCAGGTCCGCGTCCTCGACTAGCTGGCCGATCTGCCCCTGGCGGGTGTTGAGCGCGGCGAGCAGGGTGGCCGTCGAGCTGGTCACCTGCTCCAGGTCCTTCGACTGCGCGGCCAGGGCGTCGAGCGCGGTCTTGCCCTCGCGGCCGAGGTCGCCGAGGCCCTGCAGCGCCTGGGAGATGTTCTGCCTGCTGTCCTCGGTGGCCGCACCCAGCGACCGCACGCCGCTCGCGAGCGAGGCGCGGGTGTCCGCGTCCAGGCTCGCCAGCACGTCGTCGAGCTCGGTGGCGGGCCGGCCCGCGCCGTCGGGCAGCCGGGCGCCGCTGGGCAGCGCCGGCCCGTCGCCGTCCGCGATCTCCAGGAAGGTCTCGTTGACGAGGGTCTTCTCCCGCACCTGCACGACGGCGCCCTGGTGCAGGGGGTACGCGGAGTTCAGCTGTACCACGACGTCGGCGGTGTTGCCGTCGACGGAGAGCCTGTCCACCTTGCCGGCCTTGACCCCGGCCACCATCACGTCGGAGTCGTTGACGAGGTTGGACACCCTGGTCATGTGCAGCCCGACCTGATACCCCGAATCGGAGATCAGCGGCAGCTTGCCGCCGGAGTTCACCCAGAGGTAGCCGAACGTCAGCGCGCAGAAGGTCATGAACACCAGCAGGAACGCCAGCCGGACGACCGGCATCACGGCGTGGGGGATCCGCATCGCGACCGTCTACCTCACCGTCGGAGTGGACAGGGACTTCAGGCCGGTGACCGGCAGCGAGCTGGGGGTGACCTCGACCAGGGCGCGCAGGATCCCGCCGTTGGCGTCCGCCAGGCTTGTCATCGACCGGGTGTTGAGGATGAAGCCGCCGAGGTCGGGCAGGTACGACACGAGCGTGGCGGTGACCGGGTCCAGCCGCCCGGTGCTTGCCGTCAGATCTGGTAGCGCCGCGTTCAGCTGCCCGACGTAGGGCCGCAGGTCCTTGACCACCGGGTCGGCCTTCCGCACGACCGGGCCGAGCTGGTCGAGGGTCTTGTCCAGCTGCCGCAGCGTGCCGTCGAGCCTGGTCAGCGAGCCGGGCAGGGACGACGAGGCGCCCTTGAGGCTGTCCAGCGCCGGGTCCAGCTGGCCGCTGAGCTCCTGCACCGCCTCGGTGGCCAGTCTGAGCTGGTTGGTCAGGTCGGGCAGCTGGGCGAGCGCGGAGTCGGCCGCCGAGCTGTGCTCCCCCACCGCGCCCAGCGTCGTCTGCAGCGAGTCGGCGAGCGTGCGCAGCCGGCCGTCGTCACCGCCGATGGCCGTGGAGATCTGGCTGAGCGCGGTGACCAGCCGCTGGATGGTATCCCGGCGGGTCTGCAGCGAGGCGAGCACCGGCTGGAGGCGGGTCACCACCGTGTCGGTGGCGGTCAGGCCCTCCGGGAGATCCTGCGGCGCGGAGGCCAGCGCCGCGTCGGACTCCTCCAGCAGGGCGGTCAGCGCGGAGCGGGCGTTGTCGTCGAGGTGGCCGAGCACCTCGTCGATCTGGACCGGCCGCTGCGAGCTCGCCAGCAGCAGCGTGCCGCCCGCGGGCAGCCGCCTGCCCTGCTGCGCGGAGCCGGGGCTCAGCTCGACGTACATCTCGTTGAGCGGGCTCTTCGGCCGCAGGACGACGTGGGCGTTGTCGTAGACCCGGTACTTCGGGTCGATGGCGAGCTCGAGCCGGGCGTGCCCGGCGTTGTCGACGTCCGCGCCCACGATCTCGCCGGCCGCCACCCCGGCGATGCGCACCTCCTGGCCGTGGCCGGGGCTGACCCCGGGGGTGCCGGCAAAGGTCGCGTAGAAGGTGAACTTGTTGTCCCAGGGCACGCTGAGCCGCTGGTTGCTCAGGATGATGCTGCCGGAGATCCCGGCCAGCGTGATGAGCCCCACCAGCGCCAGCACGTTGCGCCTGAGACCGGGCTCGCTCCCGATCCGCCCCCAGATCCGCCGGAGGCGCTGTACACCGCTGCTCATCGCGGCTGGGCTCCCTTCTGCAGCGCGGCCCCGCTCTGGTTGGACAGCCCGACGAGCAGCTGCTCGAGGCTGATCGGCAGACCGCCGACCGAGCCCGCCCCGACACCGGGCTGCAGGGCGATCAGGGCCCCGTTGCGGTCGGAGAGCACCGAGGTGCGGGCGAGCGTGGTGGCCATGTATGCCAGCTCCTGGTAGATGGGCTTGTCCGAACTGGCCGCCGCGTACGGCCCGGTGCCGTGGTACGGCGCGAGCACGAACTGCTTGACCGGCCCGTCGATCCGGTCGAGCACGGGGCCGCTGAGGTCGTCGAGGGCGGTGGTGGCCTGCCGGCCGGCCGGCACCAGGTCCTGCACGAGCGGGCGGGCGTCGACCAGGACGCCGCGCAGCTGGTTGACCACCGGCCGTGCCTCGGCCAGCACGGGGTCCGCGGTCGCCAGCACGGTGTCCAGCCTGCGCACCACCGGCTGCGCCGGCCCGGAGGTGTCGCGCAGCTTCTCCAGCGTCGTCTTCAGCCGGGCCAGGCCCGCGTCGGTGGCGTCCAGGGTGGACGGCAGGCGGGACACCGCGGTGGCGATGTCGCTCGTGCGCCGGGAGAGCACCGAGGTGGTGGTGCCCAGGTCCGTGACGATGGCGTCGAGCTGGCCCTGCTTGTCGATGAGCTCGCGCGCGGTGGCCTCCAGGCTGGTCACCAGCTGGGGCAGGTCGGTGTCGGGGTTGCCGCCCAGCGCCGCGCCGGCCACCGCCGCGGCCGGGTCCAGGGTGTCCGGCGCGTGGGCCACGAGCTGGTCGACCGCCTCGCGCCCGCCGTTGCCCAGCGTCTTGTCGAGGCTGCTGGTCGACTTGCGCAGGCCCTCGAGCGCGGACGGCTGCAGCGCGGCGGCGACCTTGTCCAGCTCCACCGGCAGCTTGGTGCGCTCCACCGGGATGGAGCCGGTGAACGTGCCGGGCCGGCCACCGGGGACCAGGTCGATGAAGTAGTTGCCGCCGAGCAGGGTGGTCGGGCGGATCACCGCGCTCGGCTCGGTCCCGAGCTTGGCGCGGATGTCCCCGTCCACCTTCACCGTGACCCGCGCGTCGCCGTTGTCGGTCTCCCGGACGCCGGTGACCACGCCGACCGGTACGAACGCCACCTTGACCTGGCTGCGGTAGGGCGCCAGCCGGTTGTCGGCGGCGAAGCTGATGTCGAGGCTGTCCCCGGACCGCAGGGTGACGAGGATGCGGTTCTTGTTGAACAACGCCAGGCCGGCCAGCAGCGAGACGATGATGAACAGCACCCCGAGCCGCAGCGGCGTCACACGTGGGCGTCTTGTGATCGCGGCCATGTCAGCCCCTCACCTCCGGTTCCCGAGCAGCGACGTGCTCTTGTCACGGGCGGCCTGTCCGGGGGCCGGGTAGGCGTTGCGGTTGGTGACCGGATCCCGCAGCGGCAGGATGCCGCTGACCGTCTCGGTGCCGATGACCGGGTAGATCCGCAGCCAGTGCCCCGCGGCGTCCCCGTCGGAGAGCGCGTCCGTCATGTAGCTGAAGAACAGCGACACCTCCGGCGCGTACGGCGCGGCGGCCGCCAGCGGCTGCCGGGCGTCGCCCAGTGCCTGGACCAGCTTCGGGGCCAGCGGTTTCGCGTCGCTGAGGACCTTCGTCAGCTGGGGCACCACCGGGTCGGCCTGGCCCGCCACGCCGGGGACCTTCTCCAGCGGGGGCACGCCCTCGCGCAGCACGCCCCGGACGTCCTCGGTGGCGTTGCCGAGCGCGACGGCGCCCGGCCGCAGGCTGGTCACCGCCTGGCCGGTCCGGGCCAGCGGTGCGCGCAGCTGGTCGAGCGCGCCCCGGGCGTCGGCCAGCGTCTGCGGGGCCTTGTCCAGGGTGGCGCCGAGCGGGGCCTGGTTGTCGACGTCGAGCGCCTGCAGGGTCGTGTTGACCCGGTCGACCAGTTCGGCCAGCTGCTGCTGGTGCCCCTCGAAGGACCGGGACAGGCTGTCGGCGGCGCGCAGCAGTTCGGTGAGGTCCGCGCCGTTGTCCACCGACAGCGCCCGGGAGACCGTGGCGAGGTCGGGCAGCTCCTGCGGCAGCGCGCCGGCGACGTCCTTGAAGTCCTGGGCGTGGCCGCCCGCTCCCCCGCCGGCCTCGCGCAGCGTCGAGCCCAGGGCGTCGCGGGTGGGCTGGTCGAGCACCCGCAGCACGTCGGAGAGCTCCTGGGCGTCCCCGGTCTTCGAGGCCGGGATGATCTCGTTGCGGCCCAGTTCCCCGGTGCCCGGCGTGCCCGGCCGGAAGTCCACGTACTTCTGCCCCAGGGCGGAGCGCGCGGCCACCGTGGCGGTCAGCGCCGACGCGTCGCGGTAGATCCTGCGCCCCTTGTTGAACCCGAGGGTGACCAGCGGTCTGCCGTCGACGATGCGGACATCCCTGACCTGCCCGGCCCGGACGCCGGCGATGCGGACGTCGTCGCCGGTGCGCAGCGAGCCGACCTCGTCGAAGGCCGCCTTCACGGTGCGCCCCCTCGTACCGGGCAGTCCGCTGCTGGCGGTGAGCGCGACGTAGATGGAAAGCGCGAACGCCACCACCAGTCCGGCGCCGATCAGGAGCGGGCGCTGGCGTGCCCAGCCCGCCGTCCCGCCTGCCATCAGCTGCCTCCGAGCAGGAAGCCGAGCATGCCACTCTCCTGTTGCTGGTTGAGGCCGGTGACACCGCCGTCCGCGGTCGGAGCGGGGGCGAGCAGGCCGCTGAGGATGCCGGTGACACCGCCCGTCCCCCCCGCCGGGCCGCCGCCCGGCTGCTGGGGCCCGGTCACCGCCGGGTCGAGCGGCTGGCCACTGGGATTCTTGGTCAGGGGCAGCGGTGAGCCGCCGACGCCGAGGTTGGAACCGAGCCCGGGAACCAGGCCGGTGAGGATGTCCGGGGTGACCACGACCATCCCGCGGAAGTAGTGCGACAGCCCGTCCGAGCCGTTGGTGGCCAGCGCCCAGTACTTGATGAAGTTGAAGACGTTGACGATGTTGTCGCTGAGCTCGCCGACGAGCGGCTTGAGCGAGGACGCGGCCGCCACCGTGTCCGGCCCGCTGGGGCGCAGTGTGCTGACCACCGGCCTGGCCTCGTCGAGCAGCGACTGTGCCTTCGCCAGCACCGGGTCCAGGCTCGCCAGCGCGGGGTCGGCCGTGGCGGCGAACCGGTCGAGCTCGGCGCTTATCCGGGTGATGTTGTCGGTGGTGGGACGGATCGCCTGCAGGGTCGGTACGGCGGCTGTCGCCGTCGAGGTCAGCTCGGCGAGCGTGGCCCGCGCGCTGGCGAGGGTGTCCGGCAGCTCCGCGAGGGTCCGCTCGAGCACCTGCTGCCTGGCCGCCGTGGTGCCCAGCAGCCGCTGGGTGGAGCCGACCAGGTCGTCGAGGGTCCTGCCGCCGTCGCGCGCGAGCGCGTCCGCGACCGGCTCGACGTTGTCCACCAGGTTGTTCAGCAGGGTGTTCTGCTCGTCGAGCACCTTCGCCAGGGAGCCGGTGTCGCGCATCGCCGGCGCGAGCGCCCGGACGGCGTCGTCGATGTTGCCGCCGTTGCCCTGCAGGCCCTCGCCGAGCACGGTCACCAGCGCGGCCAGGGACTCGCCGGTCGGCTCGTCGATGGTGTTGAGCACCTCGTCGAGGTCGGTGTTCCGCCCGGTCTGCGTGGCCGGGATCACACCTCCGCGCGGCAGCGCGGGCGCGGCCGGACTGCCCTGGTCGAGTTCCAGGAAGCGCTCGCCGAGCAGGCTGAGCGGACGCACGGTCAGCCGGGCGTCGGTGTGCAGCGGCATCGCGGCCGGGTCGAGCTCCATCGTCACGTCCGCGTGGCCGTCCGGGTCCACCCGCATGCCCGCGATCCGGCCGACCTTGACGCCTTTCAGCTTGACCTCGTTGCCCGTCAGCAGCGGGCTGGCGTCGTTGAACCTCGCGTGCACCACCCAGCTGGACGGGCTGCCGTTCGCCACCAGCCCGGTGGTCGTGGCGGCGGTGGCCAGCAGCGTCACCAGCGCGACCCCGACCAGCCGCGGCAGCGGCCCGCGGCTGCGGCTGCGGCTGGGCGCCAGGTTCCTTCTTCTCGGGCTCGTCCTTCTCGGGTTCGTCATCGAGCGCTGCTCCCGAAGGCGTCGGTCCAGGGCTGGTTGCCGATGGCGCCGGGCAACGGGTAGGGGTCGTTGCGCAGACCAGGCACGAGCACGCCCGGGTTGTTGTCGAGGCTGGCGACGCTGGCCTGGATGTGGCCTCGCGCGTAGTGGCCGTTGGCGTCGTAGTTGGCGAAGGACGACCCCCACTGGCTGAGGAAGGACACCGCCTCCGGTGTGTACGGGCGCAGGAAGGCGAACGCCGGCTGCAGGTAGTCCGTCGCGGCGGTGACCCCGGGCACGGCGGCGTGCGCCTGGTCGAGCAGCCCGGGTGTGATGTCCAGCAGCTCGTCCGCAGCCACCAGGGTCGGGCGCAGGTCGGCGATGACCGGGCGCAGGTCCGCGAGCAGCGGCCGGAGGTTGCGCGACACCGGCGGCAGCTTCTCGGTCGCGGGACGCAGGTCGTTCAGCAGCGGCACGGCCTTGTCCGCGACCCCGGGTACCACGGCCAGCGTGCTGTTCGCCTGGTCCAGCGTGCCGGGCAGTTTCTGCAACGACGTCGACAGCTGCTGGCGCTGCCCGGCCACCACCGAGGTCAGGTGCGTCAGGTCGTTGATGACGCCGCGCAGGTTGTCGTCGCGGGCCGCGAGCGTGCCGGTCAGCTGGTTCAGGGTGACGACCAGGTTCTTGATCGCCGGGCCGTCGGTGCCGATCCCCTTGAGCACCTGGCCCACGGCGGACAGCGCGGGGCCGGCCGACCGCACGGTGGCCTGGACGTCCTGCTCGTTGCCGCGCAGTGTGCCGTCGAGCTCGCGTACCAGCGACGACAGGTGGGCGCGGGTCTCAGGATCGAGCGCGTTGAGGATCTGGTCCAGCTCCATCGGCTGGTCCATCGTCCCCTCGAGCATCCCCCCGGACGGGATCCGCGGGCTGCCCGACGGCCCGTCGTGGACCTCCACCAGCCGCTCCCCCAGCAGCGCCTTCCATGCGACGGAGACGGTCGCGCCGGAGTGCAGCGGCGCATGGCCGGAGTCGAGGGTGAGCTCGAGGTACGCCTTGCCGTCCTTGACCTTGATATCGGAGACGGAGCCGGCCTCGAAGCCGTTCACCATCACCGAGCCGCCCTTGACAATGTTGGTCGCCGACCCCAGCAGCACCCCGACCCGGTAGTCGTTGCCGAACAGCGTCCAGCCGCTCGCGACCACCACGGCCACGGCGGCCAGCGCGACCAGCCCGATCCTTCTCATCCTCTGTCAGTCCATTCCCAGGGGCCCGGCCGATTCGCCGGACAGGAACTGCCGGACAAACGGGTTGTCGGAGTTGAAGGCCTCTTCGGTCTCGCCGTAGTGAATGACCTTGCCCTTCCAGATCACACCCACGTAGTCGCTGACCTTGCGCGCCGTGCGGATGTCGTGGGTCACCAGCATGTAGGTGCCCTTGTGCCGGCTGTGCATTTCCAGGATCAGGTCGTTGAGCAGGCTCGTGCGTACCGGGTCCAGACCGGAGTCCGGCTCGTCGAACAGCACGATGTCCGGGTTCATCACCAGTGCCCGCGCGAAACCGGCGCGCTTGCGCATACCACCGGAGACCTCGCTCGGATACTTGGTCAGCGACCGCTCCAGGCCCACCTCGGCGAGCCTCTCCAGCACGATGTCGGAGATCTCGGGCTCGGACATGTCGGTGTGCTTGCGCAGCGGGAAGGCGGTGTTGTCGTAGATGTTCATCGACCCGAACAGCGCGCCGTCCTGGAACAGCACGCCGAACCGCTTGCGTATTTCGTAGCGCTCGCGCTCGGAGATCCGCCAGATGTCCTGGCCGAAGATGAGGACCTCACCGGCGTCGGGTGCGAGCAGCCCGACAAGATGCTTGATCATAACGCTCTTGCCGGTACCGGACGGGCCGAGAATCGTGGTGATCGCGTCGTCCACGAAGTTCAGGTTCAGCCCCTGGAGCACGCGGAAGTCACCGAACGCCTTGTGCACGTTGCGTACTTCCATGCTGTGCACGCGACGGTCGGGGTCCGGCAGCCCCGGCTCGGGCAGCGACATCCCAGGGATGATCTCGGCAGAATTCTGCGTAGGCACTTGTCCTCCTGACGGCTACCAGTCGGCGCTAGTTCGCGATCGGGGCGTTGGGACTGAGCCCCCAGAAAAGCTGCGTGGTGAGCAGCCCGATGACATGGATGAGGACCATGTTCAGCATCATCGATTTCGCGGTGTTCTTGCCGACCCCGACGGATCCACCGCTGGCGGTGTAGCCGTAGTAACAACTGACGAACACGATCGTCGTGCCCATCGACAACATCTTGATCATTGAGAAGAGAAAGTCGAGCGGATTCTGGTAGAGCCAGAATATGTAGTTGTAGCCGCCGGCGGACACCCCGCCCAGCTGCACGACGGTCACCAGGTACATCGATATGTACATGAGGCCGAGCCCGACCGTGAACAGGAACGGCATCGCTATCCAGGCGGCCATGATCCGGGTACCGACCAGATAGCTGCGCGACCGGACGCCCATGACCTCCATGGCGTCGATCTCGTCGGCGATCCGCATCGAGCCGATCTCGGCGACCAGCCCGCAGCCGACCTTCGCCGCGAAGATGTAGCCGTACATGTACGGCGCCATCTCGCGCAGCGAGCAGTAGGCGTTGAAAATGCCCGAGTACAGCGGGGCGCCGATCTGCTTGAGGGTGTAGCTGGCCTCCAGCCCGCACTGCATCCCCATGATGAACTGCATCGACCAGATGATCAGGCCGCTGGACAGGATCAGGATGCCGGCCTGGTGGAAGACCTCCGAGGTGTAGTGACGGATGTCGCCGAAGTCGCGGATGGTCCGGGCCGAGAACTGGGCGATCTCGCCACCGGTGGTGACGGCCTGTTTCACCCCGCGCTGCATACCGCCCAGCGTGATCACGGTATCCTGCGGCTTCGGCGCCGCGACACGCGGCTGCCCGCGCCGGTCGAACTCGTCCACTGATGTGGTCATGATCGTTCGGCCCTTACTTGAAGACCTGCATGTCGGGGTTGAGCCCGAGCAAGATGGTCGTGAAGACGTAGTTGAAGATCCAGATGGCGGCGAAGGAGATGACCACGGCCTGGTTGACCGCGCGTCCCACGCCGATCGGCCCGCCCTGGGTGTGCAGGCCCTTGTAGCAGCACACGACCCCGATGAGCAGGCCGAAGATCGTCGTTTTCGCGACGCTGGCCCACACGTCGGTGACGGTGGCGTTGGCGAAGAAGTTCTCGAAGAACGCGCCGCTGTTGGCACCGAGCACCCACACCGAGGCCAGGTAGCCGCCGAGCACGCCGAACGCGAGCGCGACCAGGTCGAGCAGCCCGGTCATGAGCGTGATCGCCAGCACCCGTGGGACGATCAGGGTACGGATGGGATCGACGCCGAGCACCTCCATCGCGTCGATCTCCTCACGGATCCGGCGGGCGCCGAGGTCCGCGGTCATCGCGGTGCCCATGACACCGGCGACCACCATCGCGTTGATCCACGGGGCGAACTCGCGGACGCTGGCCATGATGAAGAAGGAGCCGAGACGTTCGGGGATGCCGAAGAGCAGGAAGAGGTTGCCGCCCTGCAGGCCCGGCGCGCCGAAGCCGAACGCCGTGCAGGACACCATCATCGGTATCCAGCACAGCTTGAGGATGTCGAACATCTGGTCGCGCACGGCGCCCCAGTAGCCGACGGGGTGACGGATGGCGCTGCCGAAGACCTGCCCGGCCAGCTGCACCATCTCCCCGCCCTGCTGCAGCGGCCGGCGGACGGCGCCAACCCATTTCGGCGCCTTGTTCCTGCGCACCCGGCGGCGGGTGCCGGGAACCGACGGGGCGGCCGCGGCCGGCACGCTCATGCGCGCTCACCCGCCGACCGCGCGCCGACGCGGCCACCGCGCCCGCGGCTGACGCTGACGGCACCACCACGGCTGTCGGCACCACCACGGCTGTCGGCACCGCTACGGCCAGGGGCAGCAGCACGGCCACTGGTAGCACTATGGCCACCGGTACCCCTATGACCGCCGGCAGCGCTGTGGCTGCCAGCACCGCTGCGACCGTTGGCAGCGCTGTGGCTGCCGGCACCGCTGCGGCCACTGGCACCGCTGCGGCCACTGGCACCGCTGCGGCCAGCGGCGGCGTTACGGCCAGCGGCGGCGCTGTGGGTGTTGGCGCCACCAGCGCGGCCGTGGGCGGGCCGCCGCCGGGCAGTCACCGAGCCGGCCACGAACCCCACGACCACCGCGGCGGCGAGGGTCATCGAGATCTGCGCCGGATTCCGTCCAGCCTGCGCCAGCAGTACCAGCGGGAGTACCAGCAGATAGGCCCCGACCGCGGCCAGCGCGCCATGTCGCCCACCGTCGGTGGTCGTTCCCTGGCGCAGCGCCGCCGCCACGAAGGCGGTCGCGGCCGAACCGGTGAGGATCAGCACGCCAAGGGCCCCGGACACCGTCGCCACGGCCGGGGCGATGAGCCCGCCGAGGACGAGCACGGTGAACCCACGCGAGCTCCCGCGCACCACGGCGGTCATGTCCACGCCGTCGAGCCAGCCGTTCCCCGTGGAACCGGCCATGCCCATGCCTCCTTTCGTCGACGTACCGAGCCGGCCGGCGGTGTGACGCGCACTCGGCGGACCGTGTGCGCGTCACGGTTCATCACAGCCGTTCCGGCAACCGGATAATCCAGGGCGAAACGCGGGCGCGAGTATTCACGCCCGCTCTGGCCAGGCTCACCAACTGCCGGTGGAGATCCTCGACGGGATGACCGCGGGCAATGTTTGTCCCGCACGCGTCTGACGGTCTACCAGCACGGCAGCATCTCCTCCTGTGATGCCATCGCCGACCGGGATTGTTACGGTATTCGCGTTGCCGGGAACAGCTCGGCGAGGCAACGCGCCAGGAACGAACGGTACCGTTCTGTGTGCCGGATCACATCTCCCGGTGGAGGGGTAGTTGCCCCTCCAAAGAGAGGCTTTCCCCCGACGGCAACGAGCTCACGACGACAGGTGGGCCACCAGGCAGGTCATCGGATAGGCCATGGCCCACCCGGAGAACGGCTTTCCCGCCGGCAGCAGGCCCGGGTTCCCCGGGAGCTGGGAGAACGCGCGGAAAGCATGATCGTACGCTGCTTGTTCGGCCGGTGTTTCGCGTTGATAGTTTGTTGATGTCGGCCGGTAAGAACATCCGGGCCTCCCGCGGGCGCGCCCGGAGCGGAACGAGGGCCGGGCGCGCCCAGGGCGGATCAGGCCGGCGCGTGCTCGAGCAGGTAGCGCTTCACCTCGGCCGTGTGCTCGACGCCGGCCTCCCAGCTCGTGCTGGTCGCCACCAGCGTGAGGTGCTCGCAGCCGGCCTCCAGATAGGGCAGCAGCCACTCCCCGACCTGCTGCGGCGTGCCGGCGGGCGCCAGCCGCTCGAACTTCTCGTAGGGCAGGTGGTAGAGCCGCTCCATCCGCTCGGCCACCAGCTGTCTGGCCCTGCTCGCCTGGGCGTCGATCCCGCACCACAGGTTCAGCCCGTACCAGGACGGCAGCGGCCTGCCCTCCTGCTGGGCCACCTCGGCGATCTGCTCGCGGGTCGCGGCGAAGCGCCGGGCGGAGCAGAAGATCCCCAGCCAGCCGTCACCGAAGCGTACGGTCCGCCGTACCGCGGCCGCCGACGAGCCGCCGATCACGATCGGGATCCTGGGCTGCGGGGCCGGCAGCACCCGTGCGTCCTTGAGCTCGAAGAACTCCCCGCTGTGGTCGACCGCCTCGCCCGAGGCCAGCGCGCGCAGCACGCGCAGGCTCTCGTCGAGGCGGCGCCCCCGGGTCGACGGGTCGACGCCGCAGTTGAGCGGCTCGGAGCGGTCCTCCCCGCCCACGCCGACCCCCAGGATCAGCCGGCCCGGCGCCAGCTGGGAGACCGAGGCGAGCTGGCGGGCGACGGTCATCGGGTGCCGCAGCGCGAGCTGGTAGACGCCCAGCAGCACGGGCAGATCGTCGTTGCTGGTCAGGGCGGCGGTGGCGGACACCAGCCCGTCGAAGCCCCGGCCGCCGTAGAAGCTGACGTGGTCGGCGACGACCACGTGGTCGAGCCCCGCGGCCTGGGCACGACCGAGCAGATCACGCCGCTGCCGCGGGCTCGTCGAGAGAATCGACTCGTGCACGTCCAGCCCCACTGTGATCAATTCCTGTGCCTCCCACCCAGAACGTCCTTGGCGATAATGCGCTTCTGGATCTCCGCCGTGCCGTCCGCGACCAGATAGGCCATGACGTCGCGGAATCTCTGCTGCAGCGGGAACTCGGTCGCGTAGCCGAGATTTCCGTAGATCTTCATCGCCGCCTCGATCGCGTTCTTGGCGACAATCGGCGGCCACCACTTGCTCATGGAGGCATGCGCGGTGTGCGGCCGGCCGGCATGGCGCAGCCACAACGCCCGGTAGCACAGCCACCGGGCGGCCTCCAGATAGGTTGCCTGCTCGGCAAGAAGAAAAGATACGCCCTGGTACTCGGCGATCGGACGGCCGAAGGCCTCCCGCTGCAGGGCGTAGTCAGCGGCTTCGTCGAGGCTGGCCCGGGCCGCGCCGAGACACATCAGGCCCAGCGCGGCACGGCTGAAATCAAAGTGGTTCATGACGCTGTGGAAGCCCCGGCCGTACTCACCGATGAGGTTCTCCGTCGGCACGAACACCTCGTCGAGGTGGATCGACCCCCAGCCCAGCGGCAGGCAGCCCATCCCCGGCAGGTGGCTGACGGTCACACCCGGGGCGTCGGTCGGGACGACGAAGCAGCTCACCCCCTGCGAACGCGCGGACCCCGGCTCGCGGGCGTAGATCAGCGCCGCGGTGGCGTTGCAGGCCCACGAGATCGCGGTCTTCTCGCCACGCAGCCGCCAGCCGCCGGCCACCGGCTCGGCGACCGTGCGCAGCGCGCCCGCGTCGGATCCGGAGCCGGGCTCGGTGAGCGCGATCGCCACCGTGATCTCACCGGCGATCAGCCGTGGCAGGTACTCCTTCTGCACGGCCACGCTGCCGTGCGCCAGCTGTGACCCCACGAGCCCGACCTGCACCGGCGCGGACGCGATGTTCACGTCGCCGTAGGCCAGTGTCTCCGCGGCCAGCCCGAGCGTGATCGGATCCTCGATGCCGGTGCCGCCGAACTGCTCGGGCAGGCCGATACCGAGCACACCGAGATCGGCGAGCTGACGCTGGATGCCGAACGGGTAATCCGTCCGGGCCGCCCGGTCCCGATAGCCGGGCAGCAGTACATCCTCAGTGAACTGGACGAGCGCACGCCGAAAGTCCTCCTGCTCTTCGGAGAACTCGAAAGAGATCATTTTATTCCGCCTTAAAATAAGGCGCGGAACGCGACAGCTACGATCGCGTTGGCCGCTGTGCCTGTCCCATGCCCAGGACGACGCCGCACCAGCACGCCGCCACAAAAGACGATCTCCTTGCCACGATCGCGCACAGCCTGCTACCGGCAGGTGCACGCCGGTGATGCCGCGTCACCGACGCCGCCGCCGGGACACGGCCGCCGACAGTGGGACACCGGCATCCCGACCGGATCGGGGGCACCGGTGCCCAGTCCGGTTACACCACAACATCCGCAAGATCGCCACATGCGGCCTTTCAGCATCATGACCCAGCCAGGACCGACCGGCAACGAGTCAGCGCCCTGTACCGATGGTCACGGCCTCGGGCCCGCGGGACGCGCCGGTACGGTGGCACGGCGGGCGCCGGCACGGCGGGCCTCCGCCGAGCCGGTCCAGATCATTACGGAACGTGAGAACCCAGCGTCCAACGAGAACCGGAACCGGCCGCCGGCGGGGCATGCCCGGCAGCCACACCGGGCCCCGCACCAAACGGATGTACGCTGACGACCAAGCACCGGAGCGGGCCTCGCGGAATCCCTTCAGAACCCTCTTGGAACCCGGCGCGCGCTGGCCCGGAGCGCGCCGTCGTCCTACTGTTCAATCTTGGACCAGCAATGCCTCTTGGACCAGCAACGCCTTTCCGCGTCAGGCGGACCGGCCCGCATGTCGCCCCGGCGGCACCGACCGCGATTCGAGTTCCGGACGGCTCTCGATGACGAGGAAACGGAGGCCATCATGCCCACGACCAACGCCGGTGATGGCGGCGGGCGCCCGTACCCGGCGCGGGGCGAGGGCTGGTTCTCCCGCCGTCCCGAACTGCCGCGCAGAGAACTCGAACGCGCGCGTTCCATTCTCCAGCTGGTTGCCAGGCTGACCGGTTGGGACTGTGCGCCGCTGAGCATCACCCCGCTGGATCCACATACCGCGGAGATGACCCTGGCGGCGGCCCAGGACGCCATTACCGAACGGCTCGCCGCCGGCGTGGAGCGGATCGGCGCGGAGACGCATGCGGAACTGATCGCGGCACTCACCCGGCTCGGTCAGGCCCGCATATCCCTGCGTGACGCGATGCTGGCCCAGCGTACGTCGACGCTGGCCGACGTACGCAATACCCTGAGCCGGCTGCGGGACCTCTCCACGGTCCAGGACCTGATCACCAGGGCGCCCGCCGAAGTCGAGAAACTCGGTTTCGGCCGCGCCCTGCTGTCCCAGATCCAGAACTCCCGCTGGGTGGCGAGGTCGGCCTATGTCCGCGGCGACCCGGGTCTTGCCGCGCTGATGGTGAAGGCCGGCAGCACGGACCCCGTCCTGCTCGACCAGCAGGTGCTGGAGACCGGCATGGTCCACCGGCGGCAGCCCATCCTGATCAAGGATGCCCAGGCGAACCCGCAGGTACATCCCCTGTTAAAGATCGTTACCGGCTCGCGTTCCTACGTCGCCGCACCGATCGTGTCGATGTCGACGGTGATCGGCTTCATGCACGCCGACGCATACACCGACCAGCGGCACGTGGACACCCTGGACCGCGAGGCCATCGGCCTGTTCATGGAGGGCCTGGGCTACGCGATCGAGCGCGCCGTGTTCGCCGACCGGATGCTGGCCCTGCGCGACCAGCTGTGCACCTATACGGCGGGCATCTCCGACCTGATGGCCTCCTTCACGGAGGACGACGTCTCCCTGAAACCCCCCGGCTCCCTGAAACTCCCCGGCGCGCCTGTCGAGCCCGTCCGGGATATCGGGACGAACGTGCTGGCCAGAGCGATCGAAGACGTTGTGGACTCACCCCTGACCCGCCGGGAGATCGAAGTTCTGCGGCATATGGCCGACGGTGCCACCAACGCGCGGATCGCCACCCGCCTGATGGTTTCCGAGGGCACCGTCAAGGTGCATGTGAAACACATCCTGCGCAAGCTCGGGGCCACCAACCGGGCGGAGGCGGTATCCTGCTATCTGAACACGATGCAGCGTCGTCAGCCGGAACCCACCGGCTCCTCCGGGAAGAAATCCCACTGGCACAGCTGAAACAATCGGACGCCTGCTCCCGGCGCGCCGTTACCGGCGTGCCCCGGAACGGCGGGCCCGGGCAGGACCGTTCCCGCCGTTCCGGGAACAACGTCACCCCCGCAGCTCCGGAAACTCCTCGTCGAGGTATTCACGGAAAGCCGCCGCACCGCCCGCGGTGTCCACGGCGGCGCCGAGCGGGTGCAGTTCCTCCTCCCGGCGGCGAAGCTCCACCCGCCGGATCTTGCCGGATATCGTCTTGGGCAGCTCGGCGAACTCGAGGCGGCGTATCCGCTTGTACGGCGCGAGCTGCTGGCGGGCGTGGCGCAGGATCGACAGCGCGGTGTCCCGGTCGGGCGCGTGACCGTCAGCGAGCACCACGTACGCCTTCGGGACCGCCAGCCGGATCGCGTCCGGCGACGGGACGACGGCGGCCTCGGCGACGGCGGGATGCTCGATCAGCACGCTCTCCAGCTCGAACGGCGAGATCCGGTAGTCCGACGCCTTGAACACGTCGTCCGCGCGGCCGATGTAGGTGATGTAGCCGTCGGCGTCCCGCGAGGCCACGTCACCGGTGTGGTAGTAGCCACCCGCCATCGCCTCGGCGTTGCGCACGGCGTCGTCGCGGTAGCCGACCATCAGCCCCAGCGGGCGCTGGGCGAGGTCCAGGCAGATCTCACCTTCCTCCGCCGGCTTCCCGGTGGTGACGTCGACCAGCGTGACGCGGTACCCGGGCGAGGGCCGTCCCATGGAGCCCGGCTTGACGAGCTGGCCCGGTGAGTTGGCGATCTGCACGGTGGTCTCGGTCTGCCCGAAGCCGTCCCGGATGCGCACCCCCCAGGCCTTCTCCACCTGCTCGATGACCTCGGGGTTGAGCGGCTCACCCGCGCCGACGATCTTGTGCGGCGGGTTGCGCACCGCCGTGAGGTCGGCCTGGATCAGCATCCGCCACACCGTCGGGGGCGCGCAGAAGCTGTCCACCCCGCACCGGTCGATCTGCGCCAGCAGCGCGGCGGCGTCGAACCGGCTGTAGTTGTAGATCAGCACGGTGGCCCCGGCGTTCCAGGGAGCGAAGACGTTGCTCCACGCGTGCTTGGCCCAGCCCGGCGAGGAGATGTTCAGGTGCACGTCACCGGGGGTGAGCCCGATCCAGTACATCGTCGACAGATGCCCGGCCGGGTAGGAGGCGTGGGTGTGCTCGACGAGCTTCGGGGCCGCGGTGGTGCCCGAGGTGAAGTAGAGCAGCAACGGGTCGCTGGCCCGGGTCACACCGTCCGGGACGAACGCGGCGGGCGCCTGGGCCGCGTCGGCGTAGGAGGCCCAGCCTGCCACCGGCGCTCCGACCGCGATCCGGTCGTACTCGCCGGGCACGTCGGCGAACTTGTCGGTGTCGGCCGTGCCGACGACGACGTAGCGGGCCTGGCCACGGGTGATCCGGTCCCGCAGGTCGGCGGGCGCGAGCAGCGTGGTCGCCGGGATGACGACCGCGCCGAGCTTTGCCGCCGCGAGCAGCGTCTCCCACAGCTCGACCTGGTTGCCCAGCATGAGCACGATACGGTCACCACGCGTCACGCCCCGCCCGCGCAGCCAGTTGGCCACCTGGTTCGAGCGGGCGGAGAGCTGCGCGAAGGTCTGACGCCGCTCCGAGCCGTCCTGTTCGACGATCCATAACGCGGTCCGGCCGGAGCTGTCCGGGTCGGCGCCGAGATGGTCGAACCACTCCAACGCCCAGTTGAACTCCGTCAGCTCCGGCCAGTGGAACCCGGCGTACGCGCTGTCGTAGTCCTCCCGGTGGGCGAGCAGGAAGTCCCGTGCCGCGCGGAACGCGGCCAGACCACCTGCACCCGGCGTCTGCGATGTCAACTGTCCTCCCTGAGTGGTAACTCCGTGAGCGGTGGGACTCCCGGCTGCGCGGCCCTCAGCTGTGCGGTCAGCGACTGTACGACCAGTATCCGTACGACCGGCGGCCGGTGCGCGGCAGCCGGTGCCGCCGCGCTCACCCGGGCCGCCCGGCTTCGACAGCGCCGGCGGGAACGGCGCCACCGCCGACAGCGCCGGCCAGGACGGCGTCGTTGCCGCCAACGCCGGTGGGAACCGCGCCGCCCCGGGCGGCGCCGGCCGCGACGAGGTCGAGCGCGACGTCTATGATCATGTCCTCCTGGCCGCCGACGAGGCCGCGGCGGCCCACCTCCACCAGGATGTCGCGGGTGTCCAGCCCGTGCTCGCGGGCCGCCCGCTCGGCGTGCCGCAGGAAGCTGGAATAGACGCCGGCGTAGCCGAGGGCCAGCGTCTCCCGGTCCACCCGCACCGGCCGGTCCTGCAGTGGGCGGACGATGTCGTCGGCGGCGTCCTGGAGCGCGAACAGGTCGCAGCCGTGCTGCCAGCCCAGCAGGTTCGCCACCGCGATGAACGCCTCGATCGGGCAGTTGCCGGCGCCGGCGCCCTGGCCGGCGAGCGACGCGTCGACCCGGGTGACGCCTTCCTCGACGGCCACCACCGAGTTGGCCACGGACAGCGACAGGTTCTCGTGGGCGTGCACACCGATCTGGGTGGCCGGGTCGAGGACGTCCCGGTAGGCGCGGACCCGGTCGCGGACGTCGCCCATCGTCAGGCGCCCGCCGGAGTCGGTCACGTACACGCAGTGCGCGCCGGCGTCCTCCATGATCTTCGCCTGCCGCGCCAGCTCGGCCGGGGGCGCCAGGTGGCTCATCATCAGGAAGCCGGAGACGTCCATGCCGAGCTCACGGGCCCGGGTGATGTGCTGCGGGCTGATGTCGGCCTCGGTGGCGTGCGTGGCCACCCGCACGGACCTGACGCCGAGGTCGAAGGCCCGTTCAAGATGGTGGATGGTGCCGATCCCCGGCAGCAGGAGGGTGGTGAGCACGGCGTTGGTGATCACCTCGGCGGCCTCGGAGATCCACTCCCAGTCGCTGTTGCTGCCCGGCCCGTAGGTCAGGCTGGCGCCGGCCAGGCCGTCACCGTGGGCGACCTCGATGGCGTCCACGCCGGCGGCGTCCAGCGCGGCGGCGATCGTGCGTACCCGCTCCGGGGCGAGGCGATGACGGATGGCGTGCATGCCGTCCCGCAGGGTCACGTCCTGAATGTAGAGCCTGGGCGGGGTCACAGGGCCACCTCCGAGCTGGCTGGGACGGCTGACAGCGCCGGTGTCACCGCCGGTGACGCTGCCGGTGTCACCGACGGTGACGCTACCGGCTCCCCCGCCGCCGCGGGCCACGCGACGGCCGGTGGCCCCGCGGCGGCCAGTCGTTCAGCGGTTTGTAGCGCGGCCGAGGTCATGATGTCGAGGTTCCCGGCGTACGCCGGCAGGTAGTGGGCGGCTCCCTCGACCTCCAGGAAGACCGACACCTTCCAGACCGGCCGCGGGCCGGCGTCGCCGACCAGGGTCCGCAGCGGCTCGTCCGGGTCGACCGGGGCGATCTGGACCTGCTGCTTGAGCCGGTATCCGGGCACGTAGCGGGCCACCTCGGCGGCCATGGCGGCGATGCTGGCGCGGATGTCGCCGGGATCGGCGTCGTCCGCCAGGCACAGCACGGTGTCGCGCATGATCATGGGCGGCTCGGCCGGGTTGAGGATGATGATCGCCTTCCCGACGTCCGCGCCGCCGACGACCTCGATGGCGCGCGCGGTGGTCTCGGTGAACTCGTCGATGTTCGCGCGGGTGCCCGGGCCGGCCGACTTCGAGGCGATCGACGCCACGATCTCCCCGTAGCGGACGCGGGTCACCCGGGACACCGCGGCGATCATCGGGATGGTGGCCTGCCCACCGCAGGTCACCATGTTCACGTTGGGCGCGTCGAGGTGCTGGGTGAGGTTGACCGCCGGGACGACGTACGGCCCGATCGCGGCGGGGGTCAGGTCCACCAGCCGCTTGCCGTACCCGGCCAGCGCGCGCGCGTTCGCCAGGTGGGCCTTTGCCGAGGTCGCGTCGAACACGACGCCGATCTCGTCGAAGCCCGGCAGGTCGATCAGGCCCTTGACACCGTCCGCCGTGGTCGGCACCTTCAGCCGGGCCGCGCGGGCCAGCCCGTCGGAGTCCGGGTCGATGCCCACCATGGCAGCCATCTCCAGAGTGGACGATAGCCGCATGACTTTGATCATCAGATCGGTGCCGATGTTCCCTGAGCCGATGACCGCGACCTTGGTGCTCATGGCAGATCCTTCCGGAAGGATGCGGTGACGGTGCCGAGCCCGGCGATGGTCGCCCGGTAGGTGCTGCCGGGCGTCACGGGGACCATCGGGCCGAGCGCGCCGGAGAGGACCAGATCGCCCGCGCGCAGCGGGGATCCGAGCTCCCGGGCGGTGCGTGCCAGCCACAGCAGCGCCTGGCACGGGTCGCCGAGGCAGGCCGCGCCGACGCCTTCGGAGACCACCTGCCCGTCGGCGGTCATGGCCATGGTCAGGGTGGTCAGGTCCAGGTCGCCGAGCGGCTGGCGGTGGGCGCCGAGGACGAACAGGCCGCAGGAGGCGTTGTCCGCGACCGTGTCGACGATGCTGATGTCCCAGTTCGCGATCCTGCTGTCGACGATCTCCAGCGCCGGCAGGACCTGGGCCACCGCGGCCCGCGCCGTCCCAAGATCAAGATCGGGCTGGTCGAGGCCGGCGCCGAGGACGAACGCCACCTCGGCCTCGATCCGCGGCTGGAGCAGGTCCGCCGGGTCGATCGGGGTGTCCTCGGCCCTGGCCATGTCGGCGAAGAGCACGCCGTTGTCGGGCTGGTCGACGCCGAGCTGTCGCTGGACGGCGGGGGAGGTCAGCCCGATCTTGTGCCCGACGAGGCGGCGGTGGGCTCCCACCGCCGCCTTGGTGAGCAGCTGCTGCACCGCGTACGCGGCGGCGATGTCCGACGCGCCCAGCAGGTCCCGCACGGGCGGGCAGGGCCGGCGCTGCCGGGCCGCCGCCGTCAGCCGGTCGGCTGCCTGCCGGTACCGCTCCAGGCCGGGCACGGCGCCGGCGGGCACAGCGCTGGTGGATGTGGATGAGCTCGTCATGGTGACACGTACTCCCGAGGTGCTGAAGCTTCCCGTCCTGAAGATCTTCCTGTCCGGAGCTTCCTGGCCGCCGGAGCGGCCGCGGTCAGCCCATGCTGCTGCCACCGTTGACGCTGAGGACCTGGCCGGTGACGAACCCCGCGTCCTCCCGGGCCAGGTAGGCCACGGCCGCGGCGACGTCCTCCACGCTGCCGGGCCGGTGCAGCGGGATCAGCTCGACGGCGCGGTCGATGACGTGCAGCAGCCGGTCCGGCAGCGTGCCCGCGCGCAGGCCCGCGTCAAGCTCCGGGGTGCGCACGTAGGACGGGGCGACGACGTTGACGGTGATCCCGGCGGTGGCGAACTCACGCGCCAGGCCGGTGGTCAGGGCGTGCACCCCGCCCTTGGCGGCGTTGTACACGGCATGGTCCACCAGCCCGTTGCGCACCGACTCGGCGCCGATGCTGACGATCCGGCCGTACCCTCGGGCGGCCATGTGCGGCAGCACCGCCAGCGTGCAGCGCAGCACCGTCCACAGGTTGTTCTCGATCGTCGCCCGCAGGGTCTGCTCGGTGTGCTCCAGCGTCGGCCTGATCACCCCGCCGCCGGCGTTGTTGACCAGGATGTCGACGCCACCGAAGGCGTCGACCGCCGCCCGCAGCAGGTCCTCGCCCGCGCCCGGCCGGGACAGGTCCGCGACGTGCCCGGCCAGGTCCACACCGGTGCGGTGGTCACCCAGCTCGCCGTAGGCGCGCTTGAGCTCCTCGGGGTGCAGGGCGGCGACCAGCACGCGGGCCCCGTCGGCGAGCAGCCGGCGGGTGATCCCCAGCCCGATCCCGGTCGCCCCGCCGGTGATCACCGCCGTGCGGCCCCGCAGCGGGGTGGTCACAGGATGATCGCAAGATCGCCGGCCGGGCGCAGGGTGGTCATGTCCAGGACCACGCGCTTGGACCGGATCCGCAGCCGCCCGTCGATCGCGACGAACCGGTAGTGGTACTTCCCCACGTAGTACGACGCCTTGCCGTTGCGGAACCGCCACACCGTGAAGGACGCCACGACCGGCAGCTCGTCGCCCTCCCGCACACCCACCACGACGTTGCTGAACTGGTGGTTCGTGCGCGAGTGCGGGTACTCGCGGTGCGCCCGGCGGCTGTTGAGACGCTCCACCCGCAGCCGCAGGCGCAGCGCGTTGTCGTCGACGAGGACGAGGTCCCGGGCGGGGTCGCCGTCCGGGCTGTCGTTGCACGGGACGACGTAGGACGCCTCGGGCGCGAACAGCGTGAGCCAGGTGTCGAGATCCCAGGCGTCGAGCAGCTCGGCCTCCAGGCAGAGGAAGTCCTCGACCTGCGACCGGCCGAGCGCGTCCAGGCCGAGGACCACGTCGGGCTGGGACAGCCGGATGATCGGGGCCGGCTGGACGGCCGGGGCGGCCGGGGCACCTGTGGTCGTGGTCATCGGGACGCTCCCGCTCCGCCGCCGTAGCCGGCCGTGCCCATCTGCTGGCTCCAGCGCCGCCAGAAGGCGCGCATCTGCGCCTCGTCGTTGGCCGCGGGGGTGCGGGCCATCCCGCGGGAGATGTCGTTCCACTCCACGCCGCCGCTGCTGAACCCCTGCTGGCAGGACTCCAGCGCCTCCAGGTCGTCCGGGGTGGCGAAGCCGGCCGGGCCGAGGAAGGTCAGGAAGCTGTCGAGCCGGCGCTGGCGCAGCTGGGCGAGCTCGTCGCGGGGCGCGAGTTCCCAGGCGGTGACGTCCATCCGGTTGGGCGCCAGCGGCATGAAGGTACGCACCGTGACCGCCATGATGTCGTTGACGACCAGGTTCGGGTAGATCAGCAGGTTGCGGTTGGTGTCGGCCATCCGGCTGCCGCGTGCCTCGCCGTGCCGGGAGACCAGGTCGGCGCGCATGCGGGCGATCTCCTCCCGGGAGTCCTCGCCGAACAGCGGCTCCCACTTGGCGATCGGCCGCCCCCAGGGTGCCCGGTACTCCAGGACGGCGTGCCCGTTGCCCAGGTCGTAGGAGGTGCCGTCCACCCCGCCGGCGAGGTCGGTGCCCAGCGCCAGCAGGTACTTGAAGTAGGTGTCATGGGTGGAGACGGCGTGGTAGCCGTCGATGCTGTTCTCGGCGAGCAGCTTCCAGTTCGCCTCGATGCAGTACTCGTTGGTCCCCTTGATGATCTCCATTTCCCCGTCGGCGGAGTCGATCACCAGGTCCAGGTACTCGACCGCGCCGGCAAGGTAGCTGACCAGGTCCTGGATCTCCGGGTCGAAGCTGGCGAACACGAACCCCCGGTAGCTTTCCACCCGGGCCACCGGCCTGAGGGACAGCGCGGCCAGATCGAGCTCCCCGCCGTACGCGTCCCGGTCGGGGATCCCCATCAGGCGTCCCTCGGAGTCGAAGGTCCAGGCGTGGTAGAAGCACGAGAACGCCTTGGCGTTGCCGGCCGGCTGCCGGCAGACCACCGCGCCCCGGTGGGTGCAGGTGTTGTGGAAGACGTTTATCCGGCCGCTCTTCGCCCCGCGGACCATGAACACCGGCCGGCCGCCGACCGGCCGGCGGACGTAGTCGCCCGGCCTGGACACCTCGGACTCGTGGCCGACGTAGAGCCACGAGTGGCTGAACACCCGGTCCAGCTCCGCGCGGAACACCTCCGGCGAGGTCATCGTCGAGCGGTGGACGCGGAACCGGTGCCGGCCGGTGTCCTCGTCGACCAGCGGGAACCGGCTGTCGGTAGCGGGCGCCGCGTCGAGCAGCGCCGTCGACACTCTCGGTAATTCTGATGTTCTCGACAGGGAAGTCACGGGATCATCTCCGCGAAAAGATCATGAACGGGTGGCGGACGGGCGCGCCAGGAAATGGCGCACGATCTCGGAGAAGTCGTCGGGACGCTCGATCTGCGTCCAGTGCCCACAGCGGGCGAAGACCGCCAGGTCGGCGTCGGGCAGCAGGCGGGCCATGTTCCAGGCGACCTCGACCGGGACGACCTTGTCCTCCCGCCCGTGCACCAGCAGCGTCGGGGTGGTGATGGTGACGACCTCGTCCGCCTCGATGGCGAGCTGGCTGCCGGCGTGGCGGGGGCTGTAGAACATGTCGCGGTAGGCCTCGAAGGCGCCCGGTGCGACGCTGGCCTCGTGCCGGATGCGCACCAGGTCGTCGGTGATGATGGCCGGGTCGACCGCGAAGCAGTCGAGCAGCAGCCGGCGCATGTTCTCCAGCGACGGCTCGTACTCCCGCAGCGCGCGCAGGCCCTCGGTGGGCGTCATCCCCACGCCGGGGACACCCATCAGCACCATCCGGTCCAGCCGTTCGGGGTGCTGCGAGGCCATCCCCAGCGCGATCCGCCCGCCCAGCGAGTTGCCGACCACCGACACCCGCTCGAGCTCGAGCGCGTCCAGCAGCGCCCAGGTGTGGTCGATCCAGGTGGCCAGCGAGTAGTGGATGTCGGCGGGCCGTCCGGTGTGGCCGAACCCGACGATGTCGGGGGCGATCACCCGGAACCGCTGGGCCAGCACGGGGATCGTCAGGCGCCAGTTCGCCCACGCCGAGACCCCGGGCCCGGATCCGTGCAGCAGCAGCACCGGGTCCCCGGAGCCGAGGTCGTGGTAGTGCGTCGGGATGCCGCCGGCGTCGACCGTCCGCCCGGCGGCCTCGTCGGTGACCTCATCGGTGACCGTCGTTGTGCTCACAGACCGGCCTTTCCCTCGAAGATCGCGAAACACTTGTTGGAGTTGAAGACGTCGGTGACCACGAAGGTGGACCAGCTCAGCGGCATGCCGAGCTCGTCCATGGCGCCGGCCAGGCAGAACCAGTTGAGCATCTCGTGCTGCCCGGCCCGCACGATCTGCGCGCCGGTGACGCTGCTCCACGCCGCGTAGTCGCCCCGCACGAACGCCTCGTACAGCCGCAGGTCGGCCGCGGTGTCGGGGCGCAGGTGCCAGGAGGCGTCGGTGAGGAACGCGTGCGACCAGCTGGACGAGGCCACCAGGGCGACCCGCTTGTCGCCGGCGCGCAGCGCGCGGGCCACCGCCCGGCCGAGCTCGAAGCAGCGCGCCGGGGACGGGCCGGCCGGGTCCAGCCGTTCGTCCCGGATCTCGGCGAACCGGGCCAGCGCGCCCCGGCGGGCGATCGCGTGCTGGCCGTAGCAGTTCACCGTGATCGGCAGCAGCCGGTAGGGGAACTCGGTGCCGGCGTGGTCGTAGTCCAGGAACAGCTGGGTGTTGACGATCGCGTGGGGGAAGTGCGCGCCGGCCCGCTTCCGGTAGGAGTACGCGACGTCGAAACCGTCCTGGAGCAGGTCGTCGGTGAGCGCCCGGGCCGCGGCGGCGTCGGAGCGCAGGGTGAACGTCATGTCGTCCGGCCGGCCCCAGGCGTTCGGGCTGCCCCGCTCGTTCATCAGCGCGAACGGGTGCACCTCGGTGTCGTCGTAGGCCAGCACGCAGAAGGGCGGTATCACCTCCTCCCGGAAGTTCTCGTACTGGTCGTCGCCCCACACCACGAGCAGGTCCGGCTGGAAGGCGTCGAGCGCGGCCCGGCAGCGGGCCAGGCCCGCGCGCAGCTCGCGGCGGTGCCCGGCGGCGGCCGCGACTCCCTGGTCGTCAGCCCACTCCCGGCGCATCGGCTCCGGCCAGGACGCCGGATCCTTCTCCGCCGCGGGGATGTCGGGATCCTGCAGCGTCCAGCGCAGCAGCCCGGCCATGTGCTCGTCGGTGCCGGCGAGTAACGGGTAATGGGTCAGCCCGAGCCCGAGAAACTCCGCCATGTCTCACTCCTCTGGTTCGCCCGGACGGCCCGTTGGCACGAGCCGTCTGTCCAGGCCGATGAGCCCGAGCGCGTTGCGCCGGCCGATGGCGGCCCGCAGGCCGGCGGTCAGCCGCTCGTGCGGCCCGGCGAGCACCGCGCCCGCCGGGCTCTCCCGTGCCGCGAAGGGATAGTCGGTGCCGAGCAGGACGTGCTCGGCACCGAAACGCGCCACCGCCAGCAGCAGGCTGTCCACGTCATAGGTCAGCGAGTCGCTGTAGAGCGAACGGGCCAGCGCGCTCGGTAACTGGTCCGCTGGTAGCGCCGGGTCGCTGATGAGCCGGCCCCGGTCGAGCCGGGGCAGCAGCCACGGCAGGCAGCCGCCGCCGTGCGCCAGGCACAGCCGCAGCCCCGGCCGGCGGGCCAGCGCGCCGCCGGCCAGCAGGCCGGCGATCGCGATCCCGGTCTCGGACGGCATGCCGGCGCCGAAGCCCACCCCGAGCCTGGCCAGCCGCGGATCCAGCACCGAGTCGGCGGGATGCACCAGCACCAGGGCGCCGAGCTCCCCGGCGGCGGCGAAGAACGGGTCGAACCGGGGGTCGCCCAGCTCGTCCTGGCCGACCCGGGTGCCGATCTCGACGCCGAGGAAGCCCAGCTCCCGCACGCACCGGCGCAGCTCGGCGACGGCCACGTCGGGGTCCTGCAACGGCACCGCGCCCAGGGCGCGGAACCGCTCGGGACGCTCGGCGACCAGCGAGGCGAGGAAGTCGTTCTGCGACCGCGCGAGGACCGCGGCACCGGCGGCCGGGGCGTCATGACAGAAAGTGATCGGAATCGGGGAGAGCACCTGCACCGCGACGCCCTCGGCGTCCATGTCGGCCAGGCGGCGCCGCGCCGACCAGCAGCGGTCGTCGACGTCACGGTACGGCCGCCCGCCGACGAGGATGCGCGCCCGGGTGTCACCGAGCCGCTGGACGCAGGGCCAGCCTCGCCAGCCGTCGCGCCCGGCGAGATCGGGCAGCCACGGCGCGATGGCGTGCGTGTGCACGTCGACCAGCCCCGCGCCGGGCAGCCCCGCGCCGGCCGGCGCGCCGCCGGTCACCGCTTCTCCTGCTGTTCTCCCGCTGCCGCTGCCTCGCCCGCCACGGCGCTACCCGCCGCAGGCGTCGTCGACGGGCGAGGACGGCACGTTCACGAACGTCCGCTCGGGGGCCGGCCGATAGATGATCAATTGGCACCAGTCCTTCTCCGGGACCGCCAAGGTCTGCCATCCGACTGGTCGCAACCATAACTATTCTGCATACATGTTTCAAGCATATATATGAAGATCATATAGGCAAACTCTGACCGTCCCCTCATAGGCGGCTACCATCGGTGGAGTCCGCTGACAGGAGGCACCATAATCTTGTTACAGGATTCGATGATGATCGGCTATTCGCCCGGCCTCTGGGCGGGCCACGGCCGGCCGGCGCGGCGCCGGCGGCCGGCGTACGGGCGCGGGCCAGTGGGGCGCGGGCCAGTAGGATGTGGACCGGTAAGGAGCGCGGACGATGCCAGCTGACGCGACGCCTCGAAGTTCTCGCGCGCAGCAGGTCGCGGCGGAGATCGAGGCCAGGATTCTCGCCGAGCGGCTGCCCGCCGGCAGCCGGCTCGGGCTGCGCACCGAACTGATCAGCAGTTTCGAGGTCAGCCCCTCGGTGATGAACGAGGCCCTGGGCATCCTGCGCGAACGTGATCTGATCACGGTCAGGCCCGGGCCCAACGGCGGGGTGTTCGTGGCCAACCCACCGCCCCAGGTCCGCCTCGGCGGAGTCGACCTGTGGCACCAGGGGCTGACCGTGGACCCCGAGCATCTCTTCGAGGCACGCGCCTACCTGGACTCGCTCTTCCCGCCGGTGGCGCTGCAACGCGCCTCCCCCGAGGACGTGCGGGCGATGGAATGGGCCCTGCATGACATGCAGGCGGCAATGGACGACCCGCACGCCTATCTGGCCGCGAACATGCGCCTGCACCTGGCCATCGCCCGGGCGTCCCGGATCGAGGTCCTGGTCGGCCTCTACCAGACGATCGTGTCGATCCTCAGCGCCACGCTCACGAAGGCGACGTACGTGGAGGGCAGCGAGGAGCTGCGGCACCACAACCTGGAGGTGCACAGCAACCTCGTCGCCGCGATCCGGGAGCAGGACACGGTCGCGCTGGAGAAGATCCTCGCGCTGCACAGCCACGACATGGTCCGCATCGCCTGACCAGGCGGGCGGGCGGCCGCGGCCGGCCGGCGGCCGCGCCGCGGGCGCCCACGGCATCGCTGACGCCCAC
>NZ_CAKKTM010000211.1 GCF_920888515.1 Protofrankia sp. CiP1_Cm_nod1 | reverse complement strand
ACACCGCCGTGTAACCGCCGGCGCCCAGCTGGCTGAGGAGATAGTGGCCTTCCAGCGAGATCTCCGCGGCCAGCATCGCCATCATGAACCAGATGATCCCGGAACTGGACAGAATCATGATCCCGGCCTGGCGCAGCACCTCGGAGCCGTAGTGCCGCACACCCGGCAGACGACGCACGGAGGCGACCGCGAACCTGGCGATCTCACCGAGGTCGTTCACCAGCGACTGGTCACTGCTGTAGGAGCCGAAACCACCGCCACCGCTGCTTACCGGCTCCGGCGCGGCCTCTTTCCGCTCGTCGGTCACGGTCATCGTCGGACGCCTCTCACCGGTTCGCCAGCATGTCGGGGTTCAGGCCGAGCATCGTCGCGTTCACCACGAAGTTGATCACCCACACGGCGGCGAAGCACAGCACCACCGCCTCGTTGACGGCCCGCCCGACGCCCTCCGACCCACCGCGCACGGTGAGCCCCTTCTGCGCGCAGACGATGCCGATGAACAGGCCGGTGAGCGTGGACTTGATCAGAACGCCGACCAGTTCAGGGGCGGTCAGGCTCGCTAGGAAGCTGCCGAAGTAGCCACCGGCGGACGTCGTGCCGAGCACGGTCGCGGAGATCATGGCCATGATGATGCCGAGCGCGCTACCGATGATCGTGAAGGCCACCGTCATGATCGTGATGGCGAGCACCCGGGGGAGCACCAGCATCCGCGTCGCGTCGACCCCGAGCACCTTCAGCGCGTCGAGCTCCTCCCGGATACGCCGGGCGCCGAGGTCCGCGGTCATGGCCGTGCCCATCACGCCCGCGACCGCCATCCCGGTGCAGAACGGCGAGATCTCCCGGAGACTCGCCATCACGAAGTAGGTGCCTATCCGGCTCTGCCCACCGAGCAGGCTGAGCAGGTCGTACGCGTAGTTCGCGATGAGGAACGTGAAGCCGCCGACCGCGAGGCTGCACGGCAGCCAGCAGAAGCGCAGCATCGCGTACATCTCGTCGCGGGTGCTCCCCCAGTACCCGTGTGGCTGGCGTACCGCCGTGGTCGTCAGCTGCGCGAGTAACTGCCCGCTCTGCCCGACGTCGATGGCCACGCGCTGAAGGAGCGGTGGAAGCCTCGTCATAACACTCGCGGCGAGGGGACGGGAACGTGAGCGGTGATGGCTGGGCCCGGTCGCAACCTGGTGCGTCATCTGTCTCCCTGCATCAGCTCGGCGGTGCATCGTGCTCGCGGGCCCACCGTGCCGTCGTCAACGGGTTCCCGTTGCTTTCAGGCACTCACCGGAGTACGGAACCTCGCCGTACCAGATTCACCAGACGGATTGGATCTTTATTGGCCCATGAACCTATTCCAGCGGGAGCATGGTCGCGACATCCCCGGGGAGGAATTGACCTACCCGTTGGGGTGGGACAGGGGGAAAGCACACCCTACCAGGGGGGCTCGGCCCCACCACCCCCGGATGCACCATGACAGCAGATGTCCGGGCGATGCCCTGACACCACCCCGACGACACCCCGACGACACCCCGCCACCTGCGTCTCCCCTGCGAACACCCGTCCTGGCACCGCCGGCTGAACGGCGCCGGGACAGGTGATGAGACGGGTGACGGGACGGGATGACGGTGCCAAAAAATCACACGGCACCGTAAATGACAATCAACAAATAAACAACAATCACTATTGTTGACAAAACTGCTGAATATGTCGACGGCCCGGAAGCGGGTACCCGGATAACAGCCGGAACGCCGGCTCCCCGGCCGGCGGGGAGAACGGGCCGTAAAGCCCGCGCCGGACCGGGAAGCGGCCTGGCAGCCGGCCCGCGCGCCGGCACGCGGATGATTCGGCACCCGGCTCCCACGGCCGCTGCGGCCGATGCCGCGGCTCGTCACGCGCCGTCGGCAGTCACCCCATAGAAGGGCGGAACTTCTCCGCAAGAGAGATTCCACTGACGGGCGGAGCGGACTACTTTCAGGATTCGCTGTCCCCGGACGGACGGCGGGCTCCGGCGGAGGACGCCGCGGCGTCGGCACGACACCGGCTGAACAGACCGATGCGTACGAAAGCACGGTCGCCAGCCAGGCAGGCAGGAGGGCTCATCGGTCATGGCGCTTCGACTGACCGCGCGCAGGACCGCCGGCAACGGGAAGGCCGAAGGCCACGACCAGGACGCGGAGGGCGGCACCACCATCCGGCAGGAACGGGAGCCGGTAGAGGTACAGGACCAGGAACGGGAGCCGGTAGAGGTAGCGGACCAGGCCCCGGGCCAGCCCGCTGGCCACCCCGGGGCCGGTGAGAACCCGGCGCGGCCCGGCGGCCCCACCGGCGGCCGGCGGCGGGCGCGCCGGGCCCGCCGGGACGACCCGGCGCCCCGTTATCCCCGGGTGCGCCTGATCGCGGGATTCGCGCTCGCGGGCCTGCTCGCCGTCGCCCTGGCCGCGTCCGCCTGGCAGGGTGCGCGCTGGTGGAGCCAGGCGAGATCCAGCGACAACGCGAAGGCGGCGTTCACGGCCGACCGCGATGCCGCGACAGCCGCCGGGCAGAACAGCATGGTCATATTCAACACGGTGGACTACCGTCAGCCGGCGGAAGGCCTGGACCGCTGGGCCAACGCCTCGACAGGCCCGCTTCAGGAGAAGGTCCAGCAGGAACGGGCGGAGATCACCAAAACGATCATCGACACCAGGACCGTCAGCACCGCGCGGCTCATCCAGGGCGGCCTCGTCGCGTTCGACCGTGGCGCCGGCACCGCCAAGGTGATCGCGGTCATCGAGATCCGCTCGGTCCCCGAAGGACAGCCGGCCACCACCGAGCGCACCCGCCTGACCGGCGAGGTGACACGGACAGCCGGCGGCTGGAAGCTCAGCTCCATCCAGACGCTCCCGGCGGGGACATGACATCACCCGGCCGCTCAATGATCATAAGGACGCCCCTGTGACATCCGCTCACCGTTCCCGGACCGGCAGGGCCAGCACGCATCCGTCCGCACCGGGGCGGCGGTCGTCTCATCGACAGCGGCACGACAGCGACAGCGACGGCAATGCCGGCCTCACGGCCGGCCACGACGTCGACCATGACGTCGACCCCGCTGTCGATCACAAGGCCGGGGAGGGCGTGCCGGACGCTTCAGCCGTGTCCGGTGTGGCCACACCGGAGCTGGCCACATCGGAGCTGGCCACCTCCGAGCTGGCCACATCCGGGACGCCCGGCGTGTCCAGTGCGCCTGACGCGTCCGAGGCGGCCGCCGTCCCCGAGGCGTCCCCCCACGGGAAGAGCCCCGGCGGAGAGGACCAGGACGGGCCCGCCCTGGAGACGGCCACCGGTGGGCCGGGCGCACCCGGTGGCGGCGGGCGGCGGCGGCTGCCCGCGCCCGCCGTTCCCACGCTCGCCCGCGTCCAGGTCCTCGTGGCTCTCGTGGCGGGCCTGGCGGCCGCGGTCACGGCGGCCGTCGCGCTGGGCGTGCACGCGGACCGGGCCGGCCGTCATCCCATGTCGACCAATGACGCCTTTGTCGACTCCGCCGCCACGACAGCCCTGCTCCAGGACATCGGCAAGGTCGTGGAGACGGTCTTCACGGTCAACCCGGGCAACGTCGCCACCACCGAGCAGGCCGCCAAGGACTCCCTGACCGGACGCGCGACCGACCAGTACGAACAGCTCTACCGGCCGCTGTTGCAGCAGGCCCCGACCCGGGGGGTCACCGTCACCACGACCGTCCGCGCCATCGGCGTGACAGCGCTCAACGGCAGCCGCGCGGACGTGCTGGTGCTGGCCGACCAGGCCGCGAAGAGCGCGTCGGCGCAGCAGTCCAACTCCTCCGGCCCGGCACACCTCGGCCTTATCCTGGAGAACCAGGCCGGCCACTGGAAGATCTCAAGCATCGAGATCCTGTAACCGCCCGGCGGGCGCGTGGTCGCACCCTCCCCCACGTGCCCGCCGCGCCGGAACAACCCCACCCGACGAACCCCGGTCTCCGACAGCCGCGCCCCGTCACAGCTTTGTCACCGCGTTGTCGTCACCCTGTCGCCGCGCTGTCGCCGGCTTGGCCACCGGCCGATGGCGGGGCACCGTCAGCTGCCGGCTCATCCGCGGGACGCGGCGCTGGAGCAGCCTATTATTGAACCGTGGCAAAAAACGCCGCCGGGGGCGAGGGACGGACGGCGACCACGCCGAAGGCTGCGACCACGCCGAAGTCCTCGCGCACCCGCGGCCGGCTGCTGGACGCGGCCGCGGAGGTGCTCAGCCGCAAGGGCTTCAGCGGGACCAGGCTGTCGGACATCGCCGCACAGGCACGTGTGCAGGCACCGGCGATCTACTACTACTACCCGTCGCGCGAGGACCTCATCGAGGAGGTCATGTTCGTCGGCGCGGCGGCGATGCGGACGCATCTCGAGGAGGCTCTCGCCGCGCTGCCGTCCGACGCCACCCCGTCCGAGCGGATCGCCGCCGCCGTGGCCGCGCACCTGCGTCACGAACTGGAGATCTCGGCCTACTCGCACGCGATCATCCGTAACGCCAACCAGCTGCCCGAGGCCATCAGCCGGCGGGCGCTCGCGGAGGTGTCCGCCTACAACGACATCTGGCGTGAGCTCGTGGCGGCCCTGCAGGCCAGCGGCCAGCTACGCCCCGACGTCGATCCCCCGCTGGCCCGCATGCTCGTGCTCGGTGCCCTCAACTGGGCCGCCGAGTGGTGGCATCCCGACCGCGGGCCGCTCGAAACGCTGATCACCACGGCGCAGTCGATGGTGCTGCACGCGCTGCGCCCCTGACCCGCAGGCCCAGCCCGTTCACGTGGACGCCGGTGCCGCGGCCGGCCGGCCGGCCGCGAACGCCAGGGCGTCCGCCCAGGAGGTACGCCGGCCGATCTGTATCCGATACTTCATGATCTCTCGTATCCCGTTGACGGCGAACGCGCCGGTGAGCCGGTCGCCCTGCCGGTAGAGGGCGACGAAGCGGTGCTCGTCGACGCTGCCCCACACCACCTGGACCTCGTCGGCCCGCGGCACGCCGACGAACTGGATCCGGTGGTCGTACCAGTCCGACCAGAAGTACGGGACGCTCTCGTGCGGCTTGGCCTCGTCGGGGTTCAGCGCGTTCGTGGCGGCGAGCGTGCCCTGCTCCGCGGCGTTGGTCCAGTGCTCGACTCGCATGTGCCCGGGGAACAGCGGGTTGGGCCAGCGCGCGACGTCGCCGGCCGCGTAGACGCCGGGGGCGCCGGTCCACAGCGTCTCGTCGCAGACCACACCGTTGTCGATCGTGAGGCCCGAGCCGGCCAGCCAGTCGGTCTGCGGGCTCGCCCCGACCCCCGCCACGACCAGGTCGGCCGGCAGCACCGTGCCGTCGGCGAGCCGCACGGCCTCGACCTGGCCGTTCCCCAGGAGGGTGTCGACCGCGACGCCGCAGCGCAGGTCGGTGCCGTGCGCCTGGTGCAGCGCCGAGCAGGCGGCCCCCATCCGCGTGCCGACCGCCCGGGCGAGGGGGGTGGGCAGTGCTTCGACGATGGTCACCGGCAGCCCGCGCCGGCGCGCGCCGGAGGCGACCTCGGAGCCGATGAACCCGGCGCCGACGACCACGGTCCGCGCGCCCGCGTCGAGCGCGGCCCGCACCGCCAGCGCGTCGTCGAGCGTCCGTAACGTGTGCACGCCGGCAAGCCGCTCGCCCGCCGGCAGCTGGCGGGCGCGCGCGCCGGTGGCGATGACGAGCGCGTCGTAGCCGATCGGGCGCTCCCCCACCAGGACGGTCCGCGCCTCGGTGTCCAGCGCGCTCGCGGGCAGGCCGAGCAGCAGCTCGACACCGAGCTGTTCGCGCAGGTAGGACTCGTCGCGGTACGCCACGGCGGGCGGCTCCCCCGGCTCCAGGTACGCCTTGGACAGCGGCGGCCGGTCGTAGGGCAGATGCTCCTCCGCGCCGACCAGTGTGACCGGGCCGTCGTGGCCGTGGCGGCGCGCGGCCTCGACGGCGCGCAGACCGGCGAGGGAAGCGCCCACCACGACAAGACGCGGGCGGGAAGACGTCATGGTCTGATCACCTTCTGTTCCGGGCCGGTCGCCCCAGACCATCTGAAGCCAGGCCGCCACTGAATACGGAATAAATTTCTTCGCCCATCATGATCTCCGCGGTACGGCACGCGCCCCGTCGAACAAAAACGTGCATACCACATCCCCCGAAGGGCATACCACGTCCTTCTGGTGAGCCCTTCTGGTACGCACTTCCAGTGCGCCCTTCCAGTGGTACCGGTGCCGACCAGGAATATCCGGTGCGCACGCCGCCGGGAACAGCCGGGCCGGGCAGCGTACCGGGAACAGATCCTGCCTTTCCGCGCGCCGGGCCGCATCTCTCGCCAGGGGACTGTTGCCCTCTCCAAGGAGGGAACATCCACCGCGTCGGCATGCGGGACGGACGAGCCGGGCAACAGCGGGATCCGCAGCCGCGCAGTTCACCTATCCAATCACCTATCCAATTTCCCGACGGAGATACGCGGGATCCCTTCGACGAAGGCCCGGCGTTCCGGCAGCCACCACTCGGCGACCTTGCCGCTGAGGAACTCGCGCAGCTGCGCCGGAGTGACCTCCCGGCCGGCCCTGACCACGACCGCCGCTTCGCAAGTGTGCCGTGGCGCGGGTAACACGGCGACGCGCCCGCAGGCCGGCGATGAACCCGTGTGGGCCGCGACGGTGGACGGCATGGGCGAGGAGCCCCCCGCCTTGCCCTACATGCGGCCTTGTCCTGCATGTCCTGCATGTCATATATGGTCCTGCATGTTCTGCATGTTCTGCATGTTCTGCATGCGCCAAGCGTCGTCCCGCACGCGTCAGGTGTCGAGTCCGAGCTCCCGGCGGGCCAGTGACTTCCACACCTTGAGGTGGGGATCCGTGAGCGGGTCGCGCGGGTCGAAGGAGTATGTCAGCGCGACCCCGCGCATGCTCGTGTTGAGCATCTCGCGAAGAGCGGTGTAGTTGGGGCGCCGGACGAGTTCGGGCCCGAACATCTTGTCGATCTCCGCCCTGATCACGTTGCCGAGGGCGGACTCCCTGGGCACGAGCGCCTCGGCCAGGCGCGCGTTGTAACGTGCGGCCAGCCAGAGCTCGGTCGCCGCCCAGAAGTAGCCCTGATGGTAGGTCGACCACACCGCGTCGACGGCGGCCTCGACGCGGTCGTGCGGCGAGCGGGGCCAGCTGGCGGGATCGTGGGTCGAGGAGATCCGCACCTCGGCGATGTGCTGTACGGCCGCGACCAGGAGCGCGTCCCGGTGAGGGTACTGGTGCAGGAGCCGCCCGCGGCTGACTCCCGCGCGCTCCTGGATCTTCAGTGTGGAGGCGCCGCTGTAGCCGGACTCGATCAGGACCTGGACGGCGGCGTCGAGGATGTGCTGCTGGGTGGTCCGGCTGCGCGCGGCGTAGTCGGCGTAGCGTGAGGCCGCCGCCTCGGTTCCGCTCCCGTTCGACGTCATCGTGTCCTTCCTCATGGCCCCGCGGCATGACCCCGCGGCATGTCAGCCCCGGTCGAGGAAGCCTGCGGTCAATATGGCCGTCCCCCGCTCGCCGGGGGCACGGGCAATCGTCCTGGATTCCCTGTCAAGGATGCTCCTCCAGGGTATGGGCCCATGAGGCCCGCGCGGGCCACGGGCCGCGCCGAGCGTGTGGGCCGGGCCTGGTTAACGTCTCCCGTGCCTTCACGGCCGGGTGGGCCGCGTCGGCGAGCGAGGCGGCGCGGGCGGGACGGGCCGGGTGCCGCGTCCATCGCCGCCAGGTCACCGCCGGCACACAGGTCACCGCCGGCACGGAAGAGCCGGCCACGCGCTGGAGCAGGACGACGTCCGCGGCGCCGTCCTGCTCCGTGACCGGTGTGCCGTGACCGGTGTGCCGTGACCGGCCGCGCGGGCTCCCCGCCGGGCTCAGCCCGCCCGGCGCTTCAGCAGGTCCCGGCACTGGTGACGGGCGTCCCGGCGGCCCGTTCCCGCCGCGGGCCGCGTCGCCGCCAGCCCGCGGGGTTACGCGCACCCGGACGGCGGACCGGCGCGGCGAACCAGCGCAGTGAACCGGCGCGGCTGTCAGTCGACGATTTTCAGCGCCTCGGTCGGGCAGGCATCCACCGCGCTCTGGATCTCCTCACGGCGGGCGGGGTCGACGTCCTCGATCAGGATACGGAGAGTGCCGTCTTTCTGGACCTCGAACACGTCCTCGGCTATCGACTCGCACATACCCAGGCCGCTGCACCTGCTGCGGTTGATCACTATACGCATGTCAGTCATCTCTCCGGTGTGACCTCGGTTGACGCCGTTGACGCCGTCCGGGCCGTGGCTGGTGGCCCTTGCCTTCCTCATCATCAGCTCGCGCCTTTCCGGGCTTTCAGGAGACCACCGCGTCCTTGCCCTCGACAAGATCGCGGTAGACGGGGAACAGCGGCTTGGTCAGCGGCCCGTATCGTGTGCCAGGCCACAGAAGCTATTGCGGCCCGGCGCGCGTCTCATCGCTCGTGCGGGGTGTTTAGATACCTCGATAGGAATACTTCACCCGGTACCGCGCCATGGCCGGCTGTTACTTTCGTTCCTCGGCGGAGGAAAGGAACGGCAATGGCAGCTCCACCCCGGCACCGTGACACCCCGGCCACGCGGCCGCGTCCGCGTCCCGACCGCGTCGGCGGGGAACGGCCGCAGGCAGCGGCGGAAAGCGCCCCGGCGGAAAGCAGCCCGACGGGAGCGAGCGGGGACACCGTGCGAAGCGCCGCGGCCGGTCGGCCCGGCGGTTTCCCGGCGCTGCTCGGCGTGGCCGTCGTGTGCTGGCTGATCGTGGGGTTCACCACGCTGTGGGCCGGGATGGACGCGCTGGCCGGCGACCCCGACCAGCGCACTGCGCAGGACCTGAGCGACCGGCTCGGCGAGGGCACGGTCCGCACGACCGAGCAGGTACAGCCGCAGGACCTGCTCGCACTGGGGGTGGGCACCGCAATCCTGGCCGCGCTCGCGGCGCTGCTGCTGCGCAGATGGTGGGCCCAGCACGTGCTGCAGGTGCTGGCCGTCGTGGCGGTCATCGTGCTGGCCGCCGGCGCCCACTGGGAGGCCGTCCTGGTCTTCTTCGCGTTCGTGATCGGCGCGATCATGCTACTCACCGAGTTGACGCGTAACCACCTGCGGAAGGGTTAGTCCGGCGGGAGCCGCGGGATTCGACGCGGCCGGGACGTTCGGGGCCACGGTGTTCCCGGGCCCGGGATGTTCCGTTCCCCGGTGCCCGGGAAGGCGTTCCCCGGGCGTCCCGGCCGCGTGGGGGATCTTTTTCAGGACAACCTTCTCAGAACAGCAGGAGGAGGTTCGTCAGTGCCAGGAGCGCCCCGGCCACCTGGCAGGCGGCCGCGCCGCGGCGGGCCACCCGTACCCGGCGCTCCCGGTCGTCGTCGGACGGCCGGACGTGGACGAGGGCCTCGGCGTTGCCGTACCCCCACCGCCCGATCGCGAACACGATCAGACCGAGGCCGGCCTGGACGATGACGGAGATCACCATTGTGGGCTCGAGGCCGGTCCCCGGTCCCGCTCCCGGTTCACCGGCCGCCCGCCGACGGTGGCGCGGTGGGCTGCTGGGCCGGGACAGAAGCGCTGGCGGCGTCGTTGACCTGCGGCGGTGAGTCCGGATCCGCGGGGCGGTAACCGTCGGCATACCTGACGTGGGCCTTGCGGATGGCGCCGGCCATCCAGTCCCGCCAGGTGGTGAGCTGGCGATCCAGCTGCAGCTGCTGACGCAGGCTGTCCTTGACCTGGTCGAACACGGCCGGGGCCGGTGGCATGACCTGGATCACCTTGCCGACGTTCCAGCCGTACTGGGTCCTGACCGGGCCGAACACGCCACCGGGCGGGGCGGCGAACGCCACCGGGGCGTACGCGGCATCGAGCTGGTCCGTGCTGACGACGCCGAGCACGCCCCCGCTGTCCTTGGTGCTCCCGTCCAGGCTGCGCTGCTGCGCGAGCTGTTCGAACGGCGTGCCGGCGGCGGCGTCCCGCACGATCTGGTCGGCCTCGGCCTGCGACGACACGACGATGTTGCGCAGGTCACGGCGTTCCGGGGTGGCGAGCTCGTCCTTGTGCTGGTCGAACTGGGCGTGCAGCTCGGCATCGGAGATCTCGGGCGTGCCGGCGACGTGCTGGAAGAGCTGGTTGATGGCAAGCTGGCGCTTGATCTCTGTGAGCACCGCCTGCTCGTTGGTGCCGACGGTGCCGAGCGCCTGGACGAACTGGTCCCTGGCGCCGCTGCCGCTGCCGTACTGCTGCTCGATGAACCGGCTCAGAGCGTCCTGCGCCGCCTTGTCCGCGATCACGATCTTCGTGTCGGTGGCGGCGCGGTCGAGGATGATGCCGACCGCGTAGGACTTGGCGACGTCGCGCCGGAAGGTGTCGAGCTTGGCGGTGTCGGTCGGCGCCTGGATCCCGTAGAGGGCGCGCAGTGTCTCGGCCCGGCGGTCGAGGTCGTCGACCGTGATGTCCTGGCCGGCGACCCGGAAGGCGACCCCGCCGGGCAGGCTGCGGGACGCGTGCCACAGGTAGCCGCCCACCCCGCCGCCGAGCAGCACGACCAGGGCGGCCGCCAGCACGATGCGCCCGCGTAACGAGCGGGGCGG
Organism: Protofrankia sp. CiP1_Cm_nod1; assembly: GCF_920888515.1. Classification (GTDB taxonomy): domain Bacteria; phylum Actinomycetota; class Actinomycetes; order Frankiales; family Frankiaceae; genus Protofrankia. The sequence continues at coordinate 1,691 of NZ_CAKKTM010000211.1, read as the reverse complement.
GCGGACGCGGCGCGCGCGGCCGACGGCGCGGCGCAGGCGGGAGCGCTCGCCGCTGTCCACGGCGGGCTCGTCGGCGCCATCCCCACCGGCCGGCTCATCGGCGTCGTCCTTCGCCCGGGCCTTCTCCCCGCCCGGCTCGTCCCCGCCGGATTCGTCCCCGCCGGATTCGTCCTTGGCGGGTTCGTCCTTGGCGGATTCGTCCTTGCCGGGTTCGTCCTTGGCGGGCTCGTCCTTGGCGGATTCGTCCTTGGCGGATTCGTTCTCCGCGAGGCCGTCCCCGCCGGATTCGTCCCTGGCGGACTTGTCCTTGCCGGGCTTGTCCGCCGTACCTTCGTCCCTGGCTGGCTCACCCTCCGTAAGATCGTCTCTGACGGGCTTGTCCCTGGTGGGCCCGTCCGCCGTGAGCTTGCCCCCGGCCGGCTCGTCCTCGACGGATTCACTCTCCGTAGTTTCGTGCTCGACGAAGTCGTCCCTGGCCGGCTCGCCCGCGGCGGATCCGTTCCTGGCCGCTTCGTCCGTGGCGGGCCGGCTCCCGGCGGGCTCGCCCCCGGCCGGCCCGCCGCCGCTCCCCGCGGCCGGGGCTCCACCGTCCTCGGCTAATGCGTCCGGCTCGACATCGGTGTCGGCTTCGGCAGGCATCTACTTCACTCCAACCAACTCGTGCGCTACTGGGCGTGGCCCGGGTTCAGGCCGTACCCCGGAGGATCGCGGATGCGCCACCGCCACGACTACCCCCGCGGCGGCGAGCGCGAGACCCACCGCGCCGGCGAGCAGCACCCCGAACTGCCGGATCACGGCCAGATCGGAGGCGGCGAGGACGAGATAGCCGACCGCCGAGGTGGTCGCCGCCAGCAGCACCGGGGTGCGCAGCGCACGTCCGCCCCGGCGGGCCGCCTCGCTCAGCAGTACGGTGAACTCGCATCCCACCGCGGCGGTCAGCGAGCCCAGTCCCACGGTGACCGGGCTGAGCGGGATGCCGAGAGCCCACAGCAGGAACAGCCCGGCGCCGGTCGCCAGCGCCGCGGCCACCAGCGCCCGCAGGGCGTCGCCGCGACGGCGCAGCCCCACCGCGAGCACGGCCGCCGCCGCGGAGATCCCGAGCAGGTTGCCGAGCACCCGCTCGGAGGAGAGCAGCTCCTGGCCCCGCACCGCCACCATGGACAGCCCGGTGATCTCCACCTGGAATCCCGGCGGTGGGACGAGGACGCGGCCGATGTCGTCACGCAACGCCCGCAGCGCGTCGAGGTCGTCCATGCGGACCCCGAAGACCATGGTGGCGACCTGGTGGTCGCCCCGGATCACCGAGCCGGCCAGATACGGCGGCAGCAGCCGCAGCGCCGCCCCGATCTGCTCGGCGGTGCTCTCCGGCCCGAGGAACTGCAGCAGCGTGGGCGGTGAGACCACCGGGCGCAGCCGGTCACCGTGATCGGCGATGAGACGCTGCTGGGTGACGCGCATCCACTCCACCGCCGCCGGGCTGGTGACGTCCACCCCGCGCAGCACCACGGAGAGCTCCCCGGAGGAGCCGACGACGCTCTCGACATGCTGCGCGTCCTTCAGGGTGGACGCGCCGGCCGCGAGCGAGGCGAAGTCGCTGTCGAGCCGCAGGCCCGGCAGCGCCGCCCAGCCGGCCACGGCCACGGCCACGGCCACCGCCACGGCCACCGCCACGGCCACCGCCGTCCCGCGGT
>NZ_CAKKTM010000210.1:14945-19138 GCF_920888515.1 Protofrankia sp. CiP1_Cm_nod1 | reverse complement strand
GGGGCGCCCACGGCATCGCTGACGCCCACGGCGCGGCCGGCCACCGGGGAGCCGGGTGGCTCGTGGCCGCCGACGTGGCGATCGCCGTGGCCCGGCCCGTTCCCCGTCTCCCCTGTACCGGACCTGTCCCGGCTTTCGTGTTCTAGGCGAGCCCGAGCTGGCGGGCCAGCGTCGTGACGTCCCAGTAGGCGTGGATGGCGGCCGCGCGGCCTTCGGGGCCGACGGTGAAGACATCGGCGCCCGCCAGGTCGAACGCCCGCCCGGTGGCCGGCACCCCGGGCGGGAAGCCCTCACCGGTGTGGGTTCCGGTCATGCGCCACTCCTGCGCGACACGACCGGTGATCTCGTCGACGAGGGGGTCGCCCACCGGCTCGAGACGCAGGTCGGGAAAGCCCTGCCAGGCCGCCTGGAAGAACCCGCGCGCACCCTCGAGATCGGTGATGTCGGCCGGCAGCGACGGGTCGGCCCACCGGAAACGGCTTGCCAGCAGGCCCGCGACGACGTCCAGGTCCCGCCCGTTCCAGGCGGCGAAGTAACGCTCCGGATATGTGCTCAGGGACTCGCGTATCGAAACTCCCATGATCTCTCCTCGTTGATGGTCATGGCATCACCGCCGTCCACCCGTACCAGCGGTACTCCCGTCGCGCGGGCCGGCGGTGACCGGCCCGCGCGACGGGGAACCTGCGCGCCGTGGCTGCCGGACGGGCCCGGTGGGCGGCCGGTGCCCCGGCCGGCCGGGACGCCCGTCCGCGCGTACCCGTCACATGGCGCTCGGGATCAGCCGCTGGACGCGTCGAGATAGATCGTCTTGAGGACCTGGAAGGCGTGCAGCCCCTCCGGGCCGAGTTCGCGGCCGATCCCGCTCGCCTTGATCCCGCCGAACGGCGCGGTGGGGTCGTTGACGTAGGCGTTGATCCCGATCGTGCCGCTCTGGACCTTCCGGGCGAGCGCCGTGCCGCGCTCCGGGTCGGCCGTCCACACGGATCCGCCGAGGCCGTAGTCGCTGTCGTTCGCGATGGCGACGGCCTCCTCCTCGGTGGAGTACGGGATCACCGCCAGCACCGGCCCGAAGATCTCCTCCTGGGCGATGGTCTGCTTGTTGTCCACGTCCGCGAAGACCGTGGGCTCGACATACCATCCCTTGTCGAGGTCCTTGGGCCGCCTGCCGCCTGTGGTCAGCCGGGCCCCTTCGCTCTCGCCCTTGGCGATGTAGGACTCCACCCGCTCCCGCTGCCGGGACGACACCAGCGGGCCCAGCTGGGTCGCCGGGTCGAGCGGGTCCCCCACCGCCAGCGAGCTGACGAGCCCGGTGATGGTGTCGACCACCTCCTGGTACCGGCGCCGGGGGGCGAGGACGCGCGTGCCGAGCCAGCAGATCTGGCCGTTGTTGAGCAGGGTCGAGGCGAAGAAACTCTGGATGTTGGCCGCCAGGTCGGCGTCGTCGAGCACGATCGCGGCCGACTTGCCGCCCAGCTCAAGGGTCACCGGCCGCAGCAGCCGGCCGCAGGTCTCGGCGATCGCGCGCCCGGCGGCGGTGGACCCGGTGAAGGAGACCTTGTCGACCCCGGGGTGGGAGACGAGGTGGGCGCCGACCTCGCGGCCACCGGGGACGATGTTGAGCACGCCGGCGGGCAGCCCGGCCTCCAGCGCGGCCTCACCCACGAGGAAGGCGTCCAGCACGGTCTCCGGCGCGGGCTTGATCACAACGGTGGAGCCGCTGGCCAGCGCTGGCGCGATCTTCAGGAAGGAGATCGCCTGCGGCACGTTCCACGGGACCACGGCGCCGACCACGCCGACGGGCTCGCGGATGACCAGGGAGCGGCCGCCCAGCATGCCGGGGCGTATCTCCTCCAGCCCGGTCTGCGCGACCAGGCCGCTGTAGTAGCGCAGCAGCAACGGCGGGAAGCCCGCCTCGAACTGGTTGGCTAACCAGATCGGCATCCCGTTCTGGACGCTGACCCGGCGCGCGGTCTCCGCGCCGCGTGCCTCCAGCGCGGCCGCGAACCGCTCCAGCACCTCCGCGCGGCGCGCCGGCGACCACCGGGACCACCCGTCCGGGTCGTCGAAGGCGCGGCGCGCCGCCGCCACCGCCAGGTCGATGTCGCGTTCGGTCCCCTCCGGGACGCTGCCCACCCGCTCCTCGGTGCTGGCCGAGTGCACGGGGATGCTGCCGTTCGCGGCCGGCGCCTGCCAGGCGCCGTCGATGTAGAACTGGTCGTAGTCGATCGTCGTCGTCATTGGCATTCTCCTTACGAGGACGGAATCCTGCGCGGGCCGCCACGCTCACTCGTGGACAAGAACAATCTTCACCGCCTCGCCACGGTGCCGCGGTGCCGCGGCTTCGTTGATCTGCGTGGACGGCACCGTGGTGATCAGTTTGCCGGCGGGGAGCTTCCCGGCCCGGTGCGGCGCGAGCGGCTCGGGGCTGAAGCTGTCCGGTCCGCTGCCGCCCGCCACGACCGCGGTGATGGCCAGCCCGGCACCTGGGCATGCCGGCCGGAGCGTGCCCGGAGGCATCCGGATCAGCCGTTGTCGGCCGACACCGTCACCCGGACGCCCTTGCATTCGCTGGTGATGACGAGCTGGCAGGACAGCCGGGAGTCCTCCCGCGTGCCGTCGGCGAACTCCAGCAGCTCGCGCTCCTCGTCGGTCATCTCGTCGAAGAACGCCTGCGACTCCGGGCCGACGTAGACGTGGCACGTCGCGCACGAGCAGCTACCGCCGCACTCGGCGACGATCCCCGGCAGGTTGTTGCGAACCGAACCATCCATCACGGTCTGCCCAGGCGGGACGTCGACCGCGTGTTCGGTGCCGTCGGGCAGAACGTAGGTGATTATGGGCATCGCGCGCTCCGTGCTCATCCGGTTGTTTCATATGGCTTGATGACGACCTGACATAACAACAGCTTTGTTTTTCATACGGTGACGGTTCATACGGTGACGGTTCATGTGATCACGGCGCCGCGGAGTGGTACGGCGGGGTCGGCCAGCCGTACCGGGTCGACCCGCTCACCGCCGGCGATGAGCTTCTTGCCGGCCATGAAGTCGCCCGGCGAGTTCGCGGACTCCACCGCCGTGATCCTGCCGTCCGTGTGGTGGAACAGGGCGAAGCGCCCCGATGCCGGGTCACCGCGCAGGACGGTACCGGGCGGCGCGGAGACGATCCCGGCTATCTTGAGCTTCAGGTCGAACTGGTCGGACCAGAACCAGGGCACCTCCGGGTGGACGGGCTGCGCGCCGACGATCGCGGCCGTGGCCTGCTTGGCCTGCTCCACCGCGCTGGGGATGCTCTCCAGCCGCTGCAGCCCGTCGACGCCCGGCAGCGGCCGGCGGGTGACGTCCCCGATCGCGAAGATCGCCGGATCGCTGGTGCGCGCCTGGCCGTCGACCAGGATCCCCTGCTCGCAGGCCAGGCCGGCCGCCACTGCGAGCTCGTCGCGCGGGACCGCGCCGATGCCCACGAGGGCGATGTCGCAGGCTATCCGCGTCCCGTCGCCGAGAAGCACGCCCTGGACCCGGCCGTCCTCGCCGGACAGGCCGACGACCTGCGCCCCGGTGAGGATCGTGGTGTCGCGCTCCCGATGGTACGCCGCCAGGATCTCCGACAGCCGGCTGCTCGCCACCCGCGCGAGCACCCGCTCCTCGCGTTCGATGACCGTCACCTCGACGCCGCCCGCCCGCGCCACCGCCGCGACCTCCAGGCCGACGTACCCACCACCGATGATCGCGATCGGGCCGCCGCTGATGACGGCCTTGCGCAGGACACGGGCGTCGGCGAGGGTGCGCAGGGTGAGAACACCGGCGAGATCGGCCCCGGGCGCCGGCAGCCGCCGGGGCTCGGCCCCGGTGGCGAGGACGAGCACGTCGTAGTCGATGGTCTGCGCGCCGCTCGTGTACACGCGGCGCGCCACGGGGTCGACCGACTCGACCGACTCGCCCAGCCGGACGGAGATGTCCTGCTCCGGGTAGAACTCCGGCGGGCGCAGCCAGTGCTCGAGATCGCCGTCGATGAACTTCTTGGACAGGGGCGGACGGTGGTACGGCAGGTCCGTCTCCTGGCCGAACAGCACGATCTCACCGGTGAAGCCGGCCTGCCGCAGCAGCCCTACCAGCGTGCCGCCCGCATGACCTCCCCCGACGACCACCACCCGGCGGCTGTCGGGGGAAACCCGCCGCTGGGTCACCGCAGCTCCA
>NZ_CAKKTM010000210.1:0-14585 GCF_920888515.1 Protofrankia sp. CiP1_Cm_nod1 | reverse complement strand
GACGTACCGGCAGTTTCTTCAGCCCGCCGACGAAGTTCGTCTGGACGACCTTGCGCTCGCCGGTCAGCTCGATCTTCCCGATACGCGGCAGCAGCTCCTCGAGTATGATCCTCAGCTCGAGCTTGGCCACGTGCTGGCCGATGCACATGTGCGGGCCGTAGCCGAAGGCGATGTGCTTGTTCGGCCGGCGGTCGATCCGGAATGTGTCGGGATCGTCGAACACCTCGGCGTCGCGGTTGGCCGACTGGTACAGCAGCATCAGCCGGTCACCCTTCTTGATCTCGCTTCCGTTCAGCGTGTAATCCTCGGTGGCCTGCCGGGTGAACTGCTTGACCGGGGACGCCCAGCGCAGCGCCTCGTTGAGCAGGTGCGGGACGAGCGAAAGATCATCCTGGACCCTCTTGAGCTGGTCGGGATGCAGCGCGAGCTGCTCAAGCGCTCCCGAGAGCGTGCTCGACGTCGTGTCGTGACCGGCGGTGGCGATCGCGATGAACCAGCCGTAGGCGAACCCCTTCGGATAGTACTCGCCGTCCTCCCCCTTCGCGAGCGCGATGATCGTGGCGAGGTCGTCCTTCGGGTTCTTCCGCCGGTCCTCCACCAGCACGTCGAAGTAGGCGTAGAAGTCCCTGATCGCCGCGGACCACTGCTGCGCGGCCGCCTCCGGAGTGAGCGCCTCGACATCCTCCCGGCGCGCCTCGGGGTCCTCCGTGCCGAAGAACTCCTGGCTGAGCGCCATCATCCTCGGCTCGTCCTCCTCGGGCACGCCGAAAAGGGTCATGATGACGTGCAGCGGGTAGAAGAGCGCGAACTCCCTGACGAAGTCGATATTGTTCTCGCCGGGGTGCAGGAACCTGGCGATGACCTCCCGGGCGAGCTCGCGGATGGTGTCCTCCCACTTCTTCAGGTTCGCGGGGCGGAACCATTCGACCGCGACGTCCTTGACCGCGGTGTGCTCCGGCGGGTCAAGGTAGGGGAGCGCGTCGAGAATGCGCAGGCTGCCACCGGTGAGGTTCTTGGTGAACTCGTCACCGGCCTGGTTCTGCAGAATCGGGTTGTGAGAGCCCGGCTGGACACCGCCACCGCTGGTGAAGATGTCCGGCTGCCGCTCGATCTCCATGATGTCGGCATGCCTGGCGACCAGCCAGACCGGATCGTAGCCCGCCACCCTGACCTGACCGAGCGGATTGTTCTCACGCAGCCACTGGTAGGCGGCGAACAGCCTGTCCTCGTCGATATGCCCCTCGGGTAAGACGACCTGACGGGCAATCTCGTCCGGTATCGGACGGGTGTTCACAGGTGCGACCGCGACCATGAGCTCTCCTCATACATGATCTTTAATCCAGATCCACCGAAGGTGGGAAGATGATCGACAACCCCCCTTCCCTGTCGACGCCGCCCAGAGGCGAACCGCAGGCGACGACACTGGCGCCCGGTCGGGTCAACGGTAGGCGGCCAAACTGTGTCCTGCATCACCCATAGGGGAAATCCTCGTACCCCTTGCGGATACCTGAGGTACCACCTTAGGAACATATAGTGATCGAAAAATTTCCCTGCGTTACCAACTGCCCGGTCGCGGGGCCATCCGTCCATGACGGAGAACCCCGCGACGCGGGAGGAAGCCCCGCCGACCCGACGGAACCGAAAGAGCCCCACCCCCACCGGACGGCGTGCGCGGACGGTGCGACGAGGCCCCGGCGACCCGGCCGGCCGGCCCGCTGCCGGACCCGTCTGACAGCGGCTGATCACTCCTGGCGAGGGCGGCACCCACCTGAGCCATGGCTCCGGTCCCCCTTTGGAGGTAATTCCTGTCTCCCGTCAGTGGTGTTCAATTGCCAGGCCCGACAGCGCCTTGAAAAAGGCCGTTCGTACCAGTACATTTGCCCTCCGGCGGGCCGGCGTTTTCCGGGCGGGCAGCCAGGAAGATCATGTCATCTACTCCCTGACGAGCAGCACCCCTGCTCGCTTCCTGATCGAAGAGGGTCATCGGTTCAATGGACGACCAGTTCACTGACGTGACGTACAAGGTCGAAAACGGCCTGGCCTGGATCACCATCAATCGGCCGGAGCGTTACAATTCGTTCCGGGCCCGCACCGTCGACGAGCTGATCAAAAGCTTCAAGCGCGCCTGGGCCAGCGACGAGGTCGGCGTCATCGCTCTCACCGGCGCCGGCGAGAAAGCCTTCTGCACCGGCGGTGACCAGAAACAGCGCCTGGAGACCGGCGACTACGGCCCGTCGGACAGCGGCCTGTTCGAGGTGGACGCCCTGCACCGGGTCATCCGTGACGTGCCCAAGCCCGTCATCGCGGCGGTGAACGGTTTCGCCATCGGCGGCGGCCACGTCCTGCACCTGTTGTGCGACCTCAGCATCGCGTCCGAGACCGCCCGTTTCGGCCAGAACGGCCCGCGGGTCGGCTCGTTCGACGCCGGTTTCGGCACCGGCTACCTCGCCCGCGTGATCGGTGAGAAGCGAGCCCGCGAGATCTGGTTCCTCTGCCGCCAGTACAGCGCCCAGCAGGCCGCGGACTGGGGCCTGGTCAACAAGGTGGTCCCGGCCGCCCAGCTGCGGGCGGAGGTCCGCGCCTGGGCGGATGAGATCCTCCTGCTGTCGCCCACCTCACTCAAGGTGCTCAAGCAGTCGCTGAACACCGACACCGAGCACTTCGCGGGAATCGGGCAGCTGGCGTACTCCAGCCTCAAGCTGTTCGGTGAGTCCCCCGAGGCCAAGGAAGGCATCACCGCCTTCAACGAGAAGCGCCCGCCGGACTTCTCCGTGTACCGGGGCAACTGAAGTAACGGGCAACTAAAATACCGGAGCAACTGGAGTACCGGAGCAACTGGAGTACCGGGCAGCCGAAGGCCCGTCCGCGGCACCGCGCACGAGACAGACAGCACCGCGGTGCCGCGGGAGCGGCTTCCGGCCCGCTGTGACCGCGGGTGCGTGACCGGGCAGCACCGCCAACGCCGACAGAGCCCCCCCGGGGAGACCATCAGAGCTCCCCGGGGCTGCGCAGGGCCACCAGAGCCGACAAGGGACCACCCATGGCTGACAGCTCGAAGTCCATCTACTCGCCAGACGTGCTGCTGGGAAAACGGGTTCTCATCACCGGCGGTGGGACCGGCCTCGGCCGGGGGGTGGCGGCCCACCTGGTGCAGCACGGCGCCGAGGTCCATCTGTGGGGGCGCCGGCAGGCCGTCCTGGAGGATGCCGCCGCGCAGGCGTCGGCCTCCCGGCCGGGCAGCGTCCACGTGCAGACGGTCGACGTGCGCAAGGCGGATCTCGTCGACGCGGCCATCGACGGGATCTGGTCCCAGTACGGGCCGTTGACCAGCGTCGTCAACAACGCCGCGGCGAACTTCATCGCGCCGACCGCCAGCCTGAGCGCACGCGCCTTCGAGGCCGTCAGCTCGACCGTGATGAACGGCTCCTTCAACACCACCCACGCCGCCGGCCGCCGCTGGATCGCCGAGGGGCTGCCAGGGGCGGTGCTGTCCATGCTCACCACCTGGATCTGGACCGGCTCCGCGTTCGTGGTCCCCTCCGCGATGGGCAAGGCCGCCGTGCACGCCATGACCATGTCGCTGGCGGTCGAGTGGGCCCGCTACGGCATCCGCCTCAACGCCCTCGCGCCCGGGCCCATCCCGACGGACTACGCCTGGGAGATGCTCAACCCCACCGACAGGAGCTCGGTCGGGGCGACCCAGGCCGACCAGATCCCGATGCGCCGCGTGGGCACCGTCGAGGAGCTGGCGAACCTCGTGATATTCCTCCTGTCGGACGCCTGCGACTACCTCACCGGCGAGACGATCGCGATGGACGGGGGGCAGAAACTGGCCGGCCCGGGGACGTTCGCGGGCCTGACCACCCTGAGCGACCAGGACTGGTCCGAAATCCGCGAGCGCAGCCAGCTGGCGAGCGCGCAGAGCAAGGCCCAGCGCGACGTCTGACGGTATCCCCTCCGCTCCGCCCATTTCTTCGGGGCACCGTCCCCCCACATAAACGGTACTTTCCCCAGAAACCGGAGGAACGCCCCCGGACGGCGATTATCCGGGGGCGTTCCGCTGTCTTTCCGGGTTCTCGTCGCTGCTTTCCCGTTTCTACTCCCCTGTTTTTCGGGCAGCCGGGGGACAGCCCGGCCGGGACAGCTGCCGGCGCCTGGCCCGGCCTGCTGTCCCCCGGCCCGCGTCCCCCGGCCCGCGTCCCCTACCTGCCGGTGAACCGTGGCGGCCGGCGTGCCTTGAACGCCGTCAGAGCCTCGGTCATGTCCTCACCGCGCGTCAGCAGCGCCTGGCCGCGGTTCTCCAGCTCGAGCGCCGCCGCGAAGGAGGCGTTCTCCTGGTTGTGCTGCAGCGCGCGCTTGGACATGCGGATACCGGCGGGCGAGTTGCCGGCGATCTGTTTCGCCACCGTGAACGCCTCCTCAAGCAGCGTCTCCGACGGCACGAGCCGGTTCGCCAGCCCGATGCGGACCGCCTCCTCGGCCTCGACGGTACGCACCGTGTAGGCGATCTCGGCCGCCCGCCCGGGCCCGACCAGCCGGGTGAGCTGCCACGAGGTGCCCAGGTCCCCGATGGACAGCCCGAGCCGGACGAACGGGGCGTTGAACTTGGCGGTCGGCGCGACCAGGCGGATGTCCGCGGCGAGCGCGAGCGCCAGCCCGCCCCCCGAGGCCGCCCCGTGGATGGCCGCGACCACGGGGAAGGGAAGGGCACGGATCGCCGCGAAACCCCCGGCCGCGATCTCCTGGAAACGCAGGAACTCACGCACGCCCATGGTGGCGATGACGCCGATCTCGTCGAGGTCGAAGCCCGCGCAGAACGCGCGGCCGCCCGCCCCGGTGAGGATCAGCGCCCTGGCGTCGGTGTCCCGCAGGGCGTGGGCGACGGTGTTGAACTCCTCGAACATCTTGACCGTCAGCGAGTTCATCCGGTGGGGACGGTTGACCGTCAGCAGCACGCTGCCGCCCGCCAGGGGCTCGAGCGTCAGCGTCTCCAACTTCGGTGGCTCGAACTGGAGCATGAAACCGCCTTCCCCACTGTTGGTCCGATCTCTCGTCACCGGCCGGGCAACGGCCAGCCCGGGAACAGGAGCGCCGGTGTGCTCCTGCGCGTCGGCGTACTCCCGTCCGAGGGCGTCGAGGGCCGCCGGGAAGCCGATCTCCTCGTCCCTGGTGAGCACCACCTGGCCACGGTTCTCCAGCTCCAGGGCGGCCGGGTACGAGGACACCTCCATGTTGGCCTGCAGCGACCGTTTGGACAGCTGGATGGCGCCAGCCGGGCTGGCGCGGATGACCTCGGCCATGGCGACGGCCTCGGCCAGCAGGGCCTGCGCCGGGACGATCCTGTTGACCAGGCCGATCCGCTCGGCCTCCTGCGCCTCGACGAAACGCCCGGTATAGGCGATGTCGGCGCTGAGCGCGGGCCCGACGATGCGCGGCAGCAGCCAGGAGGCGCCCATGTCCCCGGCGGACAGGCCGATGCGTACGAAGGCGGCGTTGAACCTCACCGACGGCGTGGCCAGCCGGATGTCGGCGACGAGCGCGAGCGACATCCCGCCGCCCGCGGCGGTGCCGTTGAGCGCCGCGATCACCGGGATCCGGACCGACCGGAGCGTCGCCAGCGCGCGGGCGGCGCGCTCCTGGCGTACGAGCATGCCCATGGGCGACAGGCTCGACAGCTCCTCGGCGTCGTCGAGGTCGTAGCCGGCGCAGAAGGCCCGGTCCCCCGCGCCCGTGAGGATCAGGACGCGCGCGTCGAGGTCGCCGTCCACCGCCAGGGCCAGGTCCTCGAGCTCCTCGAACATGCGCACCGTCATCGCGTTCAGCCGCTCCGGGCGGTTCAGCGTCGCGACGATGATGCCGTCCGAGGGGCGTTCGACCAGGATGGTCTCGAACGCGGCCTCCTCGATGCTCCCCACAGTTCTTCCCCTCAGCTGTTCGTGTGCATCCCGCCACGTGATAAGCGCTGGAGCTGGTCGACGGTGGCGGTGGCGGTGGCGGTGGCGATGGCGGTGGCGGTGGCGGTGGCGGTGTCCGGTGTCCGCGGGGCCGGGCCGGCCGGCGGCCCGAAGGTCCCCGTCCGGTACGGCTGAAGATTGTTCTCCCGCCAGAGGTCGGCGATGAAGGTATGTGACACCACGACTCCCTCACAGCGCTGCAGGTACCGCGCCATCGCACGGCTCGACCAGCGCCGCAGCCCGGTCTCCGCGGGCGGCGACTGCCGGGCCAGTGCGAGAATCCTTGCCCGCACCCGTCCGTCATGAACCGGCGGCGGCGCGGGCCGCGGCGCGTCGTAGAGCCCCTCGATCCCGAATCTGGCGAAACGGGCCGGCCACAGATACACGGTGGGCGGCGACACTCGCAGCAGAGCGGCTATCGCGCGGGCCGGCATGCCTTCATCCCACCACAGCACCATCCGCGCCCGGTCGGCAACCGCCCGTTCCTCGACCGGACCGCGGACCAGCATAATCAGCTCTGATCTCTGTTCGTCGGTCAGCGTATAACGGTTCACTGCCATGGAAAAATCCCGCCAAACTCCGAGAAGTACATCCATCCACCGCTGTTCACGGATACCGGGCCGCCCCGGCGGGGGCCCGGCCGGCCGACCGGGCCGGGGTGTCAGACGAATTTCGGCGGACGCTTCTCCAGGAAAGCCGCCAGCCCCTCTTTCGCCTCGCCCGACTCGAACAGCTCCTGTTCCTGGGTGACCTCGTAGGCGAAGCCCGCCGGCAACGTCAGGTCGAACGCGGCGTCGACCGTGCGGACCACGGCGTGCAGGGCGGGCTGCGACAGCCGGCGCAGCTCGGCGGCGAGCCTGAGCGCCTCCTGCTCGGCCTGCCCCTGCTCGACGAGCCGGTCGACCAGGCCGATCGCGTGGGCCTCCGGCGCGGGCACCTGCCTGGCCGTCAGCATGATGTCGAGGGCCCGGCCACGGCCGACGAGCCGCGGCAGCCGCTGGGTGCCGCCCGCGCCGGGGATCAGGCCGAGCCTGGCCTCGGGCAGGCCGAGGCGCGCCCCGGCCCCGGCGACCCGCAGCGTGCACGCCATCGCGAGCTCAAGCCCGCCGCCGAGGGCCAGCCCGTCAATGGCCGCGATCGTGATGCGGTCCGGCGCGGCGAGCCGGTCGAGCACGCCGCGCAGCTCGTCACCATAGGCCAGGAAGGACTCGGCGTCCACCGCGGACATGTGCTTGATGTCCGCGCCGGCGGCGAAGAAACCCGGAATGGCGGACGTGACGACGGTTATGACGTTGCCCGCCGCGTCCAGTTCGTCCAGCGCGGCGGCCAGCCCCTCGATGATGGGCCTGCCGAGCGCGTTCGCGGGCGGCCGCTCCAGCGTCACACGCAGAACGCCGTCCGCCACACGATCCCATCTGACGGCCGTGCTACCAGGGTCGGGCATTGTGTCATCCTCATTCAACAGCTTGTGGATCCGCGGTGGCCACGAACACGGCCCGTGGAACGGGCGCCGGCCGCCGCCTGCCATTCCGGGTGGATATCTTTCCGGGTGGGACGTCCCCGGCCGGGCCGGCGGGGCCGGCGGGCCGGTCAGGCCATGGTGAGCCCGCCGCTGACCGACAGCGTCTGACCGGTGATGTAGCCGGCCTCGTCGGAGGCGAAGAACGCGACGGCCGCCGCCACGTCGCTCGGCTGCGCCAGGCGGCGCAGGGGCACCGACCGGGTCATCCCGGCGATGACCTTCTCGGCGTCCTGGCCGGCGTTGTCGGCGAACTTGCGCAGGGCGGGCGTGTCGGTGGGGCCGGGGCAGACGGTGTTCGCGGTGACGCCCTTGGTGGCCACCTCGCGGGCGAGCGTCTTGGTGAAGGCGATGATGCCGCCCTTGGCGCCGGAGTACACCGCCTCGAGCGAGGAGCCGACCCGGCCCGCGTCGGAGCCGATGTTGATGACGCGCCCCCAGCCCCGCTCCAGCATGCCGGGCACCACGGTCCTGGTGACCCGCAGCGCTCCCTTGAAGTTGATTTCCAGGATGCGGTCCCAGAACTCCTCGGTGGTGTCGACGAACTTCAGGAAGTCGTCCCAGCCGGCGTTGTTCACGGCGATCTCGACCGGGCCGAGCTCGCCGGTCACCGCCTTCACCCCGGCCTGGACGGAGGCGGTGTCCGTCACGTCCACGTGGACGGCGATGGCCCTGCCGCCGGCGGCGGTGACCGCCGCGGCGGTGGCCTGCGCCGCCTCGAAGTTGAGGTCGGCGACGGCGACCTGGAAGCCCTTGGCCCCGAGCGTCCGCGAGATGCCTTCGCCGATGCCCTGCGCGCCGCCGGTGACGAAGGCGACCCGATTGCTCATGTTTGTCTCCGCTGTGCTCGTCGTGTCGTGTGTTCGCCGTGCCGGTGGAGCTCGCCGTGCGGGCGGAGCTCCGTCGTGCCGGCGGGGCTCCGCTGTGCCGGCGGGGCTCCGCTGTGCCGGCGGGAAAGCCTCAGGCGGCGCTGGACGGCCAGTTGACCGGCCCGGCGATGATCGAGTGGCTGGTGAGGGTGCGGCCGAGCACCGACTGCGCCTCGCGGGCCGCCTCGATGATCGCGGGCAGCGACAGGCCGGTGGCCACGCCCATCTCGTGGAACATGCTCACCAGGTCCTCGGTGGCGATGTTGCCGGTCGACCCGGCCGGGACGGGGCAGCCGCCGAGTTCGCCGAAGCTCGACTCGAAGCTGGCGCAGCCGGCTTCCAGCGCGGCGAACGCGTTGGCCAGCCCCTGCCCCCGCGTGTTGTGGAAGTGGGCGGTGACCTCGGTCCCGGGCAGCCGCTCGAGCGCCGCGGTGAAGAACTCGCCGGCGTACGCGGGGTTGGCCATCCCGGTGGTGTCACCGAAGCCGATCTCGGTCGCCCCCGCCTCGGCGAACCGCTCCGCGAGGTCCAGCACCCGCTTCAGCTCGATCCTGCCCTCGTACGGGCAGCCGAAGGACGTCGCGATGACGGCGGCGCACTTCAGCCCCTCCGCCCGGATCCGGCCGACCATGACGTCGTTGTCGGCCATCGTCTCGTCGACGGTGCGGTTGACGTTCTTCTTGTTGTGCGTCTCCGACGCGGACACGAAGACCGCGACCTCGTGGAAGAGGTGGCGCACCTTCAGCGCGTTGTCCAGCCCCCTGCTGTTCGGGACGAGGACCATGAGCGACACGTCGTCGGGCACGTCGATGCTCTCCAGCACCTGCACGCCGTCGGCAAGCTGCGGGATCACGTCCGGGCGGACGAAGCTGGCCACCTCGATCCGTTTGAAGCCGGCCCGGCCCAGGGCGTTGATGAGCCGGACCTTGTTGTCGGTGGCGATGCGTTCCGGTTCGTTCTGGAAACCGTCCCGTGGGCCGACCTCCCGGATGTGCACATGGTCGGGGCGGTGCGTGCTCATTGTTCGGGCTCCTCTCCGTTCTGTGCGGCCCGCTTCGCCGCGGGCCTTACCCGGCTGCTTCAGGACTTCTCCAGGGCGGCCCGCTCGAGGGCTTCCTGATGCTCCGGCGCGGCGATGGCGATCAGGCGCCGGGCTCGTTCCGCGAGGCCGCAGCCGCGCAGGTGCGCGGCGCCGTACTCCGTCACGACCACGTCCACGTCCGACCGGGAGGTCGTCACCACGCCCGCCTGAAGAGCCGGCCTGATCGTGGACCGATCCCCGGAGCGCGCGCGCAGCGCGATGATGGAACGGGTCCCGGTCAGTGCCGCCGCCCGCGAGAAGTCGACCTGGCCGCCGACCGCCCCGATCAGGACGCCGCGGCGTACCTCGGCTCCGACCTGCCCGGTCAGGTCGACCTCGATGGCCGAGTTGACCGACACCAGCGAACGCAGCTGGGCCAGCGTCGCCGGGGCGTGCGTGTAGCTGGCGGGGCGGAACTCGACCGGCAGGCCGGCCAGCCGCTCGTACAGCTCGGTGCTGCCGAGCGCCGCGCCGGTGACGATGACACCCCGGTCGATCTCCTTGCGCGCCCCGGTCAGCACGCCCTTGTCGACCAGGCGCAGGATGCCATCGGAGATCATCCCGGAGTGGAAGCCGAGGTCCCGGTGGCCGACAAGGCCATCGAGGACCGCGGACGGGAGCGGGCCGACACCCATCTGGAGGGTGTTCCCGTCCTCGACGAGCTGCGCGACGTTGCGCGCGATGGCCTGGTCCGTGCTGTCCGGCGGGCGTTCGGGCGCCTGCCGCAGCGGACGGTCGGTCTCCACCACGGCCGCGAACCGGCGCAGCGGGATGCGTGGCGTGCCGACGGTCGCCGGCATCCGCTGGTTGATCTCGGCGATCAGCACGGGGGTGTGCGCCACGGCGTCGGCGGCGTAGTCCACGCCGATGCCGAGCGAGCAGGTGCCGTCGGCGTCCGGCGGCGAGACCTGGACGAAGCCGACGTCGCGGGGCAGATGCCCCTCGGCGAACATCCGCGGCAGGGCGGAGTAGTGGCACGGCAGCACGTCGAGGCGCCCGGCGCGGCTGAGCACCCGTAACTCGCCCAGACCGCCGTAGGAGACCAGGCGCAGCGCCTCGGGCAGCTCCCGGGTGAGCCGCTCGTCCCAGCTCAGCCCGCAGAAGGCGCGCCGCGGGCCGAGCCGGTCGATCTGGTCGAGCAGCGCGTGCACCAGCGGCTGCGGTTCCGCGCTCGCCTGGCCCCACCAGACACCGGCACCCGGCGCCAGGTACCTCGTGAGATCGATCATCCGTCGAGCCGCTGCACCAGGGTGGCGGTGCCGAGCCCGCCGCCGCAGCACATCGTGATCAGGCCGAGCTCGGCGTCGCGCCGTTGCAGTTCGGCGAGGATCGTGGCGGCCAGGCGCGAGCCGGTGGCGCCGACGGGATGCCCGAGCGCGATGGCCCCGCCGTTGACGTTGACCCGGTCCATGTCGGGCTTGAGCTCGCGTTCCCAGGCGAGCACCACGGAGCTGAACGCCTCGTTGATCTCGATCAGGTCGATGTCGTCGATCGTGAGCCCGTTGCGCTCGAGCAGCTTGCGCGTGGCGGGGATGGGGCCGGTCAGCATGATGACCGGGTCGACCCCGACCGTGGTCTGGTCGAGGACGCGGGCCCGGACCTTCAGGCCGTGGCGCTGCGCGGCCGGGCGGGAGGCGAGCAGCACGGCGGCGGCGCCGTCGGAGATCGGTGACGAGCTGCCGGCCGTGATGCGCCCGTCCTCCGGGCGGAAGGAGGGCTTCAGGCCGGCCAGCGTCTCCAGGTTGGTGCCCGGCCGGATGCTCTGGTCGCTGCTACGGGTCTCCCCCGCCAGTTCCAGGGGCACCATCTCGGCGGCGAAGCGGCCCTCGTCGAGCGCCGCGACGGCCAGCTGGTGCGAGCGCACCGCGAACTCGTCCATCTCCGTGCGGCTGATCTGCCAGCGGTCCGCGATCAGCTCGGCGCTCTCGCCCTGGTGGACGAAGGAGTACCGGTCGCGCAGCTGAAGCGGCCACGGGTCGCCGTAGAGCTCGGAGATCCTGCCCGGCGAGTTGATGGGGACGTGCCCCATGTGCTCGACGCCGCCGGCGATGACCACGTCGTGCGTGCCGGAGCCGATCAGCGCGGCCGCCATGGCGAGCGCGGTCTGCGCCGACCCGCAGCGCCGGTCGAGGGTGACGGCGGGCACCTCCGGCGGGTAGCCGGCCTGCAGCCAGGCGTTGCGCCCTATGTTGCGCGACTGCTCGCCGAAGGGCGCCGTACAGCCGATGACGAGGTCCTCGACCACGTCGGGAGCGATACCGCTACGGGCGATCAGCTCGGTGTAACAGGCGGCGAGAATCGCGTTGGGGTGGGTGTCGCGGTACCAGCCCCGCTCCGGGTGCGACCTGCCGATGGGTGTGCGGACGGCCTCCGCTATCAGCACCTCGCGGCCGGTGCGCAGGAAGGGGCTCGTGGTCGTCCTGGTCATCACATCACCGTTCCACCGTCGACGGGCAGCACCTGGCCCGTGATGTACGCGGCCGCGTCGGAGGCGAAGAACACGAAACTGCCGGCGATCTCCGCCGGCTGCGCCCAGCGGCCGAGCGGGATTCTCGCCAGCGTCTTGCTCGCCAGCTTCTCGTTGCTGCGGATGTTCTGCGTCATGGGTGTGGCCGCCAGCGGGGCCAGCGCGTTGACCGTGACGTTGCGCCGCGCGAGCTCCTTGGCCAGCGACTTCGTCAGGCCGATGATGCCGGCCTTCGCCGCCCCGTAGTTGGCCTGCCCGATCGTGCCCTGCAGCCCCGCGGCCGAGGTCACGTTGATGATGCGCCCGCTGCCGTCCTCGGGCAGGTACGGCAGGGCGGCCTGGCTGCACACGAAGCTGCCGACCAGGTGGATGTCGATGATCCGGCGGAACGCCTCCTGGGTGAGGTCGGGGAACATCGCCGGTGCGATCGCGCCGGCGTTGTTGACCAGGATGTGCAGGGTGCCGCCGGCGAGCGCCGCCGCGCGCCGGGCGGCCTCGGCGGCGGCCGTGCCGTCGCGGACGTCGAGGGCGAAGGAGTCCGTCGTGCCCCCGGTGGCGCGGATGCGTTCCGCCACCGACTTCGCCGCCTGTTCGTCGATGTCGGAGACGAGGACCGCGGCACCCGCGGCCGCGAACGCCTCCGCGACCGCCGCCCCGATCCCGCTGCCCGCCCCCGTCACCAGTGCCGAGCGGCCGTGCAAACCGAACATCAGTAGCTCCTGGGCAGACCGAGAACGTGTGGGCCGAGATAGTTCAGGACCATTTCCTGGCTGATCGGGGCGATCCGCAGCAGCCGCGCCTCCCGGAAGTAGCGCGCGACGGGGTACTCCTCGGAGTAGCCCATGCCGCCGTGCGTCTGCAGCGCCCGGTCGGCCGCCTGGAAACCGGCGTCGGCGCACAGGTACTTGGCGGTGTTCGCCTCCCGGGCGCAGGGCTTGCCCTGGTCGTAGAGCCAGGTCGCCTTGCGCAGCACCAGTTCGGCCGCGTCGAGGTGGGCCAGCGAGTCGGCCAGCGGGAACTGCAGGCCCTGGTTCTTGCCGATGGGACGGCCGAACACCTCGCGCTCGTTGCCGTAGCGGACGGCCTGCCGCAGCGCGGCGCGGCCCAGCCCGAGCGCCTCGGCGGCTATCAGCATCCGCTCCGGGTTCAGCCCGTCCAGCAGGTAGCGGAACCCCGCGCCCTCCTCGCCGACCCGGTCCTCCACCGGAACGCGCAGGTCGTCGATGAAGAGCTCGTTCGAGCTGACCGCGTTGCGCCCCATCTTCCTGATCGGCCGGATGTCGACCGCGTTGCGGTCGAGGCTGGTCAGGAAGAGGGTCATGCCGTCGGTCTTCTTCTGCACGTCCTCGTACCTGGTCGTCCGGGTGAGCAGGAGGACCTTCTCGGACTCCAGCGCCTTGGAGATCCACACCTTGCGCCCGTTGACCACGTAGTGGTCGCCGTCCCGGCGGGCGAACGTGGTGATGCGCGTGGTGTCGAGCCCCGCGCCCGGCTCGGTGACCCCGAAGCACACGTGCAGGTCACCGTTGACGATGCGGGGCAGGTTGCGCTGCTTGAGCTCGTCCGAGCCGTGGACGATGACCGGGTGCATCCCGAAGATCGACAGGTGCATCGAGCTCGCGGCGTTCATGCCGCCGCCGGCTGCCGACACCTCCTCAAGCAGGATCGACGCCTCGGTGATGCCGAGGCCGTGACCGCCGTACTCCTCGGGCGTGGTGATCCCTAACCAGCCGCCCTTGGCGAACGCGTCGTAGAACTCGGTCGGGAACTCGTGTGCGGAGTCCTTCTCCAACCAGTACTGGTCGTCAAACTTGCTCGCGAGCTCGGCGACGGCTTTGCGGATCGTCGCCTGGTCCTCTGTCAGGTCGAAGTCCACGGCAGGCCTCCTGTTCGGCCAGGCACGACAGATTTTGGATTGATTGTATCAAAGGACAGACCAAAAAGTTGTATCAGGCGACGGGCAGCAGCGGCAGCGCCGCGGCCAGCCGCTCGTTCCACACGCCCGGCGCGCCGAAGAGCCGTTTGTTCAGCTTCGCCCGCTTGTAGGCGAGCTGCAGCTCGTGCTCCCAGGTGTAGCCGATGGCGCCGTGCATGGTCAGCGCGCTGTCGGCCGCCTGCTCACCGGCGGCCGTGACCTGCGCCTTCGCGGTCGCCGCGTGCAGCGCCGCGTCCTCGTGCCCCTGGTCCACGGACACCGCGGCGAAGTAGACGACGGAGCGGGCGGCCTCGACCGCGACCAGGATGGAGGCGGCCGCGTGCTTCACCGCCTGGAACGAGCCGATCGGGACCCCGAACTGCCGCCGCTGCTTGCTGTACTCCACCGCGAGACGCAGCATGCGCTCCGCGGCCCCGAGGCTGTCGGCGGCGACGAGAACGGCCGCCCGCAGCGCGGCCTGGGCGAGCACCCGCTCGGCGTCGGCGCCCAGCCGCCGGGCGGGGACGTCGGCGAGATCCACGTCCGCCACCGAGCGGCTGCGGTCCAGCAGTTCACGGGCCCTGATCCCCACCCCCTCGGTGCCGGCGTCGACCAGAAACAACGCCCGCCCCGCGGCCGTGCCCGCCGGGACGATCAGCTGCCGGGCGCGGTCCGCGCCGAGCACCGACCGCACGGTGCCGCGCAGGACCCCGCCGTCCCCACCGTCCCCGCCGTCCAGGCCGGCCCGGCCGGCCCCCACCTCGACGACCGGGCCGGGCT
>NZ_CAKKTM010000209.1:6727-11340 GCF_920888515.1 Protofrankia sp. CiP1_Cm_nod1 | reverse complement strand
GCCGAGCACCGACCGCACGGTGCCGCGCAGGACCCCGCCGTCCCCACCGTCCCCGCCGTCCAGGCCGGCCCGGCCGGCCCCCACCTCGACGACCGGGCCGGGCTCGTCCGGCGGCCTGTCGGCGTCCACGGCAAGAGCCGCGAAGCTGCCGTCGGTGAGCACCGCGGCGGCCCGCTCCGGCAGGACGGTCAGCGCCTCGACGGCGAGCACCGACGCCGTCCACGCGCTGGACGGTGCGCTGTGCCGCCCCAGCCGCTCGGCCGTGAGCGCGAGCTCCAGCAGGCCACCGCCCTGGCCGCCGTACTCCTGCGCGAACCCCACGGCCAGCCAGCCGTCCGAGACGAGAAGCCCCTCGAACGTGGCGGCGTCACCGGCGCCGAGCCAGCCGTGCACGGTATCGGCGGGGGCGAAACGGTCCAGCCACTCGCCCAACGAGTCCCGGAACATCTCCTGCTCGTCGGCCAGATCCCACCGCATGCCCGCTCCTGTAATGCTCGTCCATGACTGCCCTGTGCACGATGTTCGGATGGTAACTTAGGTCTGACCAATAGACCATCGATAGAGAGAATCACATGGCCGACGCGTTGAAGAAGGATCGATCGGCGATCCGGCTCGCTCCCATGGAGGTCCCCAAGGCATCGGACGTGCTGGCGAACGAGCTTCGCGAGCGCATCCTCACCGGCGAGTTCACCGAGGACACACCGCTTCCACCAGAGCGTGAGCTGGTCACGCAGACCCGGATGAGCCGTTCAACCGTCCGGGAGGCCCTGCGCATCCTTGAGGTTCAGGGCCTGGTCCGGATCAAGGCCGGTCGGGCCGGTGGCGCCTTTGTCCAGCGGCCGAGCAAGGACGCGGTCGAGACCTCGGTGAGCCTGGTGATCAGAGGCCAGCAGATCCGGCTGGCCGCGCTGCTGGAGACCCGCGAGGCCATCGAGCCGTTCTGCGCCCAGCTCGCCGCCCGGTACCGCACGGAGGACGACCTGAAGGTGCTCGATGCCGCCAACGAGGCCATCGCCGACACCGGCAGCACGCTGGCGGCGTTCCTGCAGGCCAACGTCGACTGGCACGTGGGCGTGGCCACCGCCAGCCACAACGAGTTGCTGATCGGCCTCATGACCGCCCTGTCGCGGGCGATCTACACGGCCACCGAGAACGAGCGGTTCATCAACGACGAGGTGCGACGGCTGGCGGCGAAGGCGCACGTGTCCATCACCAGGGCCATTCGCGCGCGGGACCCCGAGGCCGCGGTACGCCGGATGAACCGTCACGTCCACTCCTACGCCCAGGCGGTCCTCGAGGTCGAGGAACGCACCGAGATATCGGTTCCCAACAACGGGGCGTGACAGGCTCTCGTCAGCCTGCCACGGCCCCGTCGTCACACACCGGTCCATACCGGGCTCAGGCGTCCAGCCCGACCGCCGCGCGGATCTCCTCCACCGCGTCCGGGTTCTCCGCGCCGGAGAGGTCCCCGGGATCCCGGCCCAGGGCCGCCGCCCGCACCGCGCGCCGCAGTATCTTCGCCGACCGCGTCTTGGGCAGTTGCGACACCCGCCGGACCAGCCCCGGGGCGAAGGGCTTGCCGAGCTCGGCCGCGACCATCTCCCGCAGCTGCGCCGAGACGTCCTCGGTCGCGTCCGGACGGGGGACCCAGAACGCCCAGACGGCCTCGCCCTTCTTCGGGTCCGGGACGCCGACCGCCGCCGCCTCGGCCACCGCCGGATGGGTGATCATGACCGATTCGACCTCCGCCGGTGCCAGCCGCTTGCCCGCCACGTTCATGACGTCATCGGAGCGGCCCAGGATGAACCACTGCCCGTCCTTGTCGACCAGGGCGAAGTCGCCGTGGCGCCACAGGCCGGGGAAGGTCGACCAGTACGCCTCCAGATAGCGGGCCTCGTCCCGCCACACCCCGCGCGTCATCGCCGGCCACGGCTGCCGGCACACCAGCTCGCCGACCTCGCCGCGCACCGGCTGCGCCCGGTCGTCGACCACGTCGACGTCCATGCCCAGCGACGGGCCGCCCAGCGAACAGCTGCGGATGGGCTCGACCGGGTACGGCGCGAGGAAGGATCCGCCGACCTCGGTGCCGCCCGAGAAGTTGATGACCGGGACCCGCCCGCCGAAGACGTCCCTGGCCAGCCACTCGTAGGAGTCGGGGTCCCAGGGCTCGCCCGTCGAGCCGAGCACGCGCACCGACGACAGGTCGAAGCCGTCCAGCGAGATCTTCTCGCTGGAGCGCAGCGTGCGGATCAGCGTCGGCGAGACCCCGAGCATGGTGACGCGGTGGCGGTCCACCAGGTCCCACAGGCGGTTGGTGTCGGGCACGTCGGGCGAGCCCTCGTAGAGCAGCAGCGTCGCGCCGTTGGCGTGCGTCCCGAAGATCGACAACGGGCCCATGATCCAGCCCATGTCGGTCACCCAGCAGAACACGCCCCCCGGGCCGACGTCGAAGGAGTAGGCGACCTCGCTGGCCACCTTCACCAGGAAGCCGGCATGGGTGTGGACGGCACCCTTGGGCCGGCCCGTCGTCCCGGAGGTGTACGCCAGCAGCAGGGTGTCGGTCGCCCGCAGCGCCTCGGCCTCGCCAGCGCCATCCGGGCCGGTGAGCAGGTCGCTCCACCGGACATCCCTGGTCGCGGAGATCTCCGGGGCGTCGTCGAGGTTGCCGACGACGACGACGTGCTCCACCGTCGGGCAGGACCGCAGCGCCTCGTCGAGCAGCGGTTTCATGGCCACCGCGCGGCGGCGCCGGACGGTGCCGTCGGCGACGATGACCGCCTTGGCGTCGGCGTCCTGGATACGGGAGGCGATGGCCGAAGGCGCGAACCCGGAGAACAGCGGCACCAGGACCGCGCCGATGCGGGCGGCCGCGTAGGAGGCGACGACGGCCTCGGGGATCATCGGCAGGAACAGGGCGACCGCGTCGCCCCTGCCGATCCCGAGCCGGCGCAAGCCGGCACTGACCCGCTCCACCTGCCGGGTGAGCTCACGGTAGGTCACCGTCGTGGTCGTGCCGTCCTCGGCCGCGTGGATGACGGCCGGCCGGTTCGCGACCTGCTCGTCGCCGTCCCAGCGCCCCAGGCAGGCGTCGACGATGTTGAGCTCGCCGCCCACGAACCAGTCGGGATGCTCGATGCCCGCGGAGAGGTCGACCACCCGCGAGTACGGCGTGCGGAAGGGCAGGCCCAGGTCCTTGACCACGGCGTCCCAGTACCAGCCGATGTCGCGCACCGAGCGCTCGCGCAGCTCGGCCAGTGACGACAGGCCGTGTGCCCGCGCCAGCCGGGTGACGTTGGCGTTCTCGATGTACTCGGAGGTGGGGGTCCAGGTGTACCCGGTCCCGGTGTGCTCGGTCCCAGTGTGCTCGGTCACGGTCAGCTCCGGGGCATGTTGAGGATACGCTCGGCGACGATGTTGCGCTGGATGAAGGTGGATCCGCCGGCGATCGCGGTGCCGCGGGCCTGGTAGGCCAGCCGGAGCCAGCGCGTGCTGTCCAGTTCCTTGTCGTCCGGGGAGAACTGGCCGCCCAGCGGCTCCAGGGAGAGCCGGAAGTCCGCCAGGTCCTCGACGAGCGGGCAGAAGTAGAGCTTGCCGATCGAGGTGACCGGCCCGGGCGGGCCGTCGGCGGCGGCGAGCGTGACCACCCGCTGGCCGATGAGATAGTGGATCAGGGCGCGCCCGTAGAGGTCGGCGACCTTCTGGCGGACCGCCGGGTCCGCCCCCAGCGGGCGCCCGTCGTCGCCGGTGCGCTGGCTGATGTCGGTGATGATGTCGTCGACGGCGCGCTTGGTGTTCACCCGGCCGGTGGCGATGGCGACCCGCTCGTAGGACAGCGTGGCCATCGCGACCCGCCAGCCGCCGTCCACCTCGCCGACGACCCGGTCGTCCGGGACGAAGACGTCGTCGAGGAAGACCTCGTTGAACTCGGCCTCACCCAGCATGTGCGCGAGCGGGCGGATGGTGACGCCGTCGGCGTCCATCGGCAGCAGGAAGTAGGTGATGCCCTTGTGGCGCGGCCCGCCGCCGGTGCGCGCGAGCAGGATGCCGTTGGCGGCGAGGTGCGCCCGGCTGGTCCAGATCTTCTGGCCCTGCAGCCGCCAGCCGCCGTCAGCCCTGGTCGCCCTGGTCCGCAGCGACGCCAGGTCCGAGCCGGCCTCCGGCTCGGAGAAGAGCTGGCACCAGATCTCCTCGCCGGTGAGGATCGGCCGCAGGAAGCGTTCCTTCTGCTCGTCCGTGCCGAACTCGATGATCGTCGGGCCGGCGAGATCCTCACCGATGATGTTCAGCCGTTCGGGGACGCCGGCGCGGTCGGCCTCCTCGGTGAAGATCGCGCGTATTTTCGCGTCGGCGCCACCGCCGCCGTACTCCTTCGGCCACGACAGCCCGGCATAACCGGCGTCGAACAGCAGACGTTGCCACTGCTGCCAGAACGGAAGCTTCTCGACCAGATCGGCCGGCTCCGGCCAGGGAAGGCGCGGAAGTGCCGTCGCCAGCCATTCCCGGACCTCGGTGCGGAAGTGTCGTTCCCCTGGCGAGTCCGCAAGATCCATGCTTGCACCCCTCATCCGCGATTGATGCGATGGTACTATAGGTCAGACCGAAAAGGGGTTTTC
>NZ_CAKKTM010000209.1:0-6259 GCF_920888515.1 Protofrankia sp. CiP1_Cm_nod1 | reverse complement strand
CTCGTACGATGACTGCTCGTACGATGACCACTCGTACGATGACTGCTCGCGCGGCCGCCACCCGCACGGTGGCGGCTTTCACGGCGGCGGGGAACAACGGGTGAGCGACGGGAAACTCGTCGGCACGGTCGTGGACGAGGTCGCCTTCGACGTCGAGCGCGGCAAGATCTGGGAGTTCGCCCGGGCGACGTTCACCACGGACCCCGTGCACACGGACGCGGACGCCGCGCGCGCCGCGGGTTTCGACGATCTGCTGGCCACCCCGACCCACGTCGTCGCCGTCGGGCACTGGCGTGACCAGCGCGCCTTCGTCGACCGGCTCGGCCTGGCCCTCGAGCGCGTGGTCGTGGGCTCGGTGCGCTGGCAGTACCTGCGCCCCCTGCGGGCCGGGGACTCGCTGCGCGCCGTGCGCCGCGTCGTCGGTGACGAACGCCGTGCCGGGAAACGCGGCGGCTCCATGCGCGTCGTGACCCTGGAGACCGAGTATGTCGACGCCACGGGAACACCGGTCGTCCGGCAGCGGGACGTGCTCATCGAGCGAGGAAAAAGCGCATGAGTCAACCCATCCGGGCCAGGCGGCCCGTTCGGGCCGCGGTCGGGGACACCCATCCGGCCCGGGAGATCGGGCCGCTCACGCAGACCGACATCGTGCGTTTCGCCGGCGCCGGCGGCGATTTCAACCCGCTGCACCACGACCCCGAGTTCGTGCGCTCAAGCGGCTTTCCCGGTGTCATCTCGATGGGGCAGCTACAGGCCGGGATACTGGCCGGCTGGCTGTCGGACTGGCTCGGCGTGGAACACCTGCGGGAATTCGAGGTGCGCTTCGTCGCCCCGGTTTTCCTGGGTGACGTCCTGCGCCTGTCCGGCGAAATCGTCGGCATCGTCGCGATCGACGGGCCGGGCCCCGGCCCGGCCGACGGGCCGGACGCGGAGTCGGCCGTCGCGCCGGCCGCCGAGTCGGTCGCCGAGATCGCCCTGTCGGTGCGCCGGGGTGACGACACGGTGGTACGGGCCAGCGCGAAGGCCGTCGTCGCCTCGTCCTGAGGTCGCCTCGACCCGGCACCGCGCCGGCCCACCCACGCCGGCGGCCACCACCGGTGGCCGCCGCGCCGGCACCGGGGCGTCTCCCGCGGGTCTCCGCTCGGCTTTGAGCCGGACCCGCGGGAGGCACCCCGGCTCACACCCCGAGCTTCTCGGCCTTGAGCTTCTCGGCGATGTCGGTGCGCAGGACGTGCTTCTGGACCTTGCCCGTCGCGGTCATCGGCAGCTGTGGAACGGTCTCCAGGCGCTCGGGCACCTTCTGGATGGCCAGCCCCCGCTCGAGCAGATAGGTCCGTACGTCCTCGAGCGTCAGCGGCTCGTGCCCCGCGGCGAGCACGAGGTAGCCGCACAGCCGCTCCCCCAGCCGCTCGTCCGGCATCCCGACGACCGCGACGTCGCTGATGGCCGGGTGGGCGGTGAGCAGGTCCTCGACCTGGCGGACGCTGATGTTCATGCCACCGCGGATGACGATGTCCTTCAGCCGGCCGGTCACCCGGACATAGCCGTCGGCGTCCATGACCCCGAGGTCGCCGGAGCGCGAGTAGCCGTCCGGGGTGAACAGGGCGGCGGTCTCCTGGGGGTTGTTGATGTACCCGAGCATGTGGCTGGGCCCGCGGAAGGCGATGTCGCCCTCCTGGCCGCGCGGCACCTCGTGGCCCGTCTCGTCGACGATCCTGACCGAGGTGCCGGGCAGCGCCGACCCGTCGGAGGTGACCGAACGGGCCGGGTCGTCGTCCGCCGTGCACATGGTGCTCACGGCGTTCTCGGTACGGCCGTAGAGGCTCAGTATCTGGCAGTTCGGCAGCAGGTCACGGGCCTGTTCCACGAAGGGGCCCGGTATGGGTGCGCCCGCGCAGACCCAGATCCGCAGGCTGGCGGGATCGTGCTGGTCGGGGTCGTAGACGTCGATGAGCATCTGCAGGAACGTCGTCGCGGTCACCGCGACCGTACAGCCGAACTCGCCGATCTGCCGCAGCCCCGCGCGGGGCTCCCACACGTCCATCAGATGGGACGCGGCACCGTAGATCAACGGTATGAGCAGGCTCGTGATGAACCCCGTCGTGTGTGTTATCGGCGACGGGCCGAACTGGACGTCGGACTGGCGGTAGCCGAGGCCCCTGCCGAGCAGCCGCGAGCCGGCGGCGAAGGTGTTGAAGGTGTGCAGGCAGCCCTTGGGGCTGGACGTCGTGCCCGAGCTGTAGACGATCACGAAGGGGTCGTCGGCGCCGGCACCCGCGCCGATCTCCTCGGCCGTGGGCACCGGGCCGGAGCCCGTCAGCAGCGACTCGAAGGGGATCACCGTGTCGCGCTCGCCGGCGCCGCTCCCCCGCACTACGACGATCTTCTCCAGGGCCGGGCTGTCGACCTGGAGCTTGGTGTACATGTCGAGGTAGTCGAACTTCCTGAACTTCTCGCTGGTGATGGCCACCCGGACGCCGCCGTCGCGCAGGATGTAGCCGACCTCCTCGTTCCGGTAGATCGGCATGATCGGTATCGCGACGGCGCCGATCCGCGCCAGCGCCACCACGGCCTGCGTGAACTCCGCCCAGTTGGGGAGCTGGACGCTGACGCGGTCCCCCCTGCCGATGCCCAGGCGCCGCAGGCCGGCCGCGAGGCGTAACCCGCTGTCCCGCAGTTCCCGGTAGGTCAGGGACGTGCTGCCGTCCGTGACGAAGACCTTGTCGGGCTGCTGGGAGACCTGCGCGTCCAGGACGTCGGACAGGGTTTCCTCACGCCATACACCGGTGGCGTAGCAGGTGGCGATGTCGTCGTGCGAGTAGCGGTCCGTCACCGTCGTGAACGTCATCGTGATCTTCCTCGTCGTCAACAGCTACCGTGCCTCAAGTCACACTATTTCAGTCAACCTTAGAATGGTTAGACCAAAAAGGCAACGAGTAGGAACCGGTCGCCGACGGCGGGTCAGAACCGGACGATCATCGCATCTTCCACTCGGGAGCCCGCTTCTCCCGGAACGCCCGCACCCCCTCGACGAGGTCCTCGGTGGTGAAGGCCAGCGCGAGCTGGGCCTGCAGCACGTCCAGCGCCTCGCCGAGCGCGAGGTCCCGGGTGGCGTTGATGGCGTCCTTGCCGAGCCTGATCAGCAGCGGGGACTTCGACGCCACCTTGCGCGCCCAGGCGCCCACAGCGTCGCCGAACTCGGCGTCGGGCACCACCGCGTTCACAATGCCCAGGTCACGGGCTTCCGAAGCGCTGATGAGCTCACCGAGCAGCATCAGCTCGTTGGCCTTGAGCCGACCGACGTTGCGGTAGATGAGAGCCGAGATCATGAAGGGGAACGCACCCACGTTGATCTCCGGACAGCCGAACCGGACCGACTCCTTCGCGATCACCAGGTCGCAGGCCAGCGCCAGCCCGAACGCCCCCGCGAGCACGTCACCGTTGGCGGCGCAGATCACCGGCTTGCCCAGGGCCCCGATCAGCTTGAACAGGCGCGGGAAGCGGTCGAGCCCGGCGTACTTGGTGATCGTCGGACGGTCGTCGGCGAACGCCTTGAGGTTGCCGCCCGCGGAGAAGATCCGCTCATGCGACGAGGTGAGCACCGCGACCCGCACGCCGGTGTCGTTCCTTGCCTCCTCCAGCGCGGCGAGGAGATCGTCGAGGAGCTCGTCGCTGAGCGCGTTGCGGGTCTCCGGGTGATCCAGCGTCACGACGGCGACCCCGTGGTCGTCGACCTCGTAACGGACGAGCTTGTCTGCCATTGGCTGTTGTCCCTTCCCGGTCCGGGGTGTTCAGTCCTGCGTCAGGACGATCTTGCCGAACCCGCCGCCCCGCTCGAGGTACTGATGCGCCCGGTCGGCCTGGTCGAGCGGGAAGACCCGGTCGATGACCGGGGGCGCCACCCGCCGGGACGACAGCAGCTCCAGCAGCCCGGCGAAGTCGCGGGGACCACCCATTGTGGTACCGAGCAGGTCGAACTGCCCGAAATAGAAGTGCCGCACGTCGATGCGCGCCTCCTGCGCGCGCGACGCGCCGAGGACCACCAGCCGGCCGCCCGGCCGCAGCGCCCGGATCGACTCCTGCCAGGTGCCCACCGAGTCCAGCACGAGGTCGAAGCCCTGCCCCGCGGGTGAGAGCTCCTTCGCCGCCGATGGCCAGTCGGGCTCGGTGTAGAGCACGCCACCGCCGGCCCCGAGCCCCCGGGCAGAATCGATCTTGTCGGCCGAGGACGAGGTGACCACCACCGAGGCGCCGATGCCGGCCGCGAGGCCGACCGCCATCGTGGCGACACCGCCACCGGCGCCGAGCACCAGGGCGGACTCCCCGGCCCGCAGCCGGCCGCGGGTGAACAGCGCGCGATAGGTGGTCAGCCCCACCAGCGGCAGGGCCGCCGCCTGCGGCCAGCTGAGCCCGGCGGGCTTCGGCACCACGCACTCGACGGGCACCCGCACCAGCTCGGCGTAGGTGCCCGGCCGGTGGTCGCCGAGGATCTCCCAGGCCGCGCCCGGCGCGCTGTCGTCCTCGCCCCACCACAGCGAGGGCACGATCACCACTTCCTCGCCGGTGTCCACCCGCACGCCCGCGCCGTCCGCGCCGGGCACGTGCGGCAGCGGGGAATGGTACCTGCCCTGCCGGACCAGCACGTCGTGCCAGTTCAGGGCACTGGCCCGCAGCCGCACCGTGACCCACCCGGGCTCCGGCCGCGGGTCGGGGAAGTCGGTGAGCCGCAGGTTGCCCGCCGGGCCGAACTCGTGGAGGACAACCGCGCGCACCCTGCCTCCAGGACTCCCCGAAAAGGTCTGACCATTTTGACCCTAGTGCCGGGAGCCGCGAGGGCGCAAGCAGCCCCGCTACAGGTGGTTCTGGCCGATCGTCAGGCGCAGGTACTGGGAGATGGCCTCCGCGCGGTTCTCCGCGCCCAGCTTGCGCAGGATGCGCTTCACATGCGACTTCACGGTGCCGTTGGTGATCACGAGTTTCTCGGCGATCCGGTTGTTCGTCGCGCCCGTCGCCATCAGCGTCAGTACCTCGAGCTCGCGGCCTGTAAGAGATTCGATCTTCGACGAGCGCGCGGTGTGCAGCATCCTGGTGGGCCGGGTGGCGGCGAGCGCGGTGACGTGCTCCCGGCTGGCGAGATCGATCTCGGCGCCGGCGAGGTCGTCCAGCACCGACTCGACGGTCTGCATCGCGCTGCGCACCTGCTCGCGCTGGTCACGCAGCCGCGCCAGCAGAACGGCGCGTTCGAAGATCTGCCCGAACGCCTCGGCGAAGGCCCACAGGATGTCGCGGTCGAGGGCGGACGCCTGCTCGGCCTTGTAGTCCGCGTGCAGGAACCCGATCACCCGGCCGGTCGGCATGAGCGGCGCCGCGACATAGGAGCGCAGCTCGGAGGCGTCCAGCAGCGGACGGTAGACCCGCCGGTCGTGCGCGCCGTCGGTGACCAGCGCCGGCTCGCACCGGCGCACCATCTCGCTCTCGAGCAGCAGATGGTCGAGAGGGATCTCCGGGATGGCACTGATCCACTTCCGGAAGGTCCGCTCCACCTCCTGGTCGGTGACCGCGTAGCTCTTCCACGGCCGCCACACCGAGCCCTCGACCCGCGAGAGCATCACCCGGTCGAAACCGCAGCTGTGCACGACCGACTCGCACACGCGGTTCAGCAGCTCGTCCGGATCATGTACTTTCCGCAGCTGAGCCAGGCCGGCGTCGAGCATGTCCAGGCGCTCCAGGCGCTCGTGGACAAGAAAGTCGTGGATCTCGTAGCGGATGGTGTGCAGCCCCGCCAGCGCCGTGCTCACGTTGACGAGCGAGGCACCGTCCGGGTATTTCGCGGGCGAGACGAGCCGGTCACGGAGCAGGCCACCCATGACCGCGAGCTGCCCGTCGACACCGCTGAGGCCGTCCGCGGGCCGGGGGGCGACGTCCTGCTCCGGGCCGCCGACCAGCTGACCGGCCGTCACCAGTAGTTCACGCGCACGACGCGTCAGGTCAGGCCGCCGACGCGCCCCGACGGGAACCATCGTGTCCGCGGCGTCCCGGGGGCCTCTTCCCTTCGGTGGAGTCATCGTTGCCAGATCCAGTTCGTAAGGGCCTACCGCACCGGCCTGCGCACCGAACCGGTGAGGCGTGTGGCATGTAAGTCTAGGCCCGGCCGATCGGTTCAGGCCTGACCAGTCAGACCTGACCAGCTGGACCTGACCGGTCAGGCCTGACCGGTGGCCGCGGCCGACGAGCGTCCCGGACCGCCCGCCCTGCCCCG
>NZ_CAKKTM010000208.1:8488-14865 GCF_920888515.1 Protofrankia sp. CiP1_Cm_nod1 | reverse complement strand
GTCCCGGACCGCCCGCCCTGCCCCGTCGCATCGCGGCCCGCCCGCCGGCGCCGGCGCGCCGTCGGCCCGCCCGGCTCTGCGGCCAGGGGCTCCCGGCGGTGACAGACAAGCCCACCGAAGTACATGATCGTGGGTGTCTGGCGACAGCTGGGACAGCACGCGGCGGCGATAAAAAAGAACCACCGAGGGGACCACGCTGTCGACGGTTCGCGGGACCGGCCCGCGGGCGGGGCCTCGAGCGGCGCGAAGACGCAGGTCAGGGGCGTGCGGGCAGGCCCGCGAGGCCACCCGCGCGGGCAGCCCGCGCCGGTACGGACGGGCTTTTCAGAAGGAGAAAGCCGGAAGAAGGCATCGTGAATGCCTCCGTGAACCACGACCTGCGTGCCGGGCATGGGCAGTGCCCGCCACTCGCCCGGCACTTGCTTGCTACTTGCTTGCTACTTGCTTGCTTGTAGCACCCATGCTCTTCAACCTTGCGGACGACGCCGACCAGGTGACATTGTTGTATAGCCGACCGGATGACGGCCTGCGTTCTTCCGTACAACGCGCGGCATCGCTGTGCCCGATGCCCGCCATCGTGATCGAGGAGTGAACCGGTGCGCCCAGCCGTTGCCGAAGCCGTTCCGGCCGGTCCGTACATGGTGGTGTCCCCGCTCGCGGCCCAAAGCCGGGCCTGACGAACAAGGATGTGCGCTGTGCGAAGCACCATGCAGGACTTCCCTCTGACAGTGCGTTCGATAGTGGCGCACGGCACCTCGGTCCACGGGGATCACGGCGCGCGGACCGTGCTCGAGCCCGGCCGGGTCGGCCGCGTCACGTACGCGGAGACCGGTGCACGGGCCGCCCGGCTGGCAGGCGCCCTGCGCCGGCTCGGCGTCGTCGGGGACCAGCGGGTGGCGACCTTCCAGTGGAGCAACCAGCAGCACCTTGAGGCGTACGCGGCCGTACCGGCGATGGGGGCCGTGCTGCACACGCTGAACATCCGGCTGGCCGCCGACCAGGTGGCCTACATCGCCAACCACGCCGAGGACCAGGTCATCATCGTTGACGACTCCCTGATCCCGCTGCTGGCCGGGGCCCTGCCGAAGATAGACAGCGTGCACACGGTGCTGGTGAACGGCAACGGGGACGTCGCCGCCCTGGAGGGTGCCGGTAAGCAGATTCTCCGGTACGAGGAGGTCCTTGCCGCCGAGTCCGAGGAATTCGGCTGGCCGGCCGTTGACGAACGCGACGCGGCTTCGATGTGCTACACCAGTGGCACGACGGGCAACCCCAAGGGAGTGGTTTACAGCCACCGGTCGCTGTGGTTACATTCGCAGGCCGCCTGCACCGCGCAGGGTTTCAGCATCAACGCCGACGACACGATTCTCACCATCGTGCCGATGTTCCACGCCAATGCCTGGGGCCTGCCGTATGCCGCTCTGATGAGCGGTGCCAATCTGCTGTTGCCCGGGCCCTTCCTGCAGGCCGCGACGCTGGTCAGGACCATCGACCGGGAACGCCCGACCGTGTCGGGGGCCGTTCCCACCATCTGGAACGACATCCTCAACCACCTGCGGAGCAGCCCTGGGGCCGACCTGTCCTCGTTGCGCCTGGTGCTGTGCGGCGGATCGGCGGTGCCGCGCTCGTTGATGGAGGCCTTCGACAAGGAGTTCGGCGTCCGGATCCTGCACGCCTGGGGCATGACGGAGACCTCGCCGCTGGCGGCGATCGCCCGGCCGCCGGCCGGCCTCGACGAAGAGGAGACGATGCGGTTCCGGGTCACCCAGGGCAGGCCGATCGCGGGCGTGGATCTTCGTATCGTCGACGACAACGGCGTCGAGCTGCCCGCGGACGGGAAGTCGATCGGCGAGCTCGAGGTCCGCGGGCCCTGGGTCACCGGGGGCTACTACCGCGACGACGACCCGGAGAAGTTCCACGACGGCTGGCTGCGCACGGGCGACATCGGCAGGGTCGACCCCCTGCACTACGTCACGTTGACCGACCGGACGAAGGACGTCATCAAGTCGGGCGGCGAGTGGATCTCCTCGGTCGAGCTGGAGAACACGATCATCGGCCATCCGGACGTGCTCCAGGCCGCCGTCATCGGCGTGCCCGACGAGAGGTGGCAGGAGCGCCCGCTCGCGGTCGTGGTGCTGCGGGAGGAAGCGAGCGCGAGCGCCGAGGAGCTACGGGCCTGGCTGACGGGCCGGGTCGCGAAGTGGTGGCTGCCGGAGAACTGGTCGTTCGTGGACGCCGTCCCGCTGACGGCGACCGGCAAGTACGACAAGAAGGTGCTGCGCCGTCAGCACGCGGAACAGCTTCTGACAGTGCAGACCATCTGACACCGTCAGCGTGAAGTACAGGTATACCGCGAGGTACGGGTATACCTGTGAAGTACTGATATACCGAGATGGCGGGACGGCCGGCGGGAAGCAGGGGCTCGTGAGGCGGGCCTCCCGTCCCGGGGCCAGGGGCACGCGGTGTCAGGGGTCATCCCTGGCGCCGCGGCCCGCTCCGCCCCGTTCGCCCGCTCTGTCCGTTCGCTCCCCCGCCGCCCGCGGGAGGCCGGGACGGGGCTCTGCCGCAACGGGAAGAGGCATGCGTCGCGGGCCGGCCGCGTGCAACAGCCGCGCAGCTGGCTCCACCGTGTCACGTCGCGTCGTGAGAAGCCCGGCGACGACCCGATGACCCGGCTCGCCCAGGGCGAGCGGACGATGAGACCGCGACGGCCCGTTCACGTCCAACGTGATCTTACTTTAAGCAAGAAAATCAACTCGACAAGCAACATTTATGATCTTACAAGCCGTTGATTCGGCAGGATCCGCTACGAATCGGTACTTCTGCGTACGGCGTGCACGCTACCCTCTTTGGAAAAGAAGCTCGGTCGCGTTCGCATGGGTGACCCAGTGGGCCAGTCAGCCGTATGGTTTGGCGCGTCCGTAACACGGCCGAGCGACAGAGATCGACAGAACGTGCCAAGGCCGGACTTTGACTTATGATCTGCCAGGCGGCCAGCGTTGGGCGCCTGGCAGTCGAGGAGGCTCATCGTGCCCACCGGGGATATCAGGTGCCACGGGAGAAACCGCAGACCGATGACCGGCGACCGCATACGCCAGGGGTCGATCTCCGACCGGACGGTGAGCGAGGTACTCGCCATCATCGACAAGGCCCAGACACTCCTGTGCTCCCAGCATCTGCCCGACGCCACGGAGATCAACGACTTACCCGCCGCCAGCAGCGCGCTGGAAACCGTCTGGAACGGCGTGTGCGCGGCCGCGGCCGGCGACCGCGCCACCGCCGACCAGCTGGCCGGCGCCGATGACCTGCTGCCACTGCTCATCCAGCTGAAGAACACCGACGACGACGTCCGCGAGGAACACGCCCACCACCACTCCAGCACGATCCGTAATGTTCAGAACGCTCTCGGTCGATTACACCCGTTCTCCTCGGTATCCGAACTGATCGAGGCAACCCCGGGCATCGTGTGCACGATGGGGTTCGACCGGGCGGTCATGTCACGTATCAACGAGTCGATCTGGGTACCCGAGACGGTGTACGTCGAGGGGGACAGGGAATGGGCCCAGGCCATCGCGCAGGCCGGGCAGGACCATCCACAGAGGCTCGTGCCCCCCTTGTTCGAGACGGAGATCGTACGGCGGAGACGGCCGCTCATCGTCACCAACGTCCAGGACGAGACACGGGTCCACCGGGCGATGGTCGATGCGGCCCGCGTCAGGAGCTATGTCGCGGTACCGATCACGGCCTCCTCCCACGTGATCGGCTTCCTGCACGCCGACCGCTACTTCCACGGCGACGCGCTCGCCGACTTCGACCGGGACATCCTGGCAATCTTCGCCGAAGGCCTGGGCTACGCGCTGGAGCGCGCGGTCCTTCTCGACCGCCTGGCCCAGATGCGCACCGAGATGCTGCGCTACACCGCCGGGCTGACGGCGACGATGAACGACATCGAGGAGCCGATCAGGTTCGGCTCGTACGGGATGGCCAACGGATTCACCCGGCCCGTACGCCCGCTCCACGACGACCCCTGGCCCACGGACTCCCGTCTGACCAGGCGCGAGATCGACGTGCTCAGGCTGATGGCCGCCGGCAACACCAACGCGCGCATCGCCGACCGGTTGATCATCTCCGAGGGGACCGTGAAGTCCCACGTCAAGCACATCCTGCGCAAGCTGAACGCGGCCAGCCGAACCGAAGCGGTGTCGATCTGGCTGCACGGCGAGCGGGAGGCGTCCTGAACCGCCGGGAACAGCCGCCGCGCCGGCGACAGGCGAACGACCGGCGACCGGCGCACCACACCTGCCCGGCAACGCACCGGAGTGTGGACGGGCCGACGCCGTCCGCAGCACCGTCGCGACCACCACGAGCCGTGATCATCCGATCAGGCCGGTGGGTGCTGCGCCCAGGCGGCCGGCAGCGTCTCTCCCATACCCGGGATCCGGGCGCGGGAGGGACGGGGCGTCACTGCCGGTGACATCGGCAGGCCGCTAAGAGCGCCGGGCACCCGCCGACGGCTCCCCCGGTTCCCGGTGACGGCCTGCCCGGCCGTCACGGTCGTGTCGCCGGGCCCGCCGCGGCGTCGACCGAGGCCCGCGGGAGGACCGGGGCGTCGCGCCCCGTCCCGAGGGAACCGCCCGGCCGGCCGGCCGCGGAACCCGCGCCCTCCTCGTGGTACTCCTCCTCGACGTTGACCGACCAGACGTCGTGGGCCGTGCCGGTGGCGATGTTCTCGGCGGTGAGCATCGCGGTGAGCATCGAATGGTCCTGGTTGTTGTACCGGAACATCCCGTTGCGGCCGACCGGGTGGACGTTGGTGGCGTGCTCGGCGAGCCAGCCGCGGATCACGTCGACGTTCGCCCGGTAACGGTCGTCGTAGATGGGGTACGCCTTGCCCTGGCGGACCACATATCCCGCCTCGACGTCCTCGTAGTCGACAAGGCCGAGCTTGGCCAGCTCCCGCCTGCCCTGTTCGATGAGCTCGTCGTCGGGGGCCGTCCAGGCGGCGTCGCTCTCGAAGACCGTGTACTCCAGGCCGAGCACGTTACGGCCGTCCTTGACCAGGAACGGCGACCAGGAACCGAAGTTCTGGATGCGCATGGTCCGCACCTGCGGGTCGTGGATGTAGATCCAGTTGTCCTCCCAGGGCACCTTGCCGGCGGGCACCACGAGCGCGACGGTGATGAAGTCCCGGTAGCGCAGGTCGCGCGCGGCCCGCGCGACAGCGGCCGGGACGGGCGGGTCCATCGCCGTGATCAGCTCGGAGATCGGCATGGACGACACGACGTTGGTACAGGGGTAGACGGTGGTTCCCCCGTCGCCGTCGCGTGCGACGACCGCCGTCGCACGGCCATCGGCGTGCCTGACGCCCACCACGGTCGTGTTCATCACCACCTTGCTGCCGGCGGCGGTGACCTTGTCGCGGCAGACCTCCCACATCATCCCGGGGCCGTACTTGGGGTACTGGAACTCCTCGATCAGCGAAGTGATCTTCTTCTGGTTGCGGCGCGGCGAGACCGCGTTGACGATGGCGTTCGCCAGCGACAGGCTCTTGACCCGCTGGGCGGCCCAGTCGGCCGGCATCTCGCTGACCGGCACCCCCCAGACCTTCTCGGTGTAGGTCTTGAAGAAGGTGCGGTAGAGACGCCAGCCGAACCGGGCGACCAGCCAGCTCTCGTAGTCCGTCTGATCCTTCGGCGGCCGGGCCCTGGCCCACAGGTACGAGCCGACGCACCGGGCGGCCTCGGCCGGGCCGAGGTTGCGCAACGCGTTCCCGGCGCTGATCGGATAGTCGTAGTAGGCGCCGTTGTAGAAGATCCGGCTCTTGCGCGGCCGCAGCAGGAAGTCGGCGTCGCCGAGGATCTCGTGCCAGAGCTCCTCGACCGCCCGGACCTTGGTGAAGAACCGGTGGCCGCCGATGTCGAACCGCCAGCCGTCGCGCTCGACCGTCCGGGAGATGCCGCCGACCTGGTCGTCCGCCTCGAGGATGGTGGAGGCGATCCCGTACTTGTGCAGCTGGAAGGCCGCGCTCAGACCCGCTGGACCGGCGCCTATCACCAGGATCTCGCGACCGGGTTCCGCGGGCGGCGTTGAAAGCTCGGTCATGGGATGCAACGGCTCCTTGATGGCTGAAGGGGACGATTCCTGCGGCTGGCTACCCGGCGATACCGGTCACCCTGCGCTGGCCAGCCCGCGGTGGCTACGTGGTGTGACATAGCGGCCACGGTCTGATCGGGGATCGCCATCTTCGATGACCGTTCCCACGCCGCCCGCAATGATCACGCTTTCCATCTTCACCAGAGTAGAGAGTAGATAGTCCACGTGGGCGGGAGGACGGCGGGTCTCACCATGGCCCGCCCGGGTGGTTCCGCACGGGCCCA
>NZ_CAKKTM010000208.1:0-7892 GCF_920888515.1 Protofrankia sp. CiP1_Cm_nod1 | reverse complement strand
CTGCGGCCGCAGCGGCGAAGCCGGTGCGCAGGTCGGCGAGGATGTCGTCGATCCCCTCCAGGCCGACCGAGAGCCGGACCAGCTCACCGCTGACCCCGCTCGCGGCCTGCTCGGCCGCGGTGAGCTGGGCGTGGGTGGTCGTGGCGGGATGGATCGCCAGCGAGCGCACGTCACCGACGTTGGCCAGATGGCTGTGCAGCTGGAGGGCCTCGACGAAGGCCCGGCCCGCCGCCGCGCCGCCGCGGATCCCGAAGGCCAGCACGGCACCGGCGCCGGCCGGCAGGTAGCGCGTCGCCGCCGCGTGCCAGCGGCTGGTCTCCAGCCCCGGGTAGGCGACCCACAGCACGTCGTCGCGGCCCTCAAGCCAGCGCGCCACCGCCAGCGCGTTCTCCGAGTGCCGCTGTACCCGCAGCGACAGCGTCTCCAGCCCCTGCAGCAGCAGGAAGGCGTTGACCGGCGACAGCGCCGGGCCGAGATCGCGCAGCAGCTTCGCCCGGGCCCGCACGATGTAGGCGGTCTCCGGGAAGGCCTCGAGGAACACCAGCCCGTTGTAGGACGGATCCGGGCTGGTGAACCGTGGGTAACGCCCGTTGCCCCAGTCGAACCGGCCGCCGTCGACGATGACCCCGCCGATGGACGTGCCGTGCCCGCCGATGAACTTCGTCGCCGAGTGCACGACCACGTCGGCGCCGTGCTCGAGCGGGCGGGACAGGTACGGGGAGGCCAGGGTGTTGTCGACGATGAGCGGCGCGCCCGCCTCGTGCGCGGCCCCGGCCACCCCGGCGATGTCGAGGACGTTCCCGCGCGGGTTGCCGATCGTCTCCCCGTAGAGGGCGGCCGTGTTCGGACGCACGGCGGCCTTCCAGGCACCCAGGTCGTCGGGGTCGTCGATGAAGGTCGTCTCGATGCCGAGCTCGGAGAGCGTGTGGGCGAACAGCGCATACGTCCCGCCGTACAGCGACGACGACGAGACCAGATGATCGCCGGCGGAGGCGATGGTGAGGATCGCCAGCGCCTGCGCCGCCTGGCCGCTGGCCACCGCCAGCGCCGCGGCACCGCCCTCCAGGTCCGCGACCCGCTGCTCCAGGACGTCCTGGGTCGGGTTGACCACCCGGGTGTAGGTGAACCCGACCTCGGCGAGCGAGAACAGGTCCGCCGCGTGACGGGTGTCGTCGAAGACGAACGACGTGCTCTGGTAGATCGGCACCGCGCGGGCACCCGTCGCCGGATCCGGCTGGGCGCCGGCATGGACCTGCCGGGTCTCGAAGCTGTACGTCGTGGGCTCGCTCGTCACGGGTTCCCTCTCACTGCTCGCTACCTGGTCGGTTCACTGCCTGGCCGCCGTCTGCCACCGCCCGCCGTCCTGCCGCCGTCCTGCCGCCGTCCTGCCGCCGCCGGCTCACCTGCCCACAACCGGCGGACCGGGCCGGGCGACATGAT
This sequence comes from Protofrankia sp. CiP1_Cm_nod1, assembly GCF_920888515.1. Classification (GTDB taxonomy): domain Bacteria; phylum Actinomycetota; class Actinomycetes; order Frankiales; family Frankiaceae; genus Protofrankia. Next base: position 6,452 of record NZ_CAKKTM010000208.1, on the reverse strand, counting down.
CAGTATGCTCCTCGGCCGGCGGGCGCCTCGACGTCGGAGTAGTACCGCCGGGCCACCTCGGGATGGCTGCGCAGCCAGCTCTTGAGGGTGTTGACGCCGTGCTCGGCGAAGATCGGGTTGCGCGGGTCGGGGGGCTCGGCCGCCGGCAGCTGCCGGCGCAGCTCGTCCGGCAGCGGCAGGGGCGCCAGCGTCGCCGACAGGTGCGGGCCGAAGAAGAAGGCCGCCGACACCCGCTCCGTTCCGGCCGGCGGGCTGACGACCCGGTGCACGGTCGCCCGGTAGTAACGCTGGGTCGCCAGCTCGAACATCTCACCGATGTTGACCACGAAGGTCCCCGGTACCGGGGTGACGTCGATCCAGCCGTCGGCCGGCACGTCCGTGCCCGCCCGCGGGCTGCGCGCGACCTGCAGGCCGCCGCTGTCGTCCTGGAGGACGAACGTGACGAAGCCGCCGTCCTTGTGGGCGCCGACGCCCTGGTCGTAGCCGGCGGCGAAGCCCGGCGGCGCGGGCAGGTAGCGGATCAGCTTCAGGTGCGAGCGGGGGTCGACGGCGAACGTCGGGTCCAGGTGGCCGGCGGCCAGGCCGAGGGACTCGGCGAACGCGTGGACGAGCGTGCGGGCGAGCCGTCCCAGCTCGGCCAGGTAGGCCCCGACGATCCCCCGCATCCGGGGGAGCGCGGCCGGCCACTGGTTGGGGCCGTCCAGGCGCAGGTAGGGCGGGTCGTGCGGGCCGAGCCGGCGGGCGGGGCGCTCGTCGCCGATGTCGATCTGCTCGCGGATGTCCGGGCTGTCCCGGGTGATCTCGTGGCCGAGCCGGGTGTACCCGCGGAAGTGCGGCGAGTGGATGTTCTCGATCTCGAGCTTGACGGCCTCGGGCAGGTGGAAGAACTCCCGGCTGACCGCCAGCACGGCGGCGGTGGCGGCCGGCGGGATCCCGTGCCCGGTGAGGTAGAAGAAGCCCGGCCCGTGGCAGGCCGCGCGCAGCGCCGCCAGGAACGCCGTCCGCCCGGGGCCGCCCGTGCGGTAGGGGCCGATATCCAGCGTGGGCAGGGCGGCCGCCGGCCTGGCGGTGGCGCTGCCCGGCCCGTCCGGGCCGGTGCTGTCGGCGTCGGCGCTCCCGGCACCGATGCCGTCGGCGCTGACGTTGCCGGTGCGGGTCCTCTCAGGCCTCCCGGTCGTCCCGGTCGTCCCGGTCGTCCCGGTCGTCTCGGTCATCGTCGGCCTCCTCGTCGGCCGTGGGCCGGAAGTGACGACGGTCGGTGACCGCCGTTCGGTCGGACATGCCGGACAGCGGTCACGCGCCGCGCCGGTCGCGGGCGTACCGGCTGGCCGGGCGGGGCAGCCCCAGGTTCTCGCGCAGGGTCCGGCCCTCGTAGGAGGCCCGGAACAGGCCGCGCCGTCGCAGCTGCGGGATGACCAGGTCCGCGAAGTCGTCGAGCGTCTCCGGCAGGTACGGGAAGATCACGTTGAAACCGTCCGCGGCCTGCGTCTCGAACCACTCCTGGATGTGGTCGGCGACCGTCTCCGGGGTGCCGACGATGGTCCGCTCGTCGCGGGCCAGCCCCCTGGCGAGCTCGCGGATGGTCAGGTTGCGGGCCCGGGCCCGCTCCACGATGAGCCGCTGGGCGCTGCGGCTCTGGTTCGAGACGGGCAGCTGCGGCAGCGGCCCGTCCAGCGGGTGCGTCGACAGGTCGACGCCGCCGAGCCAGTAGGCGAGATCGGCCAGCGCCACCCGCGGGTCGAGCAGCGCGTACAGCCGCTCGGCCTTGTCCTCGGCCTCGGCCAGGGTGCGGCCGACGATCGTGGACAGCGCCGGCAGGACGAGGACGTGCTCCGGGTTCCGGCCGGCCGCGGCCGCCCGCGCCTTGATCTCGGCGTAGAAGGCCCGGGCGGCGGCGCCGTCGGGATGGTGGGTGAAGACGACGTCCGCGGCCGCGGCCGCCAGCGACTTACCGGCCTCGGAGGAGCCGGCCTGGACGACCACCGGATGGCCCTGCGGCGGGCGGGGGATGTTCAACGGCCCGGTCACCGAGAAGTACCTTCCCCGGTGGTCGAGCCGGTGCACCCGGTCGTCGTCGAAGTAGATCCCGGACGCCTGGTCGCGGCGGAACGCGTCGTCGTCGAAGCTGTCCCACAGGCCGGTCACCACCTGGTGGAACTCCGCGGCCCGCCGGTAGCGCTCGGCGTGCCCGACGTGCTCGGGCAGGCCGAAGTTACGGGCCTCCGCGTCGTTGAGCGAGGTGACCAGGTTCCAGCCGGCCCGCCCCCGGCTGAGATGGTCCAGCGAGGCGAACGTGCGCGCCAGGTGGTAGGGCTCGTTGTAGGTGGTGGACGCGGTGGCGATGAGCCCGATCCGGCTGGTGGCGGTGGCCAGCGCGGCGAGCAGGGTCGTCGGCTCGAAGGAGTCGTTGACCACCGAGACCCGGCGCAGCACCTCCTGGTCGGCGAAGGGCACCCCGACGAGGTCGGCGAAGAAGAGCGCGTCGAAGCAGGCCCGCTCGGCGGTCCGCGCCAGCTCGATCAGGTGCCGGATGTTCACGCCCGCGTCCGGGACGGCGCCCGGATGCCGCCAGGCGGCCAGGAACTCCCCCGGCGGCTTGAGGAAGGCGTTGAGGCGCAGCCGCCTGCCGTGGGTCATCGGTTTCCTTCCCCTGCCCCCGGCCCGGCCTGCCGCCCCGCGCCCACCGGCTGCCCGGCGCCCCCGGCACCCCCGGCACCCCCAGTGCCCCCGGCACCCCCGGTGCCGGCCCGGGGGCGCGGCAGGCCGAGGTGGCCGCGCAGCGTCGTCGTCCCATAGCTGTGGCGGAACAGCCCGCGGCGGCGCAGCTCGGGGACGACGAGGTCGACGAAGTCCTCGGCGGCGCCGGGCAGGTAGGGAAAACTGATGGTGAAACCGTCGGCGGCGCGGCTGGTGAACCACTCCTCGATGTGGTCGGCGACATCCTCCGGGGTACCGGCCACGGCGCCCACGGTGGTGAACCGCAGCGCCAGCTGGCGGATCGTGAGGTTCTCGCGGCGGGCCAGGTCGAGCATCAGCTCCTGGCGGCTGCGGCTCCGGTTGGTCGCGCCGATGGGCGGCAGCGGCCCGTCCAACGGGTATCCGGACAGGTCGAGATCCCCGATGTTGTCCTGGACGAGCCGGCGGGCCACGTCGTCGTGCACCAGCTCCTGCAGCTCGGCCAGGCGGGCCCGGGCCCGCTCCCGGGTGCTCGCGACGAACGGCGAGAGCAGCGGCCAGACCAGCAGGTGGTCGCTGTCCCGGCCGTACGCCGCCGCGCGCGCCTTGATGTCGGCGTAGAACGCCTGGGCGCCGGCCAGCGAGGTCTGGGCGGTGAACACCACCTCGCCGTGGCGGGCCGCGAACGCCCGGCCGGTCTCCGACGAGCCGGCCTGGAAGATCACCGGATGGCCCTGCGGCGGCCGGGAGATGTTCAGCGGCCCGCGCACCGTGAAGTGCGGGCCGGCATGGTGCGGGGTGCGCAGGCCGGCCGGGTCGTAGTAGTGCCCCGACGCGGTGTCCCGGACGACCGCGCCGTCGTCGAAGCTGTCCCACAGCTCCCGGACGACCTCGACGAACTCCTCGGCCCGCAGGTAGCGCGCGCCGTGCTCGAGATGGGTGTCCCGGCCGAAGTTGCCGGCCTCCAGCGGGACCACCGACGTCACCACGTTCCACCCGGCCCGGCCGGCGGAGAGATGGTCCAGCGAGGCGAACCTACGCGCGATGTGGAACGGCTCGTTGTAGGTCGTCGTCGCGGTGGCGACCAGGCCGATCCGCTCGGTCACGGTGGACAGCGCGGCCAGCAGGGTCAGCGGCTCGAAGTGGTCGGCGCGGGCGGTGCGCCGCAGCGAGTCGTACTGGTGTCCCCAGATGGCCACGGTGTCGGCGACGAACAGCGCGTCGAACGTCCCCCGTTCCAGCGTCCTGGCCAGCCGGATGTGATGGTCGATGTCGAGCTGGCCGTCCGGTGGCGAGGACGGGTGCCGCCAGCCGGCGATGTGCCCGCCGGAGCCGTGCAGGATCGCGCCCAGGGCCAGCCGGCGCCGGGAGCGGCCCGGTGCCGGCGTCGTGCCCGTGACGGGGGTCGTCATGTCGGGCTCCTCTCCACCGCCGGCGCGGCGGCCGGGGCATGCCGAAGCGGTGGGACAGGTCAATCGGTGCGTCGTGCCGTGGCCTGGCTGTCGTTGGCTGGCTGTCGTTGGCTGGCGTGTCGCGGTGCGCCATGGCCGTGGCCGGCGGCGCGACCAGCTCACCGCCGCCGAAAAATGATCATTACGGCCGGGCGGATCGCACGGAGCACGTCACCGCATGAGGCCGCGGGGCCGTCACAGGGCCACCAGGGGGCGTTGACGATGGACGGCGGGCTTGCGGCACCCACTAGCTGTCAGGCCGGATCAGCGGGGGCTCTGTTCGACGTCAACAGATCTGGTCGAAGTGATGCGCGCGGCGGGAGGACCAGAACGGGTCGAGCATCACCGTCCAGGACGCAGATCCGGCACGCATTGTCCGAATGTAACCGCACCGGTGGCCAGGGGTCCAGCACCACCGCCCGGCCGGGCAGGCAGCGGCGGGACGGGACGCCGCCGGCACAGAATCGGTATGGGCCAGCGGGCGGGAGGGCCGGGCCGCGAGGGCCGGGCCGCGAGGGCCGGGCGGCGAGGGGACGGCTGGTTTGGGTAGGGTGTGGCGGTCCCGGTTCGCCCGCGTCCGTGGGGGGAAGACGGGGGGTGAGATGGACGGCGAGGGAGCACAGAGCCCCATACCAGGAGACCTTTTCGGCGATCTCCCCGTGAAACGTGCGATGACGGCCGGCGTGGACGCGCACGGCACCGTCACCGCGTGTGGCTCCCGCACCCCCCACCTGCTCGGATACTCCCCGGCCGAGGTCGTCGGGCGGTCGGTGGCCGATCTTCTCGCCGCCCCGCTCCCGCGACCGGCCCGGTGCCGCCTGGCGGACGGGCGGAGCTGGAGCGGGACCGCCGTCCTGTGCCACCGCGACGGGCACGGCCTTGAGGTGTGGCTGCACGCCCAGCCGCTGCCGGCCCGCGACGGGACGGTCACCCAGTGGTTCGTGACCGCCGTCACCGTCCAGGACCTGCGTGACCACCAGCGTGAGCGCCAGGCCGAGCTGACGCTGCTGGACTGGGCGTTCACCCAGGCCCCGATCGGCCTGGCGATCTTCGATACCGAGGTGCGGGTCCGGCGGCTGAACAGCGAGTCGGCCCACATGACCGGCCTGCGGGAGCGGGACGCGCGCGGGCGCCCGGCGGCGGAGGTGTTCCCCGCCCCCGGGCAGCACCAGCCCGCCGGCCTGGTCGAGCAGGCCCGCCAGGTGGTGCGGACCGGCGAGCCCGCATATTACGAGGCCTACGAGGACTACCGGGCCCACGGGGCCGACGGGGCCGACGGGGCCGACGGGGCCTTCCACCAGGCACCGGGCGAACCCCGCGAACGCGCCTGGGCGATCACCCTGTCACCGGTGCGGGATCCGGCCGGCCAGGTCAGAGGCCTGCTCAGCGCGTCGCTCGACATCAGCGAGCGGTACTGGGCCCGGCAGCGGCTGACCCTGCTCAACGAGGCCAACGCCGCCATCGGCAGCACCCTCGAGCTCACCCGCACCGCCCAGGAGCTCGCCGACATCGCCGTCCCCCGCTTCGCCGACTGGGCCAGCGTCGACCTTCTCGACACCGTCTACCACGGGGACGAGCCACCGCTGGGCCCGATCACCACCCCGGTGGTGCTGCGCCGTACCGCCCACCAGTCCGCCCTCATGGGGCAGCCGGAAGCCGTCGTCGCGCTGGGCCAGACCGACATCTACCCACCGGACTCCCCCATCGCCACCGTCCTCGCCACCGGCCGGAGCGCCTCCTACCGGATCTCCGACCCGCCGATGGCACGATGGATGGCGGCCAGCCCCCTGCGGGCCGCCCGGATCCGCGAGTACGGGCTCCACTCCGTCATGATTGTTCCGCTGCGCGCCCGGGGCAGCACTCTCGGCGTCGCCGTCTTCATCCGTCACCAGCACCATCCCGGGCCCTTCACCCCCGACGACCTCGTCCTCGCCGACGAGCTCGGCGCCCGCACCGCCGTCTGCCTCGACAACGCCCGCCGCTACACCCGCGAACGCACTACCGCCCTTACCCTCCAGCACAGCCTCCTCCCCCACCATCTCCCGCGGCACACAGCCGTCGACGTCGCCTCCCGGTATCTGCCCGCCGGTGCCCAGGCCGGCGTCGGCGGCGACTGGTACGACGTCATCCCGCTCTCCGGCGCCCGCGTCGCCCTCGTCGTCGGCGACGTCACCGACCACGGCATCCACGCCGCCGCCACCATGGGCCAGCTGCGCACCGCCGTGCGCACCCTCGCCGACGCCGACCCCACCCCCGACGAGCTGCTCACCCGGCTCGACGACGTCATCACCCGGCTGGCCACCGGCAGCAGCCAGAACGCCGACC
>NZ_CAKKTM010000207.1:10326-11449 GCF_920888515.1 Protofrankia sp. CiP1_Cm_nod1 | reverse complement strand
CGCTCGGCGAGCCCACCGACTCCCTCGACACCGCCTGCGACGTCATTCTCAAGACCCTGCTGCCGGACCGGCCCGCCGACGACGACATCGCCGTCCTGCTCGCCCGCACCCACACCCTCACCGCCGGCCAGGTCGCCTCCTGGGACCTGCCCGCCGACCCCGCCGTCGTCGCCCACGCCCGCGCCCACACCACCGACCAGCTCACCGCCTGGGGCCTGCACGACGCCATCTACACCACCGAACTCGTCGTCAGCGAACTCGTCACCAACGCCATCCGCCACGCCACCGGCCCCATCCACCTCCGCCTCATCCGCGACCGCGGCACCCTCATCTGCGAGGTCTCCGACACCAGCAGCACCGCCCCCCACCTGCGCCGCGCCCGCACCCTCGACGAGAACGGCCGCGGCCTGTTCCTCATCGCCCAGCTCACCCACCACTGGGGCACCCGCTACAACCGCACCGGCAAGACCATCTGGGCCGAACAGCTCATCTGACGCGGCCCATCCGACGAACGGCCCGCCCGACACCGCCGGCGAGATGATCGTGATTCCGCCGGCCCTCGGGCGGCTGCGCGGCAGACGACCGGGCATCGCCGCAGGTGACCGGCCCTCCCGGGAATAGCCGGGCCGGTTCTGACATACAGCTGTCGTAGTCACAACCAGCGGCTCGACCTGCGCCGCGCCTTCTTGCACCTGGAGGACGTCGAACACATGACTCTGCTGACCGACGCCGTGCGTGCCGCGCTGACGGCCGGGCGCCTCGCCCACCTCGTCACCCTGAACCCGGACGGCAGCCCCCAGATCACCCTGGTGTGGGTGGGCGTCGACGGCGACGAGATCGTCACCGCCCACCTGGGGCTGTACCAGAAGCTCCGCAACCTCCAGCGGGACCCACGGGTGGCGCTGTCGATCGAGGCCGCAGGGACCGAGGGCGGCGGCCTCGACCATTACCTGGTCGTCCACGGGCACGCGAAGGTCATCGAGGGCGGCGCGCCCGAACTGCTCGCGAAACTCACCAGGATCTACCTTGGGCCGGACGCCCCTCCGTCACCGATCCCCGACCCACCCCCCGGCTACGTCCTGCGGATCACCCCGGAACGCGTCGGCGGCATCGGCCCCTGGAA
>NZ_CAKKTM010000207.1:0-9888 GCF_920888515.1 Protofrankia sp. CiP1_Cm_nod1 | reverse complement strand
GGCCGGATCGGACGTGTTCGTCCCGAAGGCGATCTCGACATCACTGCCCGTGGGGAGAGCTATCCGGGCGTCGCGTGGCCGGATCTCCAACACTCCGGCCTAACGGTCACGGTCTGCCCGACCACACTCACCCGGCGCAACAACCATTTACCGGGCATCGGGCAGCTCCCACACAATCACCGTCCAGTCGGCACCGCCGGTAGCAAGCAGGTGGCTGTCCGGTGACCATGCCACCGCCTCCACCGGACCGCGGTGGTCGGTGAGGGTGGCGCGGCGGGTGGGGGCCGCGATGCTGGTCACCTCCCACACGGTCACCGTGCTGTCCACGCTGCCGGCGGCAAGCAGGTGGCCGTCCGGTGACCATGCCACCGCCTCCACCCAGCCGCGGTGGCCGGTGAGGGTGGCGCGACGGGCGGGGCTCGCGGGGTCGGCCATCCCCCACAGCTGTACCGTGCTGTCCGCGCTGCCGCTGGCCAGCAGGCGGCTGTCCGGTGACCATGCCACCGCCCGCACCGGACCGCGGTGGTCGGTGAGGGTGGCGCGGCGTGCCGGAGTCAAGGGGCTGACCACGTCCCAGACGGTCACCGTGCCGTCGCGGTTACCGGTGGCCAGAAGGTGGCCGTCCGGTGACCATGCCACCGCCCGCACCGGGCTGCGGTGGTCGGTGAGGGTGGTACGGCGTGTCGGAGTCAGGGGGTTGGCCACGTCCCAGAAGGTCACCGTACCGTCGCGGTTACCGGTGGCCAGCACATGCCTGTCCGGTGACCACGCCAACGCCTCCACCCAGTCGCGATGGTCAGTGAGGGCGGCGCGGCGGGCAGGGCTCGCGGGGTCCGTCATCTCCCACAGCTGTACCGTGCTGTCCGCGCAGCCGGTGGCAAGCAGGTGGCCGTCCGGTGACCACCCCACCGCCTTCACACTGCCGTGACGGTGGTCGGTGAGGGTGGCGCGACGTGCCGGAGTCGCGGGGTTGGCCACGTCCCATACGGTCACGGTGCTGTCGTCGCTGCCAGCGGCCAGCAGCCGGTCGTTCGGCGACCACATCACCGCGCGGATCCCGGGAGCGCCGAGCGCGCGGGAGAGCTGGCTGCCGTGGTGAAGCACCGCGCGGCGGACCGGTGTCCCACGTACGAGTGGGCCAGGTGCCGGCGGCGGAACGGGCTGTCTCCCTCCCGGCGTCCTCGGCGGGGACGTGAGCACGGTAGTACTGCCGGGCGTATCGGCGAGGCCGGGAAAAACCGGGGCGGCAGGGGGTTTCGCCCGTCCTGCCCGCAGAATCCTCACCTGCTCGAGCAGCCGGGCGGCAGCGGTCGCCGCGGGCACATCGAACAGATCGAACGACACGATCTGCCCCAGTAGCCCCGGCCGGGGGCAGTCCGTGATCCGGATCGGGACCAGCCTGCTGGCGAAGCCCAGTGGATCCGCGGCCTGCGCGGCCTGCCACTCCGCCTGGCCGTAGATCGACGTCAGATAGGCCTCGGACAGCAAAGCTATGGTGCGGTCCGCCTGGCTGACCCCCTGCTGCATCCGCACTGCCCAGTTCGAACCCGGAATGAAGTCCCACGCCTGGATCAGCACCCGTAGCCCGGCGGCCTCCAGCTGCCAGGCCACCCACTCCGCCCAGCCTCGGTCGACACCGGTGTAGGAGATGAAGAAATCCCACCGCGGCGTCGGTTCCTCTTCCTGCTGCCCGCCCGTCACCGGATCGCCGCCGCCCGAATCCCCCTATCACCCATAGCTGCGGAGTATGCCACGCAACGCACCCGTACATCCCACAAGGGCTGGTACATCCACAGGGGCTCGTCCCGCGTGGGGCGGTCGCTGGCGTGGCCAGAACCTCACACTCATCGATCATTGCGTTGGCCGGTGTCACAGGAGTGGCATGCTGGTCGGCGTGCACGGCAGAAGCCACGGCAGGTTCTGGTAGAACCATGAATGCGATAGGGCCCACCCCTGCCCACACAAAGAAGACCTGGATCAAAAACGCCGATCGACGATCGGATGGGAGTACCCCGCCAACCCGGTGAACGACTGCGGCCAGCGGAAGGGATTTAAGAATATCCACTCCGGAAGATGCTCACTGAATACAACGGGACGAGGCGGACGGTCGGTTCGTCAGCCTCGTGCAGGATCGAGAAGTTCTTGGCATGCGCGTCGGCGTTGCCCACGGCCGTGGTGGACGTCGCCCGGCTCCTCGCCCTCGGGTAGCAGCTGGATCGCGCCAGCGCAGTCGCGGCCGAACGCTTTCAGGATCCCGTAGGTGTCGGCTGGGCGTACCCCGGCCATAGCCGCCATCCGTTGCAGCGTCGGCCCCTCAGGCAGGATGTTCTCGAAGAAGTCCAGACCCCGCATGTCCCGAGGGCCGATCACCGCCCCGATGGGTAGCCCGACCGACAGCGCCGGGCTGCCCGCTCCCCACCGCTCCACCGCCTCGGCCGCAGCCACCTGCGTCACCCCGGCGGAGGTTCGGAAGTGCTTGATCGCCGCGCCGAGGTCCCGCGCCGCGACCACCTGGTACTCACCCGGCGGTATCACCACTGACCAATACTACGCCGCTATCCGTAAACAGCGATATCACCGAAGACAGATATCGGCGGGGACGCCGGCGGAACGCAGGCAGACGGGGACGTCGACGGCGGCCAGCGTGGCGAGAACGGCCTCGCGTGTGGACGTCTTCCTCGCCGCGGAGACCTGCCGGATGGCCCGATCTCGTCGTCGTTGCGCAGGTCGATGATCGTACGGATGCCGTGCGAGTACAGCGCGGACCAGCCGGCCGCGCTCAGCCGGCCGAGGCTGCCCGAGCGGACGAGCGCCCCGCGGCGCAACCGGCGGCCGCCCCGGGTGGACAGGCTGCCGGGGCCACGAACGTTGAAACAGCCATCCCGGCCGAGGTCACGGTCAACACCCGCACGGCAACTGCCCGGCAAGACAGTCCCGGCCTGGCGGCATGCCCGCCGCATGACTACTATGACTAGTCTGACCTACTTGACCGGAGGTTCGTCGTGACCGAACCAGCGAGCCAGTGGACGGCCGCGTCCGCCAAGGCACACTTCAGTGAGATGCTCGACCGGGCCGCCTCCGAAGGACCCCAGACGATTACCCGTAACGGGCGCCGGACAGCAGTCGTGGTGTCCATCGAGGAATGGGAACGCAGAACACGCCGCCGCGGCACCCTGGGTGACTTTCTTGCCGCATCACCGCTCGGCGAGGTGGCCGACCTCATCCAGCGCCCACGGGAAACCTCCCCTGGCATCGGCCTGTGAACGTCCTTCTCGACACCAACGTCCTGTCGGAACGGGCGCGGCCACGCCCTGACCCCGCCCTCGTCCGCTGGATCGACGAGCTGGACGAAGACCGTGCGTTCATCAGCGTCCTCTCACTGGCGGAGATCCGCCGGGGGATCGAACGCCTCCCGGCCGGCAACCGGCGGACGCACCTGGCCGCCTGGCTGGACACGGACCTGGTACCCCGTTTCGCGGACCGCATCCTCACCGTCGACATCCCGATAGCCGACGCCTGGGGAATACTCGTGGCGGACGGCGACCGCAACGGCAGACCGGTGCCGGTCATCGACGGGTTCCTCGCCGCGACGGCCACGGTGCACGACCTGGCTCTCGCCACCCGTAACACCCGGGATTTCGCCCACCTGGGAATCCCACTGATCAACCCATGGAACGACAACGAAACCCGGTAACCGGCAAGAAGGGCGGCAGAGGACAAGGAGACGGGCCCATGCATACTGGACGGCGCTGGCAGGATGTCAAAGCCGAGGCGTACCGACGCCGCCCCGAGTTGGCTGACCCCGTACGGCAGGCCCAGGCCCGCGCCGCACTCGACGCATACGTTGCAGGTCACCATCCCCAGGGACTCCGCGGGCGGTCGGCAGGGCCCGGTCCGAGATCGCCCTGATCCTCAGGTGTATCCCAGGCTCGGAGCTCCCGGATCGAGAACGATGGCTCTGACCACTGGCCGGTGAAGGAACGGTGATGGCGGATTTCCTGAACGAGCTCTTCTCACTGCGGCGGCGCACCGCGGTGGTGACCGGCGCGACCTCCGGCATCGGCCGGGGCATCGCGCTCGCGCTCGGCCGGGCCGGCGCTCGGGTCGTAGCCATGGGACGACGCGCCGACGCGTTGGAATCCGTGGTGGACGACCTCCGCGTGGCCGGCGGACTGGCCGAAGGTGTCCGTTGTGACGTAGCCAGCCGCGCGGAACTGAGCAGGGCGGCCGACCTGGCCGCCGAGCCATTCGGGGAACCGGACATACTCGTCGCCTCCGCCGGCGTGAACATCAGGCCGCCCTTCGGCACGCTGACCGACGACGAGTGGGATCTCACGATGGCTGTGAACCTTGACGCGCCGTTCCTCCTCGGTCGCCGCTACGGCCCCCTCATGACCGAGCGGGGATGGGGCCGGATCATCAATCTGGCATCGCAGCAGACGGTCCGGGCGTTCGGCAACAGGGGCGCGTACGGGGTTTCGAAGGCGGCTGTCGCGGCACTGACCCGGTCCCAGGCGGAGGCATGGTCGAGGCACGGGGTGTGCTGCAACGCGATCGCGCCCGGATTCGTCCGCACACCGTTGACCAGGTCCGTCTTCGACGATCCGGAGCGGGCGACGGCAATGGCCGCGCGCACGATGGTGGGGCGCAACGGCGAACTGTCGGACCTGGTCGGCGCCGCGGTCTTCCTGGCCGGGCCGGCCGCCGCTTACATCACCGGCCAGACGATATTCGTGGACGGCGGCTTCTCGTCCACGTAGTCACCACCGTTCTGTTACCACCGCTCCAGGCTCGGCGCCACCGGCCGGAACCCGGCGGTTGCGCCAGGAAACCGGCGACACCCAGCTTCCGTAATTCATGCAGATCATTACAAACCTACTGGTGATCTACCGCGTCAGCTTTCTGATCGTCACGAACAGCGACATGCTGGAGCGGGGCCGCCCCCGACCTCCGCGAGCCTGGTTCTACCCGTCGGAGGACGGGCGCTGGTCATTCGTCTTGGCGTGCTCTGCCTCGTCGTACTCGGGGTGCCGTCATCCGGCCGGCTCCGTGGCCAGATCGTTGAAGAATCCGCACCCTGTAACGATGACGGCTGCGGCGCGTGGCAGGATCCGCCGTATGGGTGGGATGGGGGGTTCCGCTGACCATGATCCTCCGGGGAATGTCCCGGACCGGACGCAGCTGCCGGACTTCTTCATCTCCTATGCCGCGGCGGACGTCGAATGGGCGGAGTGGATCGCCTGGCAACTGGAGGGCGACGGCTACCGAGTGCTGGTCGAGGCATGGGATGTGACGTCTGGCAATAACTGGGTGACATTCATTCAGCAGGGCATGACCAAGGCGGAGCGCACCATCGCGCTGCTCTCGGCGGCCTACCTGGGTTCGGCTTCCAGCCAGCTGCAGTGGCAGGCCGCTGTACTGAAAGATCCACAGGGCGTCACCGGCAAACTCGCTCCCATCCGGATCGAGGAATGTGACCGGCCGGGGCTTCTTGACCCGATCGTTTCCATCGACCTGTTCGACTTAGACGAAAATACCGCTCGAGAAGAACTACTCGGGAAGATCAAGAATCTGCTGGAAGGCCGGGCGAAACCCCCAACGCCACAGCCCTTCCCTCGCGAAAATCCGCCCGCCTTCCCCGGTCCGTCGTCACCGAGGGATGAGCGTGCTCGGCGTCTCGCCGTCGAGAGACGCCAGAAAGAGGACCGCGGATCCGTGCGGCCCAATGCGCGCGGCGTCCTGCTCGACGACTACAGACAGAACCAGGGCCTGCACGCCTTCGAAGGACGCGACAAGACCCTCAGCGCGTTGGCGCGGTGGACGTCGGAACTGGCCGACGATCCGGTCACCCGGATCGTCACCGGTGGCCCGGGCTCCGGGAAGACGTCGGTGCTCGCCCGGTTCGACGCCCTCGCCGATCCTGTCCGCCGCGGCAACCTGGAATCGCCGAGCGCGATCCGTCCGCCGGACGGCTGCGTGGCGCTGTTCATCCAGGCCCGAGGGCGTACAACCACCGAGATCGCCGACGGGATCCTGCACACGGCCGGGCTGCCTCCCTGCGACGTACGGACACTCGGCACAAGGACGCTGCTGGCCGGCCTCGATCAGATCCCGGAAGCGAAGCTGGTCGTCATCGACGCGCTCGACGAGTCCGCGGATCCGGAAGACATGATCCACACTCTGCTCGGGCCGTTACCCACCCGGTCGGTGTGGGAGGCGTGTATCTCGCCGGCCGTCCGGTGGTCGTCATGGCCCATGTGAACGCCGCCACCGTATAGGACCTGAGCACCGGGCAACAGATCGGCGAGTATTTCTGGCCAGCGGAAATCGGAGCGGTGTGGATCGGCCGCATCCGGGGCCGTGCTTGTATCGCGGCCGGCCTCGCCGACGGTGCGGTCACCGTACGGGACGACGGCACTCAGACGTCCGCTGTCCAGGCGACCGGTGCGGAATCCGTGGTCGTCACCCGGGTCTCCGGTGGGCGTCATGTCGTGTGGACGAGCCACCGCTCGGGTGTGATCCGCCGTTGGGACGTATCCACCGGAGGCCAGTTTGGGCCTCCCCTGCCGGTCTCGTCGTCCGCCCCCGCGCTCGCGACCGCCGAACTGCACGGCCGGCCCGTCGTGGTGAGCGCCGGCTACCACCACGGCGGGCAGTGCTGGGACGCCGAGACGGCCGAACCCGTCGGTGCGCCCTTCGCCAAGGACATGGGACGGACCGATCTCGCCACTGGCCGTCTGGGTGAGATGACGGTGGCCGTGACCGGCCACAAGATAAAGATCATCTGCTGGGATCCCACGACTGCTTCTCAGGCGGGCAGCAGCATAAGCGGCTTCCTGGATTCCACACCGAGCGATGCGCCGTGAAGCCGATGCGGGCTTCGGCCGGACACATCAAGCGCTGCTGGAGCGCATATGCGCTACCATGATACCATGGCGACGATCCAGGTCAGGAACATCCCCGACCAGGTGTACCTGACGTACAAACAGCGCGCCCTGCACGCTCGACAGTCCCTGCAGGAGTACCTGCTGGCCAAGCTGGTCCACGACGCCCAACAGCCCGCCATCGAGGAGATCCTGGACAGTGCGCGGGCCAACGCGGTGGAGTCTGTGACCACCGAGGACATCCTCGCCGAACTGGACCGCGGACGGTCCGCACGTTGATCGTTGTCGACGCCGGCGTCCTCGTCAAAGTCCTTGTCGAAAAGAGCCCCTCAGCCGATGCGGCACGCGAGCGGCTGAGGGGCGAAATCCTCAGCGCGCCGAGCCTGATCGATGCGGAAGTTCTCTCCGTCCTGCGCGGGCTGGCACTCGGCGGCAAACTCCCCGAGCATCGAGCCTCCGCCGCCCTGTCGCTGCTCGCCGGGATGCCCCTTCAGCGCACGCCGCTGCCCGCGCACCTTGCGCGGGCATGGCAGCTACGCGCCAACTACAGCGCGTACGACGCGTTCTACGTCGCCCTCGCGGAGCTGCTGGAATGCACACTGATCACCAGTGATGCCCGCCTCTCCCGTGGCACCGGCGCCACCTGCTCCATCGAGGTCTTCCGGTAACCACCTGGGATCATCCCGCTGTCAGTCCGACCATCGGCCGGCGAAGGAACGATGACGGCAAGTTATTATTCGCCGAATCCGCCGCGGTCAGTTCGGCGGGCGAGGTGACATGCCGGCGCGCGACGGCCACCAGCCAGCCGGGCAGCGCGGCACGGATCGCGTGCACCACCCGCCAGCCGGGCCCGAGCAGGATCCGCTCCCGCGGCGGCAGAGCGTCCAGCGACACGTTGCGCACGCAGGAGTAGCAATCCTCCCGAACACCCGCTGCACGTGTGACCGTCACGATTGTCGTATCTTATCAGCAGGTTCGTCGGTTCTGCGAAGATCAGGAGATGCGGTGCCAGCATATGACTACGATTTCTTCGTGAGTTACACCGGCGCGGACCAGGAATGGGCCGAGTGGATCTCGTGGGCGCTGGAGGAGGCCGGCTACCGGGTCCTCGTCCAGGCGTGGGACTTTGTGGAAGGGAAGAACTGGGTGAACGAAATACAGAAAGGGGTGACCAGGGCAGCCCGGGTGCTTGCGGTACTCTCCCCCGACTACCTGGAGAACTCGAAGTTCGGTACCGCCGAATGGCAGGCGTTCTGGCGGGGGGATCCGGACGGTGAGAAGCGCAGGGTCCTGCCGGTCCGGGTGAAGCACTGCGCTCCGGATGGCCTCCTAGGCGGCATCGTCTACATCGACCTCGTCGGCCTTGCGAAAGAGGAAGCCGAGAAGATCCTGATCGACCGCGTCAAGGCTTCGCTGGACGGCCGTGCGCGGCCGACCAGCCCACCCCGCTTCCCAGGCCGATAGCCCCCAAGGCCGTCCGGACGACGTTGTATGAGAGCCAGGCCGAGCTTCTTCTCTTCGGACGCGGACACACAGCACCCGAAGGACGGCAGCGGCGGCTACACCAGAAAGTCGGTGACGCTCAGGCCGGACTGGCTGACGATGGACCGGAAGGTACCAATACGCATGTTCTTGCGGCCCATGGGAACGATCACGGTTCGACCAGGTGATCCGTCGTACCGGTACTTGCGGTGGAAGCCCCGCTGACCGACGGGCCGGAAACCGTGCTTTTCGAGAATTTTGCAGATGTCGTCAGAGGAGGGCGTGCTAGGCAACTTGCAGTGTTACCTTTGCTACCTTTGCCTGGTCGACGAGATGCGCTTCAACGGCATCGCCATCCTCGAAGTACAGCTCCAGGGCCTCCCGAATGTTGGCGATGGCCTCCTGCTCGGTGTCGCCGTCACTGGCTACTTCGACTTCAAGACACCGCGCGACAAAACCGTCTTCCTCACGGTAGACGACTACCGTGAGCTGCTGCTCCGCCATCGTCCGAGATGCTCCTTACCCAGATCTGATTCGCACCACTTCCGATTACTGGGTGTAACTCTAGCAGGACGAGGGACGTTCATCAATTCGCCGGATCGATATGACGCCGCTGTCGCGGCGTGGGGTGCGTCAGCCGGCCAGGTCGGCGATCAGGTCGGGCAGGACGAGTTCCTCGTCCACGCGGACGCCGTGGTGCTGCAGGGCCGGGCGCAGCTCGGCGTCCCAGGACGCCTCGACCGGACGGCGGCCGGCGAGTTCGCCGCCGGTGACGCGGGCCAGCGTCGCCCGGTAGGCCTGGGTGTCGAAACGCCACGGCCGCCACGGGACACGCTCCAGCAGGCCGTTGCCGATGCGGATCCCGCCCCAGTCGAAGTCGCCGTGGTAGGCGAAGCGGGCGCCCTCGGCTGCGAGCAGGTCGAGCAGGCGGAGCACCGCGGCCGACGGCTGCCCGTTGACGCACACCATCGGCGGACAGTCACGCCCCAGCGCGTCGGCGGCGCTGGCGAGCACGATCGGGTTCTCGCACATCCACACCGTCCGCTCGCCGACACCGAACTCGGCCCACTCCCGCCCGGGCCGATCACCCTGCCCAGGACGATCGGCCTGAGCGGCCTGGCCGGCCTGGCCGGGTTGGACGGGAGGACCAGGCCGGCCGTTCTGTTCGGGCCGGCCGTTCTGTTCGGGCTGGTCGAGCCGGTCGGGCTGGTCGAGCTGGTCGAGCCGGTCGGGCTGGCTGAGCTGGCGCAGGGTCAGGACGCACGGCTCGCCGGCCTCCCGGGCCAGGGCCAGGATGCGGCCGGTGGTGGTGGCCGCTCCCCCGGGCAGGCCCAGGCACAGCACCGTGGAGGACAGCTCGTCACGGTGGACGCCGACCGCGGCCCACACGGCGCGGCGTTCGGCGGCGGAACCGTCCCCGGCGGGCGGCGCCCCCCGCAGCACCCTGGCCGCCGCGAGGCAGAGCGTCGCCAGCGGCCGGGTGTCGTCGAGGGCGTGCGCGTCCCCAGTGGCCGTCGCGGCC
>NZ_CAKKTM010000206.1:10819-12393 GCF_920888515.1 Protofrankia sp. CiP1_Cm_nod1 | reverse complement strand
CCGCCCGGTCGACGGCGGTGGGGGTGAACTCCTGGCCGGTGTCGGCGGTGTGCTGGGCGTAGAGTTCGGCGACCTCGTCCGGGGTGAAGTCCCCGAGCCGCAGCGATTCTAGTTTGATGTTGAACGGGCTGGAGGTGCCCAGCCGGGACGGGTCGCCGCCGGATGCAGCCTTGTAATCGCGGACGTCGCGCAGGCCGCAGAGGGCAACCGAGGCGGGGAAGTGGCTGGGGCGGCTGCGGTAGCCGTCGCGGAGCTGGCTGAGGACGCTGATCAGGGTCTGGCCCTGGAGCGCGTCGATCTCGTCGAAGAACAGCACCAGGGGGCGGGGGGACGCCTGCGCCCAGGCTGCCAGTCCCGCGGCGAGCAGGGTGCCTTCCGATACCGCCGGCCAGGGTGGTGGACGCAGTTCAGATGGCAGTGTCCATTCCGCGTCGGCCCGGATCCGGTCGAGGATGGCGCGGGTCGCCGCGCCGATGTCGTCTTCCCACGCCCGACCAGCCTCGCAGGAGAACAGCAGCGCCGCATACCGGCCTTCGGCGGTCAGTTCGTCGGCGAGCGCCTGCAGCGTTGTCGTCTTGCCCGTCTGCCGGGGGGCGTGGACGACGAAATATCCCTCCTGGTCGATGAGGCCGGGCGCCTCCGGCAGCCGTGCCAGGGCCGGAATCATGTAGTCGATCCCCACCCGGCACGGCCCGGCGGTGTTGAACCGACGTCCCACCTCGGTACCTCTCCTCCGCGATACTTCGTTGCGATCGTCACTCTACGGTGGCTTCGTCGACCATCCGCAAAACCAGTGTGGTCCGTTGGGACGCTGCGCACCTGACGCTGGGGCTGGTGGGGCCGCGTCACACATGGCCGCGGGATCGTTGCCGCTGTCTGCTCGGCTGTCGAAGTGCGCGCTAAGGATGTAACCGTGAGCCGGGCGCCGCGGACCCGCGCAGACGGTTTATGATCTTGTCGAGGCTGCGGACCTGGGTGGAGCTCGGGCCGTAGACGGCCGTCAGGTCGGGGCGCAGGGATTCGAACGCGGCCAGGGCCTCGTCGGGGCGGCCGGCCCGCCGGTGCTGGCGGCGCTGCCCGCGGCGGGTTCGATGATCAGCGGGACGAGGGTGGCGTAGACGGCGGGAATGCCGTGACGTTTCTGATCGTGCCGGCCCAGTCGTAGATGTCGCCGAACAGGACACGGTGGAAACGTTGAAGATGCGCGGTGCCAAAGGCGCCGGGCAGTGAACGTGTGGTCAGGCGGATACGCTGGATGCCGACGGCTGCGTGTTCCACGGCCGCGAGCTCCTCGGGATCGCGTATACCCAGCTTGTTCCGTAAGAACCTGTTTTGAATCTTGTAAGCATGCACGGAGCGTGCCCTTCGCCGGATGATCGACATGACTGGGTGGAATTTGATCATTACTGTCGGGGTATGTCGCGGTCGCATCATTACCCATCAGATCTGTCCGACGGCGAGTGGGCGCTGGTCGAACCGCTCCTGCCGCCGATAAGCAAGGATGGTCGGCCTGAGGAACACCCCCGCCGGGAGATTGTGAACGCGATTGTTGAATTAAGCGGTTTGCGTGAATA
>NZ_CAKKTM010000206.1:0-10201 GCF_920888515.1 Protofrankia sp. CiP1_Cm_nod1 | reverse complement strand
CAGCGACGTAGAACTTTGATCTATTTTTTGCATTCTCGCGGTCAGGCGCGTAGGAGGGTGATGGTGTGGCCGGCGGGGCTGGGGATGGTGGTGATGGTGGTTCTTTCGGTGATGGGTGGGGCGTCGGGACGGGTGTCGAAGAGGACAAGGACGCCGTGGTCGAGGTGGATGCGGTCGAGGTAGCCGTCGAGCTGGATCAGGCCGCGGCGCAGCGGGTCGGCCTCAGCTTGATGTTGAACGGGCTGGACGTGCCCAGCCGGGACGGGTCACCGCCGGAGGCAGCCCCGGGGACCCGCGGAATCGCGAAGCGATTTCGAGGGTGGTAGTCGCGGACGTCGCGTAGCCCGCACAGCGCCACCGATGCCGGGAATGCCGCCGGACGATCGGTGAACCCGGCCCGCAACTGCCGCAGCACACTGATCAGGCTCTGCCCGCGCAACGCGTCGATCTCGTCGAAGAACAGCACCAACGGCCGCGGACACACCCGCGCCCACGCCGCGAGCGCGGCAGCGAGCAGGTCCGCCTCGGATGCCTGCGTCCACATCGGCGGATGCAGTTCCGCTGGCAGAGCGAGCTCGGCACGCCGACGGATCTCACCGAGGATGCCGAGTTACGCCGCACCGTAGTCGTCGCCGGCGGCCTCACCCAGCTCGCAGGAGAAGTACAGCGCCGCGTACCGGCCGATGGCGGTCAGCTCCTGCGCCAGCGCCCGCAGCGCTGTCGTCTTCCCCGTCTGCCGGGGCGCGTGCACCACGAAATACCCCCCGACTGCTCGACCAGCCCTGGCGCCTCCGGCAGCCGTGACAACGCCGGCACCATGTAGTGGTACTCCGGCAGGCAGGGGCCCGCCGTGTTGAACCGCCGCACCGGCCACCGCCCTCCACGGCCTCGGGGCAGAACCTCCCACTGCCTCGGGACAAGGACCGCCACCGGCGACTTTACGGCCCACCGCCGGCCCGCCAGGGTGGGCGCCGTGTCCGGCTGTTGTCCACCACGGCATCCGGCGATCTTTGTAGCTGCCCTTCGGGGCGGAGCCGCGAGCCGCGGAGGCGTGAATTCCGTGCTCGATGGCGCTGCTGTTCGTTGCTGGGCGGGCGGCCCCGTTCCCACCCGCCGGCCCGACAGGAAGACGGCCACGCCGAACGAAGCGGTTTCGACGGGCAGGATGCCCGGCCGTAGGTGAAAACCGTTGTCCTGACGACCCTTTCCACCTACAGACGCGGAGACCGTAGGTGGAAAGGGTCGTCAGGACAACGAAAACGACCTACGGCCGCCGCGGTCGTCAGACCTCGGCGACGGCCTGGGCGAACTGGGCCTGGTAGAGGCGGGTGTAGGCGCCGCCTGCGGCGAGCAGGCTGGCGTGGTCGCCCTGTTCGACGATCGCGCCGCCGTCCATCACCAGGATGGTGTCCGCGTCCCGGATCGTCGACAGCCGGTGCGCGATCACGAACGCGGTGCGCCCGGCCCGCAGGGTGGACATGGCCCGCTGGATCAGGACCTCGGTGCGGGTGTCCACCGAGCTGGTCGCCTCGTCCAGCACGAGGATCAGGGGCTCGGCGAGGAACGCGCGGGCGATGGTGATCAGCTGCCGTTCCCCGCCGCTGACGCCGGCGCCCTCGTCGTCGAGCACCGTGTCGTAGCCGTCCGGCAGGGTGCGCACGAAGCGGTCGACGTGCGCGGCGGTGGCCGCGGCGACGATCTGTTCCCGGGTGGCGCCCTCGGCGCCGTAGGCGATGTTCTCGGCGATGGTGCCGCCGAAGAGCCAGGTGTCCTGGAGCACCATGCCGATGCTCGCCCGCAGCTCCTCGCGGGACATGGTGGCGATGTCGACGCCGTCCAGGGTGATCCGGCCGCCGGTGACCTCGTAGAAGCGCATCAGCAGGTTGATCAGGGTGGTCTTGCCGGCGCCGGTCGGGCCGACGATCGCGACGGTGTGCCCGGGGTCCGCGGTCAGTGACAGGTCCTCGATCAGCGGCTTGTCCGGCTCGTAGCGGAACGCAACGTGCTCGAAGGCGACCCGGCCGCGCAGCCGCCCCGGGTGTGCCGGGACGAGCGGGTCGGGTGCCTGCTCGGCGGTGTCGAGCAGGTCGAACACCCGCTCCGCCGAGGCGACCCCGGACTGCACCATGTTCGCCATGCTGGCGACCTGGGACAGCGGCTGGCTGAACTGCCGGGAGTACTGGACGAACGCCTGCACCTCGCCGATCGACAGCGAGCCGGAGGCGACCCGCAGCCCGCCGACGACCGCCACCAGCACGTAGCTGAGGTTCCCGATGAACAGCATCGCCGGCTGCATGAGCCCGGAGATGAACTGCGCGCGCCAGCTGGCGGCGTAGAGCTGCTCGTTGTACTCGCGGAAAATCTGCGCGGACTCCCGCTGACGGCCGAAGACCCGGACCAGCGCGTGCCCGGTGTACATCTCCTCGATGTGCGCGTTGAGCCGGCCGGTGACCTTCCACTGGGTGACGAACTGCGGCTGGGCCAGCTTGCCGATCCTCGTCGCGACGACGATCGACACCGGTACCGCGACCACCGCGATCAGCGCGAGCTCCCAGGAGATCCAGATCATCATCGACAGGACGCCGACGATGGTCAGCACGGACGCGATGATCTGCGACAGGCTCTGCTGCAGGCTCTGCTGGAGGTTGTCGATGTCGTTGGTGACCCGGCTGAGCACCTCACCGCGGGGCTGGCGGTCGAAGTAGCGCAACGGCAGCCGGGAGATCTTCGCCTGCACGTCCGCGCGCAGCGTGCCGATCACCCGCTGCAGCGCCAGGTTCGTGAGCCTGGCCTGCGCGACGCCGCACAGCCCGGCGAGCACGTAGACGGCGAGCACCCACAGCAGCACCGAGCCGATGGCGCCGAAGTCCATCCCCTGGCCGGGGGTGACGTCGAGCGAGGCGAGCAGGTCGGCCTGGGTGCCGTGGCCGCCGGCGCGCAGTTCGGCGACGGCGTCGGCCTTCGAGGTGCCGGCCGGCAGCCGGCGGCTGAAGATCCCGGCGAACACCAGGTCGGTGGCGTGCCCGAGCAGCCGCGGGCCGAGCACGGTCAGCCCGACGCTGACCGTCGCCAGCGCGATCGCCGCGGCGAACAGGTGGCGCTGCGGGCGCAGCAGGCCGAGCAGCCGGCGGCTGGATCCGGCGAAGTCCATCGACTTCTCCGCGGCGCCCTGGCCGACGAAGAAGCGGCCCGGGCCGCCCATCGGCGCCGGGCCCCGGCGTGCCGCTGCCGCCGCCGCTGGTGCCGCCGCCGCTGGTGCCGGCCTGGTCACGCGGCCTCCTCCTCGGTGAGCTGGGAGAGGACGATCTCCCGGTAGGTGGCGTTGTCCGCCATCAGCTGATGATGGGTGCCGGTACCGACAGCTTCGCCGGCGTCCAGCACGATGATCTGGTCGGCGTCACGGATGGTGGCGACCCGCTGGGCGACGATCACAACGGTCGCGCCGGCGGTCTCCCCGGCGAGCGCGGCGCGCAGGCGCGCGTCGGTGGCGTAGTCGAGGGCCGAGAACGAGTCGTCGAACAGGTAGATCTCCGGACGGTGGACCAGCACCCGGGCGATCGCCAGGCGCTGCCGCTGGCCGCCGGAGACGTTCGTCCCGCCCTGGGCGATCACGGTGTCCAGGCCGTCGGGCATGGCCTCGACGAACTCCCTCGCCTGCGCGGTCTCCAGGGCCCGCCACAGCTGGTCGTCGGTGGCGTCCGGGTCGCCGTAGCGCAGGTTGGTCGCGATGGTGCCGGAGAACAGGTACGGCTTCTGCGGGACCAGCCCGACGGTGGCGGCGAGCAGCGCCGGGTCGAGGTCGCGGACGTCGACGCCGTCGACGAGCACGGCGCCCTCGGTGGCGTCGGCCAGCCGCGGGACCAGGCTGAGCAGTGTCGTCTTGCCGCTGCCGGTGCTGCCGATGATCGCGGTGGTGCGGCCGGGCCGGGCCCGCAGGGTGATCCCCCGCAGCACCGCCGCCTCCGCCCCCGGGTAGTGGAACCCGACGTCGCGCAGCTCCAGCTCGCCGTGCCGGTCGAGGGAGCGCACCGGGTCCGCCGGCGACAGCAGGGTGGAGCCGGTGGCCAGCACCTCCTGGATGCGTTCCGCGCACACCTCGGCACGGGGAATCATCATGAACATGAAGGTGGCCATCATCACCGACATCAGGATCTGCATGAGGTAGCTGAGGAACGCGGTGAGCGCGCCGATCTGCATGTGGCCGGCGTCGATGCGGTGCGCGCCGAACCACAGCACCCCCACGCTGACGATGTTGACCACCATCAGCACCAGCGGGAACATCAGCGCCATCAGCCGGCCGAAGCGCAGTGAGACGTCGACCAGCTCGGCGTTGGCCGTCCCGAAGCGGCGCTGCTCGTGGTCGTCCCGGACGAACGCGCGGATCACCCGCAGCCCGCTGATCTGCTCCCGCAGGACGCGGTTGACGGTGTCGAGGCGTTCCTGCATCGCCCGGCCCAGCGGCCGCATCCGGCGCACCACCAGGCTGATGATCACACCGAGGAGCGGCACGACCAGGACCAGCAGGAGGGACAGCCCGGCGTCCTGATGCACGGCCAGCGCGATACCGCCCAGGCACATGATCGGCGCGGAGACCATCAGCGTAAAGATCATCAGTACCAGCATCTGGAGCTGCTGGACGTCGTTCGTGGCCCGGGTGATCAGGGACGGCGTGCCGAACCGGCCGATCTCACGGGCGGAGAACGACTGCACCCGGTCGAAGACGGCCGCCCGCACGTCCCGCCCGAACCCCATCGCGGTACGGGCGCCGAAATACACCGCGGCGCTGGCGCAGAGAATCTGCACGACGGTGACCCCGACCATGATCCCACCGATGCGCAGGATGTAACCGGTGTCGCCGACGACCACCCCGTGGTCGATGATGTCGGCGTTCAGGGTCGGCAGGTAGAGGATGGCAATGGTCGCCACCAGTTGCAGGCCGATCAGGATCTCGATCGGCCGGGCATAGGGGCCCAGGTGGGCCCGCAGAAGTCGGATCAGCATGCAGTCTCTCTCCGCGGCAGGGCGAGGCGAAGCGGAACGATAGTCCGGACGATGGCAACGCTGTCATACCGCCGTGCCGGTCGGAGCCGTGCCGACCAGTGGCGTGCCCCGGCGCCATCCACACGACCGCCGCCGGCCGGGCTGGCCGCGATGGCCACGCCGGCGACGAACGGCCCGTGGCCCGCCGAGGCACAAGAACACTACGAGTTGAACCTGACTTCAGGTCAAGACGTTTTCCCCGACACAGCCCGGAGCAGCCGGGAATCCGCCGGCACGCCAGAAATGATCATTTGGCCGGTGTGGCCCGCCCTGTCCCGTGAGGCCGTAACGTAACGGCCGTCCGCCAGTCCGCCGGTCGGGTCATAGCCAGGAGCAGCCATGAGCGAAGCCCGTCCCACAGGGACCATGACGACAGGGAGCGCGGCGGCAGGGAGCGGCGGGCTGCGCGTCCGGGCGGGTGCGCTGACTCCCATGCCGACGGTGACGATCCTGGACGACTACCAGCGGGTGGCGCTCACCAGCGCCGACTGGTCGGCGGTGCGCGACCACTACACGGTGGAAGTGCTCGACGAGCACATCCCCGACCGCGACGCGCTGGTCCGGCGGCTGCGCGACAGCGAGGTGGTCGTCGCGATGCGTGAGCGGACCCGGTTCCCGGCCGACCTGCTGCGCGCGCTGCCCGCGCTGCGGCTGCTGGCCACCACCGGGATGGCCAACGCGGCGATCGACCTCGACGCGGCCCGGCAACAGGGCGTCACCGTCTGCGGGACCACCGGGTGGGGCAACGCGATGCCCGAACTCACCATCGGAATGATCATCGCGCTCACCAGGAACTTCGCGCAGGAGGACGCCGCCATCCGGGCCGGCGGCTGGCAGCACACCATCGGCCCCGGCCTGGCCGGGCACACCCTCGGCGTCGTCGGCCTCGGCCGTCTCGGCATCCCGGTCGCCAGGCTGGCGCGGGCGTTCGACATGACGGTCATCGCCTGGTCGCCGCACCTGACCCCGCAACGCGCCGCCCCGCACGGCGTGCGCGCCGTCAGCAGGCGGGAACTGTTCACCGGCTCCGACGTGATCACCATCCACCTGCCGCTGTCGGAGACGACCCGGGGCCTGATCGGCGCCGCCGACCTCGCCCTGATGAAGCCGACGGCCTACCTGGTCAACACCTCCCGCGGCCCCATCGTCGACGAGGACGCGCTGCTGGCCGCCCTGCGCGAACGGCGCATCGCCGGCGCCGGCCTGGACGTCTACGACATCGAGCCGCTCCCGGTCGACCACCCGCTGCGGACGCTGCGCAACACCCTGCTGCTCCCCCACATCGGCTACGTCACCACCGACAGCTACCGGGCGTTCTACGCACAGATCGTCGAGAACATCCTCGCCTGGCACGACGGCACCCCGATCCGCCTGCTGTAGCCGGCCTGCCCGCCGGCCGGTCTGCCTGCCGGCATCGCTGTACGAACGTTGACGTTGCCGTATTGGCCCTCCGGCGTTGCCATGACGACGGAAGCCACCTACACCGGTGTGCCGTTCGAGGCGGGAGTTCCGACGATCTTTATGGGTGATCTTCGGGGTAAGGTCACGAGGCGCGGAGACAGGTAAACATCACTGTTCTCACACCGTTTCTCGGATCCGGAAGGAGCGGCGCGTTCCCTGGGTCCGGAGGCCCCGGATGCTGGTGCACGGAAATGTCACGGGGCTTGTGTCGGGACGGCCTGCTCGTGGCTGCTGGGGTTGTGGGAGCTGTTCAGCCAGTACCGCTGCCGTTGGAAGGGGTAGGTGGGGAGGTCGACCCACCGGGCCCGCCACGGCTCGAAAACCGCCGGCCAGTGTGGGGTCACCCCGTGCACATGCAGGTGTGCCAGGGCGGTCATCGCCATATCGGTCTCGGGGCGCCGCCCGTCCAGAACGGAGACGATCACCGGTGTCGGAACCGGTGTCGAGGCCGGAGACGTCCTGGGGACCGGGGCCGAGGGAATGGGACGGTCCGGGGCCGCCGTCGACAGCACCGGCTGGGGGCCCAGTTCCACGAACACGGTCACCTGGTCGGCCACCAGCGCGGTCACCACGTCGCGGAAAGGCACCGTGTCGCGGCAAGGAACGCTGTCCTGGGAAAGCACCGCGTCCTGGAAAAGTCCGGTGTCGTGGAGCTGCCGCGCCCAGTATTCCGGTGTGCCGGCCTCCTCGGTGACGAACCGGCCGGTCCGGGCGGAGAGGATCGGGACCGTCGGGGAGCTGAAGGCCAGCTTGTCGACGATCCGGCGGAACTCGTCGGGGACAGGGCCGGCCGCCGCCGTCGCGCCGTCGCCAGCGCCGTCACCGTCGCTGTCGCGGGGATGCCGTCGCGGCAGCCGGCCCGGCGCGGCCAGCAGCGTAGCGGCGTCGGACAGGGAGAGCACGCCCGCCACATGGGCCGCCACCAGCCCGCCGCAGGCGTCGCCGGTGATGACGTCCGGCCGGATTCCCCAGTGCTCTAGCAGCCGGAACAGCGCCACATCCAGGGCGAACAGCGCGGCCCGGGCGAACACGGGCCGCGCGAGCAGGGCGGCGGACGCGGAGTCCTCGGCTGCGAACACCACGTCGCGTAGCGGCCGGTCGGGACGCTGGCCGGGATACCGGGCGAGATGGTGCTCCAGCTCGGCCCACACCGCGTCCAGCGCCTCGGCGAACACCGGGAACGTCCGGTGAAGCTGCCGGCCCGTCCCGAGCAGCCGACCATCCCAGCCGTTGGAACCGCCCGAGCCATCCTGGCCGCTGGAGCCGTCCAGAGCGTCTGAGCCGCCCGAGTCATCCGAACTGCCCAGGCCGGTCAGGGCCTCCGGGTGGCCCGAACCGCTCAGGCCGCCCGGATTACTCGGGCCGGCCAGGCGGCCAACGTCGTCCAGGCCGGTGAAGAGGAAGGCCGTCTTGCCCGGCGTGGACGCGCTCCCCCGCAGCAGGCCCGGCGCGTCGCTCCCGGCGGCCGCGGCGTCCAGTGTGCGCAGCAGGTCGTCGCGGTCCGCGGTGACGACGGCCGCGCGGTGCTCCAGGTGCGCCCGGGTCGTGGCGAGGGATGCGGCGACGGTGTGGGCGTCCAGCGTCGGATCGGCCCGCAGATGATCGGCCAGCCGGCCCGCCTGTGCCCGCAACGCGGGCTCACCACGCGCCGACAGCACGCAGGCGACAGCCCCGGCGGAAAGAACCCCGGCCTGGAGCCCGCCGACGTGGATCGCCCCGGTGGGGACGGTGCCGGCGGCCCCGGTACTGGTGGCAACGGCCCCGGTGTGGATGGTGCCGGTGGGGGGCGGCGCTGAGGCGGGGCCGTCGGCCGGGGACGGCTGTTCGAGGATGGCGTGCCCGTTGGTACCACTGATCCCGAAGGAGGAGACCGCGGCCCGCCGGGGCCGCCCGCCCGTCTCCGGCCAGGGGACCGGCTCGGTCAGCAGCCGCACCGCCCCGGACGACCAGTCCACGTGCGGGGTCGGCCGGTCGACGTGCAGCGTGGACGGGAGCACCCCGTGCCGCATCGCCAGCACCATCTTGATCACACCGGCGACGCCGGCGGCGGCGGCCGTGTGGCCGATGTTCGACTTGATCGACCCCAGCCACAGCGGACGGCCCGCCGGCCGGTCGTGCCCGTAGGTCGCCAGCAGCGCCTGCGCCTCGATCGGGTCCCCCAGCTTCGTCCCCGTACCGTGCGCCTCCACCACGTCCACCTCGTCCGCGGACAGCCGGGCGTCCGCGAGCGCCTGCCGGATCAGCCGCTGCTGCGCCGGCCCGTTCGGCGCCGTCAGCCCGTTGCTGGCGCCGTCGGAGTTCACCGCCGATCCACGGACCAGCGCCAGCACCGGATGGCCGTTACGGCGCGCGTCCGACAGCCGCTCCAGCAGCAGCATCCCCACCCCTTCGCCCCACGACGTGCCGTCCGCGCCGGCCGCGAACGGCTTGCACCGGGCGTTGGAGGCCAGCCCGCGCATCCGGCTGAACGAGACGAACGGGTCGAGATTGGTCACCACGGTCACGCCGCCGGCCAGTGCCAGCGAGCACTCGTTGCGTCGCAGCGCCTGGCCGGCCAGGTGCAGCGCCACCAGCGACGACGAGCACGCCGTGTCCACCGTGAACGAGGGGCCGTGGAATCCCATGGTGTAGGAGATCCGGCCGGACAGCACGGAGAGCGCCGTCCCGGCCAGCAGGTAGGGGCCGATGTTGTCCGGCGCGTCGAGATGGGTCGGGCCGTAGTCGGAGCCGGTCGCGCCGATGAACACCCCGGTCCGGCTCTCCCGCAGCGCCAGCGGGTCGATACCGGCCCGCTCGAAGACCTCCCACGCGCTCTCCAGCAGCAGCCGCTGCTGCGGATCCATCGCGAGCGCCTCCCGCCGCGATATCCCGAAGAATTCCGCGTCGAAATCGGCCGCGTCGTGCAGGAAACCACCCTCCCGCACATACGTCTTCCCCGGCACCCCCCGATCGGGATCGTAGAGCGCGTCCACATCCCACCCCCGGTCCACCGGGAAACCCGAAACGGCGTCACCACCACGCGCCACCAGCTCCCACAAACCCTCCGGCGACGACACACCCCCCGGGAAACGACACGCCATCCCCACGATCGCCACCGGCTCGGCCGCCGTCTCCTCCACCGCGCGCAACCGCGACCGGACCTCGTGCAACTGAGCCACGACCCGCTTCAGGTAGACCCGAAGTTCCTCTTCAGCAGCCATCACATGTCACTTTCTCATGATGATTCCGGATTTCAGCACGGCGATTTCGGACGTCGACGATTCCGGCCGCCGACACGGCACGATCAGTAGACGCCGGGGTCGTCGTCGATGAACGCGAAAAGCTCCTCGTCCGTGGCGCGGTCGAACCGGTCGCCAACAGCGGCCGCCCCGACAGCAGTGGCTCCGGCAACGGACGCCGTAGCGACGGAAGGCCCAGTGGCGGAGGACTCGGTGGCGGAGGCCGCGGTGATGGGGGTAGCGGTGACGGGGGTAGCGGTGATGGGGGTAGCGGTGGCCGGTGCGCAGTGCCGCAGCAGCGCGGACAGCCTCGTGCGTATCCTGCCGAGCTCGTCCGTGCCCGCCGGCACCACCGCGATGGCGGCCTCCAGCCGGTCCAGCTCGGCCATGGCCGGCGACGGCCCGCCGACCCGCCCGCCACCGTCGCCTCGGCTGGCCCCACGGCCGCCGCCCTGGCCGTCCGGCGCCGGCTTGCCATGGCC
>NZ_CAKKTM010000205.1 GCF_920888515.1 Protofrankia sp. CiP1_Cm_nod1 | reverse complement strand
TCGCCCGGTCGACGGCGGTGGGGGTGAATTCCTGGCCGGTCTCGGCGGTGTGCTGGGCGTAGAGTTCGGCGACCTCGTCCGGGGTGAAGTCGCCCAGCCGCAGCGATTCTAGTTTGATGTTGAACGGGCTGGAGGTGCCCAGCCGGGACGGGTCACCGCCGGATGCGGCTTTGTAATCCCGGACATCGCGCAGGCCGCACAGGGCGACCGAGGCGGGGAAGCGGCTGGGCCGGTTGCTGTATCCGTCGCGGAGCTGGCTGAGGACGCTGAGCAGGCTCTGCCCCTGGAGCGCGTCGATCTCGTCGAAGAACAGCACCAGGGGACGGGGACAGGCAAGCGCCCAGGCGGTCAGCGCGGCTACCAGCAGGCTCGCGTCAGTCACATCCGGCCACGGCGGCGGGCGAAGATCGGCCGGGAGGGTGGCCTCTGCGGCGTCCCGGATCCGCTCGAGGATCCCCCGGGCCGCGGCGCCGTAGTCGTCGCCGGTGGCCCGTCCGATCTCGCAGGAGAACCGCACCGCCGCGTACCGGCCTTCGGTGGTCAGTTCCCGGGCAAGTGCCTGCAGAGTGGTTGTCTTCCCGGTCTGCCGGGGAGCGTGGACAACGAAATAGCCCCTCTGCTCGATGAGGCCGGGTGCCTCGGGCAGCCGCGGCAGGGCTGGGATCATATAGTGGTATTCGGGCAGGCACGGGCCCGCGGTGTTGAAATGACGTCCCATCCCGGCCTCCCGCCACGACGCTGCGCTGCGCTGCGATCGTCACTCTACGGCGGCTTTGTCGGCCATCCGCACAACGAGCGTGGTCCGTTGGCGTGGCGCGCACCTGGCGCTGGGGCCACCGCTGGGTGGGGGCTGAGCCGTTGCTGATGCCCGGTGTGACCGTTAATGAGCTGACTGTTCTAAACTACTTGTCCGCGGTCATCCTGTTCGCGGTCATCGTGGACGGTTCCTGGGGCTGGGGGCGAGGGGATCATGGACGCGCTGCTCCCGTCGGACCCGGTGCGGGTCGGCCCGTACGAGCTGCGTGGCCGCCTGGGGGCGGGTGGCATGGGCCAGGTGTATCTGGGGATGTCGACCGCGGCCGAGAAGGTGGCCCTCAAGGTCATCAAACCGGAGCTGGTCGCGGATCCGGCTGTCCGGCGGCGTTTCTCCGAAGAGGTCGAGAACCTCAGGATGATCTACGGCGCCCGGGTGGCGCGGTTCGAGGACGCCGGTCTTGAGGACGATCCGCCCTGGTGCGCTGTCGAATACGTCCCCGGGCGGACCCTGCGCCAGCATGTGGAGCTGCGAGGAGTGCTCGACCCGCCGCTGACCGCGATTCTCGGCGCGGCGCTCATCGAGGGGCTGGAGAAGATCCACCAGGTCGGGCTGCTGCACCGGGATCTCAAGCCCCAGAACATCCTGCTCGGTCCGGACGGCCCCAAGGTGATCGACTTCGGACTGGCGCTGCTGCTGGAGCGGAGGCACGAGCGGGAGCTCACCGAGCCCGGCGGGGTCGTCGGCACCCTCGCCTACATGCCGCCCGAGCAGGCCCGGGGCGACCGGGAGCTGACCGGGGCGGCCGACGTCTACGCGCTCGGCGCCACCCTGGTCTTCGCGGCCACCGGACGTTCGCTGTATCCCGGGGTCCGTGGCTACGCGCTGCTGGGCCACATCGCCGATCCCGCCATCCGGCCGGATCTGGACGCGGTTCCGGCCGAACTGGCGTCGCTGCTCGGCGCGATGCTCGCCTTCGAGCCGGCCGCCCGGCCGTCGCTGGACGCGTTGATGACCGGCCTGATGGACGTCGCGACCGCGGGTGGCCGGACCGGGGCGCGGCTGCGGCGCCGTCTCGTGGCCCGGACGTTCGTCGCGTCCGCTAGCGGGCCCGAGCTGTACGACGCCGACCCGCGGGAGGAGCCGTGGGACGACCAGACGGCGGTCCCGTGGGGATCATCCGGCTCGGACCATGCCGAGTGGGCGGCCGAGGGGGTGGATGCCGGGGGCACGGAGGGCGGAGAAACGCGGAATACCGGGACAGACCATGCCGCACAGGCGACGCGGGTGCTGCCGGTACCGGACGGATCAGGTCCTCGGGTGGGCCCGGCTGCGTTACCGTCGCGGGCGTCCGTCAGTGTTGAGTGGCTGGTGACGCGCCTGCGCGCCGAGTACGCCCGCAACGCGGAGCTCTGAGCGGAGCCTGGCCGCGGGGAGGGAGCGCCGGGCCGGCATCGATGTCGGTGCTGGTACCGGCGCCGGCTCTCGGGA
The DNA here is from genome assembly GCF_920888515.1 of Protofrankia sp. CiP1_Cm_nod1. GTDB lineage: Bacteria > Actinomycetota > Actinomycetes > Frankiales > Frankiaceae > Protofrankia. The sequence goes on along the minus strand of NZ_CAKKTM010000205.1, from coordinate 5,324 downwards.
CACGGTCACAGGCGGGCGTGCGAGGTCGGGGTGGGCCTGCGACGTGGGGACGTACGACGCAGAGGACGTAGGGACAGGGAAGGCAGGCGTTGGTGACAGCAGGGCGGCGCGGGTCGTACGCGCCGGGTGCACGGGTCCTCGTTCGTGACGAGGAGTGGCTGGTGCGCAGCGCCGTCCGGACGGCGCACGACGGGTACATGATCAAAGTGGTGGGGGCCTCGGAGTTCGTCCAGGACCGTGAGGCGACGTTCTTCGACGGGCTTGAGCCGGTCGAGGTGCTGCGCCCGGAGAACACCGTCCTGGTCGCCGACGACACGCCGCGGTTCCGGCGCGGCCGGCTGTATCTGGAGGCGGTGCTGCGCCGCACGCCGCTGCCGCGTGGCGAGCGCGGGCTGGCGCTGGCGGACTCGTTCGTGCTCGACCCGAAGGTCTACCAGCAGCGGCCGGCCGAGCTCGCGCTCGCCGGGCTACGCCCCCGCATACTGATCGCGGACGTGGTGGGCCTGGGCAAGACCCTGGAGATCGGGCTGATCCTGGCCGAGCTGGTCCGTCGCGGCCGGGGGGAGCGCATCCTCGTGGTGACGCCGCAGCACGTGCTCGAGCAGTTCCAGCACGAGCTGTGGACGCGTTTCTCCCTCCCGCTGGTCCGGCTGGACTCGGTGGGTATCGAGCGGATCCAGCGGGAGATCCCGGCCGGGCGCAACCCGTTCACCTATTTCAAGCGGGTCATCGTCTCGGTGGACACGTTGAAGAACGTCGGCATGTACGGCCATCACCTGGAGAACATCGGCTGGGACGCGGTCGTGATCGACGAGTCGCACAACCTGATCGGTTCGACGAGCCTGCGCAACCGGCTGGCGCGGCTGCTGGCCTCCCGTACCGACGCGCTGCTGCTGGCCAGCGCCACCCCGCACAACGGTGACAAGAAGTCCTTCGGCGAGCTGATCAGACTGCTCGACCCGGCCGCGATCGTCGATGTCGAGAACTACGCGAAAGAGGACATCGAACATCTCTACCTGCGCCGGACGAAGATCAGTCCGGAGGTCCGGGACGAGATCAGCAACGAGTGGGCCGAGCGGGGCCCGTCGGTGCCGTTACGCTGCCCGGCCACGGCCGCGGAGGAGAAGATCTTCGCCGAGCTCACCGAGGTCTGGCTGCCGCCCGAGGGCGCGCCCGACGGCGTGGCCGAGGTGACGGCGGGCCGGCAGCCAGCGAGCACAGTGAGCACGCTGAACACGGCGAGCGCGGTGAGCAGGGAGCGGCGGCTGTTCCCCTACACGCTGCTGAAGGCGTTCCTGTCCTCGCATCACGCGCTGGCACAGACCGTCGACACGCGGCTGCGGTCGGCGGGCTGCACCGACGCTCAGGAGCGGTCCGCGCTCGGCCGGCTGCGCACGCTGGCGGCGGCCATGACCGACGCCGACTCCGCCAAGCTGGCGGCCCTGCTGCGCGAGCTGCGCCAGATCGGGGCCGGTCCGGGCAGCCAGGTGCGGGTCGTGGTGTTCTCCGAGCGGGTCGCGACGCTGAAGTGGCTGGCCGACGTCGTACCGGCGGCACTGGGCTTCACGGGGCGGACGGCCGCCCGGGACGCGGTGCGGGTCATGCACGGCGGCCTGCCCGACACCGACCAGCAGCGGATCGTCGAGGAGTTCTCCCAGCGGGACGCCCCGGTACGGATGCTGTTCACCGGCGACGTGGCGTCCGAAGGGGTCAACCTGCACCGGCAGTGCCACCATCTGGTGCACTACGACCTGCCGTGGAGCCTGATCCGCATCGAGCAGCGTAACGGCCGGATCGACCGTTACGGCCAGGCGCACCAGCCCCGGTTCCGGGCGCTGATCCTCACCTCGTCCGTGGACGGCGCCAGGGACGACACCACGGTCGCCGAGAAGCTGCTGGCCCGCGAGGCGGAGGCGCACCGCAGCCTCGGCAGCGCCGAGGCGGTCACCGGGGAGTATCTGGCCGACCGGGAGGAGCGCCGTCTCATCCAGGATCTGCTCGCCGGCCGCGGCGTGGAGGAGTCACTGGACGCCGGCCCGCGACACGACGTGCTGGCCGATCTGCTCGGCGGCGTCGGTGAGACGCACGTTGCCGCGCAGCCGGCGCGGGCGCGGGTGCCGACCCTGTTCGCCTCCACCGAACGGTTCGTCGACGAGGCGCTGCGGGAGGTCTTCGACTCTCCCGAGGACGCGCTCGCGCTCCGCCGCGAGGAGGGGATGATCGCTTTTGACGCCCCGGCCGACCTGGAGCGCCGCATGTCGGACCTGCCCCGCTCCTACCTGGCCGACCAGCGGGTGGACGGCCGGCTGCGGCTGAAGCTGACCTTCGACCGGGAGCTTGCCAGGCGCCGGCTGGAGCAGGCCCGCGCGAGCCGGAAGACCAGCTGGCCGGACATCGCCTACGTCAGCGACATCCACCCGGTGGTCGACTGGCTCGTCGACAAGGTGCTGGTCAGGCTCGGCCGGCAGCAGGCACCCGTCCTGCTCGCCGACGTCCCCGGCCCGGTGTTCCTCGTCCAGGGCGTGTACTGCAACCAGCTGGGCCAGCCGACCGTGGTCGAGTGGATGGCGGTCGGCGGCCTGCCCGGCGCGTCGGCCGTCGAGCCGCTGGCCGACGTGCTGGCACGGGCCGGGGTGAACCCGGCGATGACCAACCCCGCCTCCGGCGTCGATCTCGGTCGGCTGCAGAAGCTCGTCCCGGCCGCTGTCGACGTCGCCCGCGAGCATCTGGAGAAGCAGCGGGACGCCTGGGACGCGACGACGGCCGAACCGCTGCGCGCCCACCGCGCCCGCATGCTGCGCTGGCAGCAGCAGAGCCTGCTGCCGCCGGCCGCGACCGCGTCCGCTCCGCGGCGGGCCAGCAGGAAACGCGGCGTGGACGACACCGTGCGCGAACAGAACGATCTCGTCGCGCGGCTGGAGACCACGGGTGAGCCATTGCTGCGGCTGCTCGCCGTTCTGGAGCGTGCCGTATGAGCATGGAGTCCCTGACCAACCGCGGAGAGTACTTATCCGCCTACTATCTCGCCGAGCGTCTGCCCAAGGTGGTCAAGGACGGTTACCTCGGACGCTGGGCGGAGGCCGAGAAGAACCACGGGCTGTCCGCCGACGCCGACGCCGACGCCGACCGGCCCGGCGGGGCGTGGGCCGGGGGTCTCGGGGAGAACGAGCCCGCCGCGGCTCTCGGCCCGGCGGTGACGCCGCGGGCGGGCATCCGGGCGCTGCGGCGGGCCTACTACGAGCTGCGCGCCGAGATCGTCGAACTCGACGCGGCCGTTCAGGCCGCGGAACGCGACGGTGTGGAGGCGGACGAGGCCGTCCGGGAGAAGCTGCGGGACAAGCTGCACGAGCTGCACGGCCACGTCCTGCGCGCGTTCGCCTTCACCGCGCGGCCGACGGAGCTGACCGTCATGCGCGCCGGCACCGAGCACACCGTCGCAGTGGCCCACGCCGGCCGGGGCGTGCTGGCGGTCGAGTGCGGCTGGGCGACGGACACGGACGCGGCGACCGCCGCGGACGGCGCCGGCCGGCTGCTGACCCCGGTGGACGTCGACCGGCGGGAGCGGATCGAGCACGGCATGGCGCTCGCCGGCCACCTGTTCGCCCTCGACGACGACCGGCCGCGGTACGTGCTCATCCTGGCCGGCGCGGTGGTGACGCTCGCGGACAGGCTGACCTGGGGGGAGGGCCGCTACCTGGCGGTCAGCCTCGACGTCGCGTTCGGCCGCAACGACACCCGGCCCGGCGGCGAGCTCGACGTGATCGCGGCCCTGTTCGGCGCGGACACGCTGTGCCCGCCCGAGGAGGGCGGCAGCGAACGGCTCGCCGAGCTGCGGGAGGGCTCCCGGCGGCAGGCCGTCGGCGTCTCCGCGGAGCTGCGGGAGGGGCTGCGGCTGTCCGTCGAGCTGATCGCCAACGAGGTGCTCGACCGCATCCGGGAGGCCGGTGTCCGCCCCGAGCAGGTCAGGGAGCCCGAGGAGCTCGGCCGCGAGCTCACCCGGGAGGCGCTGCGCTATCTGTACCGGATCCTGTTCCTGCTGTATGCCGAGGCCCGGCCGGAGCTCGGCGTCCTACCGGTGGATCATCCGGAGTACGCCGAGGGGTACAGTCTCGCCCGGCTCGGCGACCTGGTCTCCGGCAAGCTGATCGGCGAGTCGGCGCGTAACGGCTTCCATCTGTACGAGTCGCTGGACCTGCTGTTCCGGATGGTCAACACCGGCCACCGGCCGCGCGGCGCCCACCCCGAGCCCGGCCCGGAGCCGGATCCGGCGACGGAGCCGGACGCGCTGGCACCGAACCTGGCGGCGGCACCGGAGCCGGACTCGGGCCCGGATCCGGGCCCGGACGCGGATCCGGGCGCGCGGGCCGGGAGCGGCCGGAGCGAACGCAGCGAGGGTGAGGGCATCCGCTTCGAGCCGCTGCGCTCCGACCTGTTCCTCCCCGAGGCGATCGAGATGATCGGGCGGGCCGCCGTGGCCCACCCCGCGGACGACGACGGCGACAACGACGACGGCGAGGCCGACGCGCGCACGATCGACACCCGGCTGCGTAACAGCTGCCTGTACGAGGTGCTGCGGCTGCTGATGCTCACCCGCGGGAAGAAGAAGGAACGCGGCGGGTTCATCTCCTACGCCCAGCTCGGCATCAACCAGCTCGGCGCCGTCTACGAAGGGCTGATGTCCTACACCGGGTTCATCGCCGCGGAGGAGCTGTACGAGGTCGCCAAGGGCGGTGATCCCAAGGACGGCAGCTGGATGATCCCGGCGTCCCGGGCCGACGACTACGCGGACGAGGTCTTCGTCCGCGCGCTCGACGACATGGGCCGGCGCACCGGGCCGCGGGTCCGCTACCCGGCCGGGTCGTTCGTCTACCGGCTCGCCGGCCGGGACAGGCAGACCAGCGCCTCCTACTACACCCCGCAGTCGCTGACCGAGGTCACCGTCCAACTCACGCTCAGATACCGTCTCGACCAGGACGGCACCACAACGCCCGCGCGCGAGCTGCTGGACTGGACGATCTGCGAACCGGCGCTGGGCTCCGGGGCCTTCCTCAACGAGGCGATCAACCAGGTCGCCGCCGAGTACCTGCGCCGCTGTCAGCGTGAGCGGGGGGAGAGCCTCGACCCGGAGCGGTACGCCACCGAGCTGCAGAAGGTCAAGGCGTACATCGCCCTGCACAACTGCTACGGCGTGGACCTCAACCGCACCGCGGTGGAGCTGGCGGAGGTGTCGTTGTGGCTGAACGTGATGCACGCCGGCCTGCAGGCACCCTGGTTCGGCCTGCACCTGCGCCGCGGCAACTCGCTCATCGGCGCCGGCCGCCGCT
>NZ_CAKKTM010000204.1:19140-44698 GCF_920888515.1 Protofrankia sp. CiP1_Cm_nod1 | reverse complement strand
CGCGGCGGCAGCGAGCGGCGGAGCAGGCGGGCCAACGCGCCGCGGTCCAGCTCCGCCGTGGTGGGCTCGACGCGCACGACCCGCGCGCCACGGCCGGACAGGGCCGTGGCACACGCCGCCACCAGGGCCTGGTCGGGCGACTCGGCCGGAGCCAGCAGCAGCCACGTTCCCGACAGCACCGCCGGGGCGTCCAACAGTCCTGTCTCCCCCACCGAGGCATCCACCAGCGGGGCATCCACCAGCGGGACATCCACCAGCGGGGCTTCCACCAGCGGCTTCCAGGTGACGCGGTACCGCCAGTCGCGGACCGCCGCGCTGTCGACCTGCCGCCGCCGCCAGGCCGACAGCGCGGGCAGCACCGCGCGCAACGGCTGGTCGGCGTCGATGTCAGCGTCGAGAGTGGCGGTCAGCGCGGCCAGGTCCGCGCGTCGCACGGCGTCCCAGAACCGCTCCTCGGCCGGCCCCGCGCCGGCGGCCGGCGCCTGGTGCCCGCCGGGAGCCCGGCCATCGCCGAGCCAGTAGCGCCGGCGGCGGAAGGCGTAGGTGGGCAGGTCGACCCGGCGCGCCTCAACGCCGTTGAACGCGGCCCGCCAGTCGACCCGGACGCCGCGCACGTGGGCCTCGGCCACCGCGGTGAGGAACCGCCGCCGGCCGCCGTCGTCGCGCCGCAGCGAGCCGGTGGCCAGCACGTCGGCGCCGGCGTCCGCGGCGGTCTCCTCGATGCCCATCGTCAGCACCGGATGCGGGCTGGACTCGATGAAGGTGGTGTGCCCGTCCCGCAGCAGGGCACGGACCGCCGGCTCGAACAGCACGGTCCGTCGGAGGTTGCGGTACCAGTACCCGGCGTCCATCAAGGACGTCTCGACCGGGCCGCCGGTCACCGTGGAGTAGAAGGGGATCTCGGCCGGACGCGGGGCGATGCCGGCCAGCGCCTCGAGCAGCTCCGTTCGCACATCCCGGACATGCGGCGAATGCGAAGCGTAGTCGACCGGGAGCATGCGGGTGCGGACGTCCGCGGCGGCGCAGTCCGCCGCCAGGGCCGCCAGCACCCCGGGCTCGCCGGAGACGACCACCGAACGCGGCCCGTTCACCGCGGCCAGCCAGACCCGCTCACCCCAGTGCGGGGTGCGCCGGGCCACCTCCTGCGGTGCGAGCGCCACGGAGAGCATGCCGCCGCGGCCGGTCAGGGCCGCCAGCGCCCGGGAGCGCAGCGCCACGACCCGGGCGGCGTCCGGCAGCGACAGCGCGCCGGCCACGTACGCCGCCGCGATCTCACCCTGGGAGTGGCCGACCACGGCAGCCGGCCGGACGCCGTACTCGGCCCACAGCGCCGCCAGCGACACCATCACGGCGAACAGCACCGGCTGGACGACGTCCACCCGCTCCAGCTCCGCCGGCCCGCCACCGCCACGCAGGACGTCCAGCAGGGACCAGTCGACGTGCGGGGCCAGCGCGTCGGCGCACTCGGCGATCCGGGCGGCGAACGCCGGCGAGGAGTCCAGCAGCCCCGCCGCCATACCGGCCCACTGCGAGCCCTGCCCGGGAAAGACCAGCACCGGCCCGCCGGTGGGCCCGGCCGCGCCCCGGACGACCTCGACAGCCTGGACGGCCCCGGCACCCTGGACGGCCTCGGCCACCAGCGCGCCGTCAGGCAGCGGCCCGCCGTCGGCCACCGCGGCGAGGCCCCGCAGGAAACCTGCATGATCATCGGCCAGCACCACCGCGCGCCGCGCGAGCACGGCCCGCGTCGTCGCCAGCGAGTAACCGATGTCGGCGCGGTTCAGCTCGCCGTGCGCGGCCGCGTGCGCGTGCACACGCCGGGCCTGCGCCCGCAGCGCGGCGTCGGTGTGCCCCGAGATCACCCAGGGCAGGACGGTCCCGGCGGGACGCCTATCGGCGGTCTCCTCGGGGGCGGTCTCCTCGGGGGCGGTCTCCTCGGGGGTGTTCTCCTCGGGGGTGTTCTCCTCGGGGGCGGAGCCGAGCGTCACCGGGGGTGCCGGCCTGTCGACCGTGTCCAGAATGACGGAGTCCAGGATGACGGACGTGTCGGCACCGGCCGGTGCCGCGGTGGCCGATGTCACGCCGGCCGGAGCGGCGGGAAGCTGGGGTGCCGTGGGCCGCGCGGCGGCCTGTTCCAGGACGACGTGCGCGTTCGTGCCACTGATCCCGAAGGAGGACACCACGGCCCGCCGGGGCCGGTCGACGTCCGGCCAGGGGGTCGGCGCGGTCAGCAGCCGCACCGCCCCGGCGGCCCAGTCGACCTGCGAGGAGGGCTCGTCCACGTGCAGGGTCGCCGGCAGCAGACCGTGGTGCATCGCCAGCGCCATCTTGATCACACCGGCGACGCCGGCGGCGGCCTGGGTGTGCCCGATGTTCGACTTGATCGACCCCAGCCACAGCGGACGGTCCGCCGGCCGGTCACGCCCGTAGGTCGCCAGCAGCGCCTGCGCCTCGATCGGGTCCCCCAGCTTCGTCCCCGTACCGTGCGCCTCCACCACGTCCACCTCGGCCGCCGCCACCCGGGCATCCGCCAGCGCCCGTCGGATCACCCGCTGCTGCGCGGGCCCGTTCGGCGCGGTCAGCCCGTTACTCGCGCCGTCGGAGTTCACCGCCGACCCACGGAGCACCGCCAGCACCGGATGCCCGTTCCGGCGCGCGTCCGACAGCCGCTCCAACAGCAGCAGGCCCACACCTTCGGACCAGCCGGTGCCGTCGGCGGCGGCGGCGAAGGACTTGCAACGCCCGTCCGCTGCCAGCCCGCGCTGCCGGCTGAACTCCACGAAGGTGTTCGGCGTCGACATCACGGTCACGCCGCCGGCCAGCGCCAGCGAGCACTCCCCCCGCCGCAGCGCCTGAGCGGCCAGGTGCAGCGCCACCAGCGACGACGAGCACGCCGTGTCCAGCGTCACCGCCGGGCCGTGCAGGCCGAAGGTGTAGGCCACCCGCCCGGACAGCACGCTCCCCGTGGTGCCGGTCAGCAGGTAGCCCTCCCCGTCCTGCGCCGTACCGGCGGCGGCCGTGCCGTAGTCGTGGTACATCACGCCGGCGAACACGCCGGTGTCGCTGCCACGCAGGGCGGTCGGGTCCAGCCCGGCCCGCTCGAACGCCTCCCAGCTCGTCTCCAGCAGCAGCCGCTGCTGCGGGTCCATCGCCACGGCCTCGCGCGGCGAGATACCGAACAGCTCCGGGTCGAACTCGTCGGCGTCGTGCAGGAAGCCGCCCTCGCGGGTGTAGCTGCGTCCCGGGCGTCCGGGACGCGGGTCGTAGAGCGCGTCGACGTCCCAGCCGCGGTTCGTCGGGAAGGTCGAGATCGCGTCGGTGCCGGTGGACACCAGCCCCCACAGCTCCTCCGGGGAGGTGACCCCACCGGGATACCGGCAGGCCATCGCGATGATCGCGATCGGTTCCGCCTCGGTGGCGGGCGTGGTCACGGCCGCCGGGGCCGCGGTACCGGCGGCCGTGGCGGACGCGGTCGCGGCCTCGCCGCCGGGCACCTGTGTGAGCAGGTGCTCCACCAGCTCCGCGGGTGTCGGATGGTCGAACAGCACGGTGGCGGGCAGCCGCAGCCCCGTTGCCGTACCCAGCCGGTTGCGCAGCTCCACCGAGGTCAGCGAGTCGAACCCGAGTGCCCGGAAGGCCACGTCGTCGCGCACCACGGCCGCCCCGGCGTGGCCGAGCACGGCGGCCGTCTCGGAACGCACCAGCTCACGCAGCACCCGTTCCCGCTCGACCGGGCCGAGCGCGGCCAGCCCGCCCACGGCCGTGCCCCCGACGCTCCCGGAGCTCCCGGCCGTCCCGAAGGTCCCGGCCGTCCCGAAGTTCCCGGCGTCCGTACCGCCGTCGGTGCCCGCGGAGCCCTCTGCGCCCGCAGGGCCTCCGGCGCCCGCGAAGCCCTCAGCGCCGGGAGCGTTCCCGGCAGCGGTCGGGCTGCCGCCTGTGCGCGGCCGGCGCCCACCGGCGGTGGGCAGCAGGGCGCGCATCACCTCCGGCACCCCACCGATGGCAGCCTGCTCACGCAGCGCAACTAGATTCGTTCGCAAAGCGACCAGCAGGGCGTCGTCACGGACGAGGGCGTCGTCGAACAGGGCGAGGCCGGCCTGCTCGGGCAGGGCCGCGACACCGGCACGGGCCATCCGCCGCACGTCGACGGGCCGCAGGCCGCCGGCCAGGCCGGCGGGCTGGTCCCACAGCCCCCAGGCCAGGGACGTCGCGGCGAGCCCCGCCCGGGCGCGGTGGTGCGCCAGGGCGTCCAGGAACGCGTTCGCGGCGGCGTAGCTGCCCTGGCCGGCGGCCCCGACGAGGCCGGAGATCGAGGAGAACAGCACGAACGCCGACAGGTCGTGGTCCCGGGTCAGCTCGTGCAGGTGCCAGGCGGCGTCGACCTTCGCGCGCAGGACGCCACCGACCCGCTCGAGGGTCAGCGACTCGATGGTCGCGTCGTCGATGACCCCGGCGGCGTGCACCACCGCGCGCAGCGGATGCTCGGCGGGGATACCGGCCAGCAGCGCGGCGACCCCGGTCCGGTCGGCGACGTCACAGGCCACGACCCGCACGTCCGCGCCCAGCGCGGTCAGTTCGGCGACCAGGTCGCCGGCGCCCGCGGCCGCGGCGCCCCGCCGGCTGGTCAGCACCAGCCGGCGCACCCCGTGCCGGGTGACCAGATGCCGGGCGACCAGCCGGCCCAGCCCACCGAACGCCCCGGTCAGCAGCACCGTGCCGGTCCCGTCGAACCGGCGGGGCCACTCATCCGCGGCCGGGGCGGCCGGGGCGGCCGGGGCGGCCGGGGCGGCCGGGGCGGCTGGGGTTGCCGGGGCGGCTGGGGTTGCCGGGGTTGCTGGGGTAGCTGGGGTAGCTGGGGTGATCGGGGCCGCTCGCACCAACGCGGGGACATACACCGTGGCGTCCCGCACCGCCAGCTGGACACGGTCGGTGACGAGCGCGGCGACGAACGCGTGCCAGGACGGCTCGCCTTCGTCACAGTCGGCGAGTACGAAACGGCCGGGGTGCTCCGACTGCGCCGAGCGCAGCAGCCCCCAGACCGCGGCACCGGCCAGATCGGTGATCGCGGACGCGCCGGCGCCGACCGCGCCGCGGGTCAGCACCACCAGCCTGGACGCGGCCAGCGACCGGTCGGACAGCCACGACTGCGCCAGCTCCAGCGCCCGCGTCACCGCGAGGTGGACGTCAGCGGGCCGGAGAGGGTCGTCCGCCGGAGAAGCCGGAGAGTTTTGTGCGGGTTCGTGCGCTGCGGGCCTGACAGGTGCGAACACCACCTCCGGCGTCACCGCGCCCGCCTCTACGGCGGCACGCAACGCGTCCAGGTCCGGGTAGCCGTCCAGCGCGATGCCCGCGGCGTCGACCGCCGCAGCCAGCGCGTCGATGGCCGGTCCCAACACCGCCCAGCGGCCCGCCGGCATGTCACCGTTCCGCGTGCCACCAGCCCGCGTGCCACCGTTCCGTGTGCCGCTCGCCGGGTCGAACTCGACCCAGTCGACCCGGAACAGGGCGTCACGGCCGGTGCCGCGGGCGTCCTGGAGCTGCCGCGGCCCCATCCGCCGGAACGCGACCTGCCGGATCCAGGCAACCGGCACGCCGGTGCCGTCGGCGATCGTCACCGACACCGCGTCCGGGCCGTGCGGTGTGATCCGTACCCGGGCGGTCGTGACGTTCGAGCCGTCCCGGGGCCGGCCGATGGTGAACCCGCTGAAGGAGAACGGCACGATCCCGCCGTCGCCGTCGTGCGGGCCCTCAGCCACGACCAGGTGCAACGCGGCGTCCACCAGCGCCGGATGCAGCGCGTACCCGCTGGCTCCGCCGGCACCGTTGACGCTGTCTCCACTGTTGACGCCGTCGCCGCCGGCACCAGTGGCACCGTCGCCACCGGTGACACTGTCAGGACCGGTGGTACCGGCTCGGCGGGTCTGCGCGGCTTCGGGCAGGACCACCTCCGCGAACAGCTCGTCCTGCCGGCGCCAGGCCGACCGGAGTCCCCGGAAAGCGGGACCGTAGTCGTAGCCGCGCCCGGCCAGCCGCTGGTAGAGGTCGTCGACCTGGAGCTGTTCGGCGCCCTCGGGAGGCCACACCTCGAGACCGGGCGGCGGCGCGTTCCCCTCCGGCGCGAGCACGCCCTCGGCGTGCAGCGTCCACTGCTGTTCGTCGGCGTCGCGGCCGTCCGCTGCGATGTCCGGCCGCGTGTACAGCCGCACGGAACGGCTCCCGGCGGCATCGGCCGCGTCCACGGTCACCCGGACGTGGACCGCGCTGTCCGCGGGGAGCGGCACCGGGCGGTGCAGGGTGAGCTCCTCCAGACGCCCGGCACCGAGGCGGCGTCCCGCGTGCAGCGCGAGTTCCGCGCAGGCCGTTCCCGGCAGCAGGACGGCCCCCATGATCGTATGGTCGGCCAGCCACGGCTGCTCCGGCACGGACAACCAGCCGGTGAGCAGCAAGCCGTCGGCCCCGGCCGGTGAGCTGCGCGCGCCGAGCAGCACCTCGAACGCGCGGCCCGCGGCGGTGACCGTGGTGCCGGCCTCGACGGCCACCGGTGCGGAGGTGGCTGCCAGGACGGAGGTGGTTGCCGGGGCGGGGGCCAGCCAGAAGCGTTCCCGCTGGAAGGCGTAGGTGGGCAGGTCGACGCGGCGTGCACCGGCTCCGGCGAAGATCCCCTGCCAGTCCAGCCGCACCCCCACGGTGAACAGCGTCGCGAGCGCGCCGGCCACGGCCTGGTCCTCGGGCCTGTCCCGGCGCAGCAGCGCGATCCGTGCCGTGGTGGCGGCCGCGGCCGCGGTGAGGCAGTCGTGCGCCATCGCGGTCAGCACGCCGTCCGGCCCGAGTTCGCAGAACCTCGTCACACCGGCCGTTTCCAGCCAGCGCACGCTGTCGTGGAAACGCACCGTCTCACGCGCGTGCCGCACCCAGTAGTCGGGGTCGGTGAGGTGCCGCGGGCTGGCCGGCTCGCCGGTGAGCCCGGAGACGATCGCGATCCGTGGCGGCGCGAACGTCACGGACCGCGCGACCTGCCGGAACTCCTCCAGCATGCCGTCCATGTGCGGGGAGTGGAAGGCGTGGCTGGTGCGCAGGCGCGCTGTCCGCCTGCCCTGTTCCCGCAGGACGCGCGCGATCTCGTCCACCGCCCGGGAGTCACCGGAGATCACGGTGGCCGCCGGGCCGTTCACGGCTGCGACGGCGACCCCTCCTCCGCGGCCTCCGCCTCCCTCGCCTCCCTCGCGGGCGGCCAGCAGTGCGGCGACCTCGGCCTCGCCGGCCGCCACCGACACCATCGCTCCGGTGGCGGGCAGGGCCTGCATCAGCCGGCCGCGGGCGGTGACCAGCGTGGCCGCGTCGGCCAGGGACAGCACCCCGGCGACGTGCGCCGCCGAGAGCTCACCGATCGAGTGCCCGACGAGGAAGTCCGGCCGCACGCCCCAGGACTCGGTCAGGCGGAACAGCGCCACCTCGAGGGCGAACAGCGCCGGCTGGGCGTACGCGGTCCCGTTCAGCGTCCGCGCTCCGGCCGTGCCGGGCTCGGCGAACATGACGTCGCGCAGCGGGCGGTCGAGGTGCCCGTCGAAGGCGGCGAACACCTCCTCCAGAGAGCGGGCGAACACTGGGGAGGCCTCGCGCAGCCGCCGGCCCATGCCCGGCCGCTGCGCGCCCTGGCCGGTGAACAGCATGGCCAGCTTCCCCCGGCCGGCGGCCGCGGCGGTGCCCTGGAGCACCGCCGCGGCCCGCGGTCCGCCCAGGGCGAGGCCGCGCAGTCCGGCGAGCAGTTCGCCGCGGTCCCGGCCGACGACCGCGGCCCGGTGCTCGAACGCGGACCGGCCGCTGGCCAGGGACCATGCCACGTCCGTCACGTCGAGGGCGGGGTGTTCCTCGACGTGGGAGCGCAACCGCTCGGCCTGCGCCCGCAGCGCGTCCGCACTGGTGGCGGACAGCACCCAGACACGCGCCGGGGCGGGGCCGGACGCGCCGGCGGCCGGTACGCCGCCGGGCAGGCCCTGACCGGCCGGCGGCTGGCCGGCGGGAAGATGATCGGCTGGGCCCCGGCCGGCGGGGCTCCGCTCGGCCGGCGCCTGCTCGACGATGGTGTGTGCGTTGGTGCCACTGATACCGAAGGACGACACGGCGGCCCGCCGGGGACGGTCACGCTCCGGCCAGGGCCGCGCCTGGCCCAGCAGGGTGACCGCGCCGGCGGACCAGTCCACGTGGGGGCTCGGCGTCCCGGCGTGCAGGGTAGCCGGCAGCAGGCCGTGGCGCATCGCCATGACCATCTTGATCACACCGGCCACGCCCGCGGCCGCCTGGGCGTGGCCGATGTTGGACTTCATCGACCCCAGCAGCAGCGGTTCGTCCGCGCTGCGGCCCTGCCCGTAGGCGGCCAGGACGGCCCGGGCCTCGATGGGGTCCCCGAGCGTGGTGCCGGTGCCGTGCGCCTCGACTACGTCCACCTCGTCGGGGGCCAGCCGGGCGTCCGCTAGGGCGTCGCGGATCACCCGTTCCTGCGCCGCGCCGTTCGGCGCGGTCAGGCCATTGCTCGCGCCGTCGGAATTGACCGCCGAACCCCGCAGGAGAGCCAGCACCGGATGGCCCGCTCGACGGGCCTCGGAGAGGGTTGTCAGCATCAGCAGGCCGACGCCCTCGGACCAGGCGGTGCCGTCCGCGTCCGAGGAGAACGGCTTGCACCGGCCGTCGGGGGCCAGCCCGCGCTGCTGGCTGAACTCCACGAACATGCCGGGGCCGGACATCACCGTGACCCCGCCGGCAAGCGCCAGCGTGCACTCGCCGCGCCGCAGCGCCGCCGCGGCCATGTGCAGGGCGACCAGCGACGACGAGCACGCCGTGTCAACGGTGATCGCCGGGCCGCGCAGGCCGAGGACGTACGCGATCCGGCCGGAGATCATGCTGAGCGTGGTGCCGGTCAGCAGGTGGCCGTGCAGGCCCTGCTGGGCCTGGTGCAGGCGCGGGCCGTAGTCCTGGGGCATGGCGCCGACGAAGACCCCGGTCCGGCTGCCGTGCAGCGCCTCGGGCGCGATACCGGCCCGTTCGACCGCCTCCCAGGCGGTCTCCAGCAGCAGCCGCTGCTGCGGGTCCATCGCCGCCGCCTCGCGCGGGGAGATGCCGAAGAAGCCGGGGTCGAACAGGGCGGCGTCGTCGAGGAAGCCGCCCGTGTCGACGTAGGTGCGCCCCGGCTCGGCCCGGCCGGGCCGGTACAGGGCGTCGACGTCCCAGTCACGGTCGGTGGGGAAGCCTCCGATGGCGTCCCGGCCGCCGGCGACGAGCTCCCACAGCTGCTCCGGGGTGCGCACCCCGCCGGGATAGCGGCAGGCCATCGCGACGATGGCGATCGGCTCGTCGGTGCCGGAGGCGGCACCTGCCGGAACGCCGGACACGGCGCCTCCCGGGACGGCGGCCTGACCGCCCGGGATCTCGCGGTTGAGATGACGTGCCAGGGCCAGTGGCGTGGGATGTTCGAACAGCACCGTGGCCGGCACCGGTACCCCGGTGGCCTCGGCCAGACGCTGGCACAGCCGGACGCCGGTGAGCGAGTCGAAGCCGAGGTCCCGGAACGCCGAGCCCACGTCGACGGAGTCCGGCGAGGTGTGCCCGAGCAGGACGGCGACGTGCCGGCCGACCAGGTCCGCGAGGATCTCCTCCCGCTCGGCGTCGGAGCGCCCGGCCAGGCTGTGGGCCAGCGCGACCCGCGGCTCCAGCTCCTCGACCGCCTCCGCCTCCGCCGCCTCCGCCGGCGCGGCCGTCGCGGCCGTCGCGGCCGTGATGACCGGACGGTCACCGGCGCCACCGTCGATCGGGCTGCGGCCACCGTCGCCGGGCGCGGACACGTCCACCCAGTGGCGCCGGCGGGCGAACGCGTACGTCGGCAGCCGCACCGGCCGGCGGTCCCGGTCGGCGAACAGCTCGTCCCAGTCCGGCGTGATCCCGTGGACGTGCAGGCTGGTGACGGCGGTGAGCAGCGCGTCGGGTTCGGGCTGGTCCTTGGCCAGCGCCGGCACCACGGCGATCTCCGGGGTGTGCGCGGACGGGGTGGCCAGGCAGTCCTGGGCCAGCGCCGAGAGCACACCGTCCGGGCCGAGCTCCAGGAACGCGGTGACGCCGTGCGCCCGCAGCTGCCGGACGCCGTCACGGAACCGGACCGCCTGGCGGACGTTGCGCACCCAGTATCCGGGTGCGCACAGGTCCGCGGCGGAGGCCGGCTCGCCGGTGACGGTCGAGACGATCGGGATGCGCGGCGGCGCGAACGACAGGCCCCGTGCCACCTCGCCGAACTCGGCCAGCATGCCGTCCACCAGCGGCGAGTGCGAGGCAAGGCTGATCCGCAGCCGGGTGGTCTTGCGTCCGGCGGCCTCGAAGTGGGCGGCGACGGCCAGGGCCGCCGGCTCCTCGCCGGAGATCACGGTCGCCGTCGGCGCGTTGACCGCGGCGATGCTCAGGTGCGCCTCGCGGCCGGCGAGCAGCGGCAGCACCTCCTCCTCTGTGGCCTGCAGCGCGACCATCGCGCCGCCGGAGGGAAGCCCGTGCATCAGCCGGCCGCGCGCGGCCACCAGCGCGCACGCGTCGGCGAGGTCCAGGACGCCGGCGGCGTGGGCGGCGGTCAGCTCGCCGAGGGAGTGGCCGAGCAGGAAGCCGGGCCGTAGGCCCCACCGCAGCACCAGCCGGCACAGCGCGGTCTCCAGCGCGAACAGCGCCGCCTGCGTGTAGTCCGTCCGGTTGAGCAGCGCGGCGTCCGGCGATCCCTCCGGGGCGAGGACGACGTCGCGCACCGAACGGTCGAAGTGGCTGTCCAGGTGTGCGCACACCTCGTCGAAGGCCTCGGCGAAGACCGGGAAGCGGCCGCGCAGCTGCCCGCCCATGCCCGGCCGTTGCACCCCCTGGCCGGCGAAGAGGAACGCCAGCACGCCGGCGTCGCCGGCGGTCCCACGCACCAGGCCGGGGAACTCCTGTCCCTCGGCCAGGGCGTCCAGGCCGCGCAGCAGGCCGGCCCGGTCCCGGGCGACCAGTCCGCCGCGGTGGCGGAAGGCGGTACGGGTGGTCGCCAACGAGTAGGCCACGTCGGCCGGTTCGAGCTCCGGATGATCGTCGAGGTGGGAGCGCAGCCGCTTCGCCTGCTCCCGCAGTGCCCGGGCGCCGCGGCCGGAGAGCACCCAGGGCACCGCCGGCGGCTCGCTCCCCCGTTCCCCCCGCGTGCCGTCACGCGTGACGGCACATGTGCCGTCGCCCCCGTCGTCGTGCGTGTCGTCGCGGGTGTGCTCGCGGGTGCCGTCCCGGCGGTCCGGCTCCGGCGCCTCGGTGAGCAGCACGTGGCAGTTGGTGCCGCCCATGCCGAACGCGCTGACGCCGGCGACGCGGCCGCGGCCCTCGTCCGGCCAGTGCTGCGTGCTCACCGCAACGGCCAGGTTCAGCGCGTCCAGCGGAATCCGCGGGTTCGGCGCCTGGAAGTTCAGGCTCGGGACGAATTCCCGGTTGCGGACGCAGAGGACGGTCTTCACCAGGCCGGCGATACCGGCCGCGCCGTCGAGATGCCCGATGTTGGTCTTGACCGAGCCCACCCGCAGAGGCGACCGGCCCGCCCTGGCGGCGGCGAGGGCTGCGCCGAGAGCGGCGGCCTCCACCGGGTCGCCGACCCTGGTCGCGGCCCCGTGCATCTCGACGTACTGCACGTCGCCCGGGTCGATGCCGGCCCGGGCGCACGCCTGCCACAGGACGTCCTCCTGCCCGGCCTGGTCCGGGGTGACCAGGGTGTCGCCACCGCCGTCGTTGTTGACCGCGCTGCCCAGGATCACGCAGTGGATCGGATCGCCGTCCGCCTGGGCCAGGGCGAGGGGTTTGAGGACGACGACGGCCCCGCCCTCGCCGCGGACGAAGCCGTTCGCGCGCGCGTCGAAGGTGTGGCAGCGCCCGTCGGGCGACAGCGCGCCGAGCCGGTCGACCGTCACGGTGCTCTCGGCGGCGAGCATGAGGTTCACTCCGCCGACGAGCGCGACGGAGCACTCCTCCCGCAGCAGGCTCTCGCAGGCCAGGTGGATCGCGACGAGCGAGGAGGACTGGCCCGTGTCGACGACCAGGCTCGGGCCGCGCAGACCCAGCTTGTACGACAGCCGGTTCGCGATGACGCTGCGGTGCAGCCCGGTCATGGTGTGCTGGCTGACCGCCGCCGGCCCGCCCCGGCGCAGCACGGTGGCGTAGTCGTCCCACATCGCCGCGACGAACACGCCGCCGCGGGTGCCGCGCAGCGTCCCGGGGACGATCCCGGCGTCCTCCAGCGCCTCCCAGCCGAGTTCGAGCATCAGCCGCTGCTGGGGGTCCATCGTGGCGGCCTCGCGCGGGGAGATACCGAAGAACTCCGCGTCGAACCGGTCGACCTGCTCGAGGAACCCGCCCTGCCAGCCGCCGGGGCGGGACAGCTCGCCGTCGAAGGGGCCGGGCGGGCCCCAACGGTCCGCCGGCGCCTCGGTGATGGCGGACGTCCCGCCGCGCAGCAGCCGCCAGAAGGCGTCGGGGCCGGGTGCCGCGGGCAGGCGGCAGGACATGCCGACAACGGCGATCCGGCGGTCCGGGCGCACCGACGGCACGTCCGGGACGGCTTCGGAACCGCTCATCGCCACCTCCGACTGGTACAAGGCCACCTCCGGTCGAAACAGGGAAAAGCCGTGCCGCCGACGTCGTCCACCTGATTTCCCGGCGGTTCGACGGCCCGGCGGCCCGACGGCCGCCGGTAGCAGACCGCCCACCGCGGGGGAACCACGTCACGGCCGACCGGGAACAAAAGCGGTACAACATCCGGAACAAACATCACCATGGAATGGCGGCACATCACGACTGAACTACCGAACAACCAGGAAATGATTATGACAGAATCGCTGCGACGAGCCCGGGTGGGCGGATCGGTCACGAAAGAAGACAGAAACGGGAGAAGTCAGCCGCAGAACCGCGCGAGACGGTCCAGGATCGTGTGGACGACGGCCGGGCGGTGTTCGGTCAGGTAGAAGTGGCCACCGGGGAAGACCGCCATCTCGAACCGCGCCGTGGTGTGGTCCGCCCAGGCCCGGGCGTCGTCGGCCGTGACCTTCGGATCGCTGTCCCCGACCAGGGCGACGATCGGGCAGGCCAGCTTCGGCCCGGGCTGGTAGCGATATGTTTCGGCCGCCTTGTAGTCACTGCGGATCACCGGCAGCACGAGGTCGAGCAGTTCGCTGTCGCCGAACACCTTCTCCCCGGTTCCGCTGAGCGCTTTCAGCTCGGCCAGCAGCAGGTCGTCCGGGCCGCGGTGGATGTTCTCGGCCCGCTGCCGGGAGGGCGCGCGGCGGCCGGAGACGAACAGCGCCGCGACGGTCACACCGGCACCCGCCAGCCGCCGGGCGACCTCGAAGGCGACGGTGGCGCCCATGCTGTGCCCGAACAGGGCCAGCGGCCGGTCGGTCCAGCCCGCCAGCGCCTCGACGAGGTGGTCGGCAAGCTCCCCGACGTCCTCCACGCAGGTCTCGCTGCGCCGGTCCTGCCGGCCGGGATACTGGGCCGCCAGCACCTCGACCGATGCCGGCCGCGAGGCGGACACCGGCGCCTGCGCCGATGCCGGCATCAAGACCGGTATCGAGGCCGGTATCGAGGCCGGCGCAGAAGCGGACAGCGCCCGCGAGACCGGGAAGTAGAAGCTCGCCGAGCCACCGGCGTGCGGCAGGCAGAGCAGCCGGGCGGTGGCGTGCGGCACCGGGTGGAAGCGCCGCAGCCATGCTTCACCGGTGCGGGTGGTCGTCGTCATCGGGCTCCTCGGAAAACACCAGTGGGCACGGGTCCGCCGGCCGGCCCCGAAGCGCCGGGAACCCCGGGCCCGGAAAAGAACCTCGGACGCGGGCCGGTCACACGACCAGCCCGCCGTCCACACCGAATACCTGGCCGGTGATGTAGCCGGCCCGGTCGGAAAGGAGGAAGGAGACGAGGGCGGCCACGTCGTCCGGGCTCCCCACCCGGCCCAACGGAATACGCTCGACGAGCCGCTCGCGCAACGGCCCGAGACCGCTGATCATGTCGGTGTCGATGAGGCCGGGCGCGACCGCGTTGGCCCGTATCCCGAACGGCCCGCACTCCTTCGCCAGCGCGCGGGTGAAGCCGATGACACCGGCCTTGGACGCCGCGTAGTTCGTCTGTTTCGCGCTGCCGTGCACACCCGCCACCGAGGACATCGTCACGACACAGCCGGTACGGCGTTTCATGAAGGAGAAGATTGCCGCCCGGCAGATGTTGTACGTGCCGTCGAGGTTGGTGCCGAGCACGGTCCGCCATTCGTCGTCGGTCATCCGCACCAGGGGGTTGTCCCGCACAACACCGGCGGAGGCGACCACCGCGTCTACCGGCCCGAGCTCGTCCTCGGCGGCGGAGACCAGCGCCCGGGCTTCGCCGGCGTCCGCGATGTCCAGTTTGCGGGCGATCACCCGTCCGCCGTGGGCCGCCGCCTCGGCGACGGCCTCCTCCGCGGCGTCGGGACGGCTGTGGTAACAGAACGCCACGTCGAAACCGTCGGCGGCCAACTGCCGCACCACGGCCCGCCCGATGCCGCGGGAACCACCGGTCACCACGGCGACCGGACGGATGTCGCCGGGCACGTCAGGTCCCCCCGAGTTTGGCCGTCAGCAGATCGTAGATCCCGTTCAGCGAGGTGATGCTGGCGAACTCCTCGTCCTTCACCCTGATGCGGTAGCGCTTCTCCAGACGCACCACTATCTCCAGCGCCATCAGTGAGTCGAGGTCGAGCTCGCCGACGAAGTCGGCGTCGTCGGTCACCTCGGCCGGCGACCGTTCGAGGGTGTCCGCGACGAGGGCGCGCAGCTCCTCCCGGTCCACCGCGATCTCCAGGTTCCTGGTCATTTATCGCATCCTTTTTCTTCTTTTTCCGCTTTTTCTCGTCACGCCTGGCCCGGTTTCCCGTTGTGCCTGTTCCGGACGGCCGAAAGCAGCGCGATCACGTTTCCGCCGGGCCGTGGGCCCGTTCTTCCCCGCGGTGCCGCGGGCCTGTTCGTCTCCGTCTCGTCACCGGCCGGCGTCCTCGGGCCACCCCGCCGGGCGGGACCGGCGGAGTGTCACGTCCCGATCAGTTCGCCGCCGTCGACACCGATCACGTTTCCCGTCACCCAGGACGAATCGCTGGCGGACAGGACGACGATCGCCTCACCGACGTCCTCGGGCCGGGTCAGCCGCCGGTGCGGATTGCGGGCGAGGCAGGCGTCGTCGAACTGCGCGCTGCCCGGGATCTTCCGGAACGCGGGCGTGATCGTCGTGCCGGGGCGCAGCGCGTTGACCGCCACCCCGCGCGGCGCGAGCTCCACGGCGAGTTGCCGGACGTGCGACTCCAGCGCCGACTTGGCCGCCGAGACGGCCCCGTAGCTGGGAATCACCAGGGAGCTCCCGGCGCTGGTCAGCGCATAGATCTTGGCGCCGGCCCGCAGCAGCCCGGCGGCCAGCAGATCCTGCGTCCAGTAGACGAGGCTGTGCGCCATCACGTCGAGGGTCATGGCCATCTGCCTCGCCGTGATGGTGCCACCGCCCCGCGCGTCGGGCACAGCCGTGACCGTGGCCGTGGGCACATCCGTGGCCGTGGGCGGGGGCACGAAAGGCAGCAGCGAGCCGAAGGCGACCGAGTGGACCACGACGCGCAGCCCGGCGTCACCGGTCAGCTCAGCGATCCGGGGCACCAGGTCGGCACGAGTGGCTGCGGCGGCGACATTACGGTTGAAGAAATGCGCGGCGACACCTCGTTCCCGCAGTTCCGCGGCCAGTTCCCCGGCGGCTTCCTGCCCGTCGGCGGTGTCGAGGTGAATCCCGATGACGTTGCCGCCCTCCGCGGCCAGCGCGCGGGCCGTGGCCCGCCCCATGCCGCTGGACACACCGAGGACCAACGACCAGGAATCCTTGAGCGGTACCAGCACGGTCAGCCCCCGGTGGTCGCTCGACGAACCGACGCGCCGGTGTCGACGGCCGACGTCGGATCAATATCCGAGAAATAATCCAATCGAATCCGCTCCGCAGGGGAGCGCCTGTCCACCCGCACCATCAGTTTCATGTTCGAGTTATCACCAATCGCCAGGACGACCGGGCATATGAAATCATTCGCCATCTTTATCGCTGCTCCGGGGACCCGGGAATCCGGGAGTCCGGGCCGCTGCGACGGCGCGAAAAAATCCTGATCGCGCCATCGGGCGGCCCGCCGGCGTCCCTGATGATCCGGATCGCGCGGCGATGAGCGGTGTGTGCCCGTCGCCATGCGATCCACTGATGATCCGGAAATTCCGGCCCACGGTGGCACGAAAGGAACATGCTCGTGTCACCGCCGGCCCGCCGGAGCGGGTTCACCGTCAACCGGAACCGATCAACCGACCGGAACCGATCAACCGAACCGTGGTGACACTGCGTGACAGTAGCACCGGGCGGCCACGAAAGCGCGCAGCCCTGTCAGCACGGTGTGGCGACACAGCGTGACCGCCTAACATGGTTACGCGCTGTAGCGGCGTGGACGGGCCCGCCCGATGTCGCCCCGGTGACCGCAACCTAGCCCCGCGACCCGCCGGAACGCCAGGACAGCCGCCTCCCGGCCGGCCACGGAGCACCCCGTCCCGACCGGCCGCGGCCCGGCACCCGGACGCATTCCACCACCAACCCGCATACATCGGCGATCCGACCGGAAAACAGCCCGGCGCGCGCACCGGCGAAATTTCCACCGGATGACGTGATTTTCCGCCGAACGGGACACGAGCGGCCACCCGACGTACACCACGGCTCCGGACGAACACCCGTACTCACGGCAGCCGGGAACGGCCGGATCCCAACCCGGGAACATCCGGAAGGAAGAACATCGGCATGCCGCCGGACAAACGGTTCTGTTTCACCGGGCCCCGGCCGGGACACCAATCTTCGGCTAGCATTTCGCTGAGCACGTGATGTCCGGCGGAATGGTGGGAGGTTTTACGTCATGTCGTTCCCGAAAATAGGACGAACGGTGGATGGTGTTCTCGGTGCGCCGGCCCAGGTCGCCGCCCAGGTGGCCGGCGTCGTCCAGCTGCCGAACATCGACGACTGGAAGGCTCGCCCGAGCGCCGAGCATCCCCGTCCCGTGGTGCTGGTACACGGCACCTTCGGCAACGCCCGCGACTACTGGATCACCACCGCGCCCGTGCTCGCCGCGGCCGGATTCACCGTGTTCCGGCTGGACTACGGCGCCCTGCCCGGAATACCGGTCCTGCACGGCCTGGACTCGATCGAGAAGTCGGCCCAGCAGCTCGCCGCGTTCGTGGACAAGGTGCTGGCCGCCACCGGCGCCAGCCAGGTCGACATCGTCGGCCACTCACAGGGCGGCATGATGCCGCGTTACTACATCAAGTTCCTCGGTGGAGCGGGCAAGGTGAACCGGCTGATCTCGCTCTCCCCGTCCAACCACGGCATGGCGGAGAACGAGCTGGTCACGCTGGCCAAGCAGTTCCCCGGCGCCGAGCAGCTGATCGGTTCGACCATGCCGCCGGCCTGCGCCGACCAGACCATCGGCTCCGTGCTGCTGACCAAACTCAACGGGGATGGAGAAACCGTGCCCGGCGTCCAGTACACGGTCATCGCGTCCAAATTCGATGATGTCGTCACGCCCTATGCCTCGGCGTTCCTGAACGGGCCGGGCGTGCAGAACATCACGTTGCAGGACCTGTACCCAGTCGATATCAGCAACCATGGTGCCATGGCGGCCAACCCCATGGTCTTCCGCGAAGTCGTCAAACACCTCAACACCCCGAGCAGCACCGCGGCCGGCGCAGCCCGCGCATAGCACGAAGGCACGTGCTGTGCACAGCACAGGAGCACGTGCTGTGCACAGCACAAAGGGCACGTCCCGCGCACAGCACAGGGGCACGTCCCGCGCACAGCACGATGGCGGGCATCTCTCGCGCACAGCAGCACGGCCCCGGCGCGTCCCACGTCGACGAGGCACAGCGACGGAACACAGGCGAGATACAGAAAGGAAGGCCGGATGGCCGGCGAGCGGTTGAGCGGGCTGGACATGGCATTTCTGAAACTGGACGACCGGACGGCCCCGATGAACATCGGCGCGCTGATGATATTCGAGCCGGACCACCCCGTCGGTGTCGAGAAACTGGTCCGTCTGCTCAGCGAGCGGATGAGCGGTTTCCCCCAGTTCCGGCAGCGCCTCCGGTCGACGGCGCTACCGCCCGCCGCCGCGGAATGGGTCGAGGACCCGCAGTTCCAGGTGGAGGCACACATCCGGGTCTGCTGTCTGCCGCCCCCCGGAACGCGCGACCAGCTCACCGAATACACCGCCAGCGCGATGGCGTCCCAGCTCAATCCGGCCCGGCCGCTGTGGGAAGCACATGTGATCACTGGACTGTCCGACGGACGCTTCGCGTTCCTGCTCAAAACACATCACGCCGTCACCGACGGCCAGGGCGGCGTCCGCCTCTTTTCCGCGATGTACGACGAGCCCACCGCGCTCGGCAACGAAGGGAACGCCCTCGCCTGCGACACCGCAACGGCTCCGTCAGCCACGGCCAGGTCCTCCGCGGCCGGGTCGACGGCCACGGGCGGGCCGGTGGCGGGCGCGCCCGTGGCATGGCGCTTGCTGCCCCGGCCGGACCAGTGGCTCAGCGCGATCCCCACGCTGGTCGCCGGCCCCTCCCTGATCGCCGGGCAACTGGTCGAGACCAGCCGCCGGACCACACGCGAACTGGGCATCGCGGCGTCGGTACTGCGCAGGGCACGCCTGTCCGCGGTGTCCTCCGTGGTGGGAAAACCGTCCCTGCCGGGGAAACAGTCGGAAACGCCGCCGGAGCGGCGGCTGACCCTCGTCCAGCTGGATCCGGGCGCGGTCCGGCGGGTCCGGCAGCGGCACCGGGTCATGACCCACGAGGTCGTCCTCGCCGTGCTCGCCGGGGCGCTGCGGGACTGGCTGGACTCCGGCGACCGTGGGCTCGGCGGAGCCGCGCCGCGGGCGCTCATCCCGGTCGCGCTGCGCCCCGACGCCGCGGGGCCGGGGCAGGGGCCGGGTAACAACCTGTCCGGATACCTGTGCGACCTGCCGGTGTCCGAACCGGACCCGGTACGGCGGCTGCGGGCCGTCCGCGTCGCCATGGAACGCAACAAGGCCGCCGGCCCCTACCGCGGGGCCGGCGCGTTCCCGCTGCTGGCCCACTCGCTGCCCGCCGCGGTGCACCATCTCGTCGCGCCGCTGGCCGGACGCGGCGCCAACCTGCTGTTCGACATCGTGGTGAGCAACATCCCGGGATCGAACAGAACCCCGCGGCTGGCCGGCGCCCCGATGCGGGAGCTCTACGGCATCGTGCCGCTCGCCCGCGGGCACGGGCTCAGCGTCGCCGTGACCAGCGGCCGCGACTTCATCGGCATCGCCCTGCACAGCGACCCCACCATCCAGCCGGGCATCACCGCCCTCAGCCGCGCACTGCCGCGCGCCCTGGCCGACCTCGCCCCGCCGCCTCCCCCCGTACCCTCCCCCCGCGCCGCCCTCCCGACCGAATCCCGCCCGGCCACAACACCTCCGGCGACACCGCTACCGGCCGCCCCCGCCGCATCCGATCCATCCGCCTCCACCCCGTCCAGCCTGTCCGTACCGTCCGCGGCAGCACCATCGAACGGCCGGACAAGTACGCGAACGGAGCGGTGACGCACTTGCCGACCTCGCACACTTCACGTTTCCCCGTCACGGCTCCACCCACGGCCCTTTCCTCGCTCGACGAGGCGAGATAACCACCCACGCAGACCATGATTGGCACGAGTTTGTCGCTGTGTACGCTTTTTGGCTGTGTCAGCGTACACAGCGACAAACTCGTGCCGATCTTCTTAGGCGGCCGGCTACCGTCCGATCGCCTGCTGGTACTTCTCCCGCAACGCTTTGTCCTCCGAGAAGAAATGCTCCAGCAACTCATCCAGGTAACCTAGCTCGGGCGTCTGCCGCGGCGGAAAGAGGTGCTTCTCTATCTGGAAGGTCCCGTCGCCAAGGTTGTACATCGTGTACAGACCCAGCTTCAGCCTGTCGAGTTCCGGCCAGATGTCCTCGCGTAGTGCCAGTTCAGCCTCGGGAGAAGCCGTTTCGACGACGAGACTCGGGTAGTGCGCCCACCGGCCGTGCGCCGCCGCCTCATAGAGCGATTCCAGCCGGTTGGCCTCCGACGCCCTTTTGATCTCGAAGGACGAGATCGTGAGTTCGACGTCGGGCAGCAGGGGTGAGCTCCACACCTCAACCGCGGCCACGTCGGGCCGGGACCACTGACCGCTGGCCCGGGCCCGGCCACGCGCGGTCGCGGTCTCGCGCACGTGGCCGAACGTGAGCGTTCTGGTGTCGAGGTCGCTCCGGTACCAGTCGACGAACGGCTGGTACAGCTCGGACTCCCGGTGAACCAGCTGCCCGGGGCCCGCGGGCGTGAGCCTGGCGTCGTCCAGCGAGGTTGCGGGCACCTCGGCGTCCGGTGACTGGAGCGCGTCGTCCGCGCGGGCGAGCGTGCCGCCACGGCCCCGTCCCGGGCGGACGAGGCCAGCGGCCTTGAGCTCCTCCACGGCCGCCCGATAACGATCGTTGGTAAGCCTGACCAGGCCGCGGAGCTGCAGACCACCGATGGCGCTGCCGTCCGGCGGAAGCCGGTCGAAGATCTGGTGTGCGTCGGCGGACATCTCCGGCTGGAGGCGGGCGTTGCCGTCGCCGGCGTCCGCTCGGCGAATCCGCCGTCCCTCCAGGACCGCCAGCCCGGCCGTGACAAGCTCCTCCACGACGGCGGCGAACTGCGTGTCACCCCGTATCTTCAGGCAGTTCTGCAACGGACCGCAGTTGGACCAGGTGGGGCCGATCTCCGCGTACAGCCGTGCCGCAGCCCTGGACAGTGCCATCCCGCCCCCGTCATCTCTCGGAATCGCCACTCGCGATATCTGGACATATCTGGATACCAGAAGGTACAGATGATTTTACTGATTCTTGTCCGGCCTCCGTCAGGCGGTCTTGTCGCGGCAGATGCCGGCGAGGTCGCAGGTGGCGCATGCCTTGCACCAGTGCCGGTGGCGTGGCAGGTCGTTGGCGCGCAGCGCCTCCCCCGCGTCTCGGATCTTGTTCTGGATGTCGCCGAGCAAGAACTCGTCGACGACTTCGCGGGTGCTCCGGGAACGCTCGTCGAGGTTGAGCACCTCCACCAGGTCGGCGCGCTGGCCGGTGAGCTCCTGGTAGCCGAGGACGTAGACGTGCAGCTGGTCGCGGGTGACCTCCTCGGCCTGGGCCCGCTCGGTGGACTTGAAGTCCACGATCGAGGTCTCGTTGGTGTCCAGGCGGCGGATGAGGTCGATCCGGCCGTCCACCGTGATGCCCGGGGCGACCCGTACCTGTACCTGCTGCTCGCTGTGCAGGGTCTGCCCGAGGATTCCCCGGTTCTCGGCGAGGTAGCGGCTGACGGCCTTGCGGGCGGCATCGCGGAGCTGCTCCCGCAGCGCCGGATAGGCGAACGGGACGTTCAGGTGCCGGTCAACCAGGTCCGCGACCTCGGCGGCCGAGGCCAGATCACCGTCGATGGCCCGCTTGTGGATTTCCGCCATGACGTCGTGGACGGACTTGCCGTAGCCGAGCGCCTCATGGATCGGCGGGTTGAATCCATAGAGGAAACGCAACTTGAACTGGTACGGGCACTCGAACAGATATTTCAGCTCGCTGAAGCTCAGGGTGACATCCGGCAGCTCGTGCCGCGGGCGCGGTTCCAGCCGCGCGACCGTCCGCACCGGGGGTGCCGCGGTGAGCACGTTCGGGTTGCGGGTCGCCAGATCGAAGAACACCGATCGCCTGGCGTACATGGATGACCCTCCGGGCGAGAAGGACAGCGCCAGGTATTTCTGCGCCCGGGTGACGGCAACATAGAACAGCCGGGCCTCGTCGGCTTCGGTACCCCGGTAGCGTTCCGCGTCCGGCACCGCGTTCTCGGGTATGACGTGGAAGACGTTTATCCCGCCCTGCCGCTTCGACGGGAAGCGGTTCTTCCGCAGGGCGGGGACGAACACCGCCGGCCACTGCATCCCCTTGGCCTGGTGGACGGTGGCGATGGTCACCGCGTCGGGGGTGGCGTATCCGACGTCGGCGTCGCTTTCCGCGTAGTAGCCGGGGGCATGGTGGGTCAGCCACCGCACGAAGCCCTCGTATTTCCTGGCCGGGTCGGACTGGAAGTGGATCTGCTCGAAGTCCGAGATCGCCTGGCTGAACTTGCCGAGGTTGTAGAACACCAGCTCGCCGCGCACCGTGCCGTCCGCCGACGGGACGGTGTCCTCCCGCAGGCCGACGGCCTCGAGGAAGTCGAGGTAGGTCCGCTGCAGGGTGTAGGAACCCCAGCGGGCGCCCGGCTGCCAGTTCTTCGCCTCGTCGAGAACTTTCAGCCCGGCGGTCAGATCCGCGGCGTCGAGACCGATATCAGCGGCATTCCAGGAATCGCGCACATCGTCCGCGCCGGATTCACCGATGATGTAGCTGAACGCCGTCACACAGGCCTGGATCTCCGGCGCGTCGAACAGCCGGGCGAGACCTTTGATGACGTAGGGAATGTCCCGCCGTTTCAGTTCGGCGACGAGTGGGTCGGCGTCCTTGGCGACGCTGCGGAACAGGACGGCCATGTCCGACCAGCTCAGGCCGCGCGGCGCCTCGTCCCGGTCGTCCCGGAAAGGGGTTCCCCGCAGGGCTGCGATCCGGTCGCATATCCACACCGCCTCGTCGTCGGCGCCGCTGAACTCGACCGCGAGCAGATCGCCGCGGTCGAACTCCTGGTGGCCGGACGCGACCATGTTCTTGGCCAGCCTGTCGTCGACAAGGGTCTCGGCGACCGTCTGCGCCAGCGACACCACCGCGGGGCTGGACCGGAAGTTGTCATCCAGGGTGACGCTGCGGACCCCGGGGTAACGGCGGGTGAAGGTCTGGATGTTCCTGACCGCGCTGCCGCGCCACTGGTAGATCGTCTGGTCGTCGTCGCCGACCACGCACAGGTTCGCCCCGAACCGGCACAGGCCCTGAATCATCCGTTCCTGGATGTGGTTGGTGTCCTGGTACTCGTCGACGACGACATAGCGCACCGCGTCCCGGACATGACGGACCAGCGGGCCGGCCATGGAGTCGCCCGGATCGGACTCGAGCATGTCGACCGTGGTGCGGAGCAGTTCGGTGTAGTCGAAATACCGGAGGCTGTGCAGCACCGTGCGGTACATCCCAAGCGCCTCGTCGAGGTCCTCGGGGATTTTTTCCTGGTCGATGTCGTCCTCACGCAGGATGCCGACCACCTGCATGAACAGTCCCGACTCCTTGTACCTCCACAGCGGTCTCGATGTCCCCTTGACCATGGCCTTCGCCGTGGTCAGCCCGCACTTGTTGCTGTTGCGGTCGACCAGCAGCCGGTTCTGGATCTCGTTCAGGACCGCGTACTTGAAGGTTTCGGGAACCCAGGTCTGTAACACCGACCGGGCGAAGCCGTGCATCGTGCCGATGTACATGTCGGCCAGGCCGTGGATCGGGCCGAGGTCGTGCTCGATCAGCTCGAGGGTCCGGTTCTTCAGCTCGGCGGCGGCCTTCTCGGTGAAGGTGAACGCCACCACGTTCTCCGGGCGGACGCCCGGCCGGCGCAGGATTTCGACGATCCGCTGGGAGATGACCTGCGTCTTGCCGGACCCGGCGCACGCGATGATGAGCAGCGGGTCGTCCAGGGTGCTGATCGCTGCCCGCTGCGCGGCCGTGTAGTCCATTGCCGGTCCCCCGTTCAGTCCCGTCACACTTCGTAGATTTTGAGGACTTCGTCGCCGTAGTGGTTGATGGCCTTGACCGCGATCCGGCCCGTGTCGGGTTTGGGGAACGGCCGGGAACGGGTCGTGTAGAGAGTCGCCCAGGCGGCCTCGTCGATATCGGCCTTCAGCGCCTTCTTCAGCCGGGCGTAGGGGTCGTTGCCAGCCCCGGAGAAGTAGCAGTGGCGGACGAAGAACGACTCCCCGTTGTACGCCGTGTCCACCATCCACAGCGCGATGCTGGACGGGTCGTGCGAGCGGATCTGGCCGGTGGTCGGGTCGTACACGTCGATGCCCCGGATGTCGATCACGAGCCCGTCGGGGGTGTGCCCGATGTCGATGTCCGGCTCGCCGAACACGGTGAACAGGTTCGCCGCGCCGGTTTTCTTCAGCAGTTCGTCGCCCATGGCCAGATCCGGGTTCATGCGGACCAGCAGGATCGGCAGCCGTCCGAGCTGGCGTTCGGCGGTGACGGAGGCGAAGTCCGCGCCGTTGGACGGGCGGAACTCCCCGACCACCTCGCCTGCCTGGGCGTCGAAGGCGAACCCGAGGACGAGCAGCAGGTCATGGCCCTGGCCGCGCAGCGCCTCCCGGGCGGCGTCCTTGATCAGCGCCGGGCTGACCGTGCCGTACTGCGGGCCGATCGCGACGGCGACGTGCTGCGGGGTGCCGGCGTCGGCGTCCCGGCGGGTGCCGACGGCCTGCACGTACCGGCCGGCGTGCGGCTCGAGGGTGTCGAAGACGAGCCGTTCCCGCCGCAGCCCGTTCTGGACGCCCGCGGCCCGCAGGTTCTCCAGGATCGTTGACTCGTACGAGGCGGCCTCCGAGGACTCCGCCGCCGCTCGCTCGGTGCGGGGCAGGTCCACCTCGAGGCCGAGGGCCCGATGCGGTGACAGGCTCTCCACCGTGAACCGGCCGGACACCCGGATCTTCCGCCTGTCCTCGTACGGACGGTCGTAGAGCAGCTCGGTCTCGGCATGCCGCCTGATCGCCGCGTCGATCTCGTCGCGGGTCATCCCCTCGACGATGTCCGGGTTGTTCGCAATCGACTTCAACGTGACGTGTGGGACCCGCTCGTAGACAAAACCCTTGCGGATGTCACCCTTCGTGCCGCCGGCGGGCCGGGGCGTCCCGGTGAGCTCGGCTTCCTTCGCCCGACCTTCCGGGGAATCCGCAAGCAGGTAGTAGGGCAGCTTCGCCCCCATCACCCGCTGCCGCGCCAACGCGATCGCCACCCGGGACGTATCAATAGTGATCCACCGCCGCCCCCGCTGCTCAGCGACCAGCGCGGTAGTCCCCGACCCACACGTCGGGTCAAGCACCAGATCCCCCGGATCGGTGGCCATGAGCATGCACCGCTCAACTACCTTGGGATTCGTTTGGACAATGTACGTCTTAGGGTCGGCAAATCCAGAAGTTACAGTATCTTCCCAGAAGTTTGTGTATGGATAAGCAGGAAAATCGTCAAAATAACGGATATATGTAAGCGTATTACCTACAGGCTCAAGTCGACCAGCCCATTTCAACCGCTCCATACCTTCGCGGTTAGTCTTCCATTCACCCGCCCGTGGAAGAAATTTCCTACCTGCGACTTCGACCGGATAATAGCCAGTTCTCGCCTCCCGAACCCTTGCACTCGTAAGATTGTCAACTCGAAATATTCTTCCTTTTTCCGACGTACTTCCCACAGATACCCGTCGGCCGTCGGGAAGTTCTACGCGAGTATATTGACCGCTTCCGCGTCCATTAACCTCTTTAG
>NZ_CAKKTM010000204.1:0-18950 GCF_920888515.1 Protofrankia sp. CiP1_Cm_nod1 | reverse complement strand
AAGCATAAAGTTCTCTATACTTAAGATGATCATAATCGTAAGCATAACAAAGTATATAGTCACAAACGCCAGCCAGATACTGGGCCGTCGCCGCAGTGGTTTTACGGAACGTCACCAGCGACACCATGTTCTCGCTGCCGAAAACTTCGTCCAGTAGGCAGCGGACGAGGTGGACGTTTTCGTCGCCGATCTGGACGAAGATGCTGCCGGAGTCGGTGAGCAGGTCGCGGGCGACCGTCAGGCGGTCGCGCAGGTACGACAGGTAGGAGTGGATGCCCAACTCCCAGGTGTCGCGGAACGCCTTGATCTGCTCGACCTCGCGGGTGGCGTCCTCGAGCTTGCCATCCTTGACATCCCGTTTGCGGGTGGAGACCTGCCAGTTCGAGCCGAACTTGATGCCGTAGGGCGGGTCAAAAAAGATCATCTGGACCTTGCCGCGGAGGTCCTCGCGTTCGGCGAGTGACCCCATGACCTCGAGGGAGTCCCCGAGGATCATCCGGTTGGACCAGTTCGCCGCGTGCCGGTAGTAGTCGACCGCGTCGAAGTCGTCCAGGCCGTCGAAGTCGGCGAACAGGTCGAGCTCATCCTGCTGGGCGCCCCGGGCGGATGCCTTGCGGACCTCCTCGACCAGCACCAGCGGGTCGATCTTCTCCTGGATGTAGACGGGTGGGGCGGTCACCGCGAGGTCGACCGAGTCCTGCGCGTCCTTGCCCTTCCAGACCAACTGCGGGTCGAGCGACGGATCCCGCTGGTACACGACGGTGACCGGCTGCTCGACCTCGTCGGGGATGAAGTCGTGCGCGTCCGCGGTGGGGATGTTGACCCGCTTGTCGTCGTGGCGGATCGACGTCACTGGCACCGGGCCCGCCTGCGCGGGCGCCTTTCTACGCGGCGGCATGCTTGTCTTCCCCTCTCCTGGAACCGGTCACACCGCCGGGAACGGTCATGTCGGCAGCCCGGTGATCGGTGCGTCCGCGTGGAGCAGGTCGATCGCCTCGTCGAGCTTCTCCCGGGTGGTCACCGGATCGGTGATCTCGATGTAGCCCCAGCGGCCGTACCCGCCGTGGTTGTTCACCGCGGCGCACCACAGGTTGCGGGCGGTGTCCGCCTTGCTGGAGGTCATCGCCCGCATCGTGGCATTGTGCGTCTTGAACGAGCCGGACACCTCCACGATCAGATGCCGGGGCACGTCGCCGTCCCGTCGGACCAGCCGCACCAGAAAGTCCGGCAGATAGCGGCGGGTCCGCGCGCCGTGCACGTAGGGGATGTCGAACTCCAGATGGTCGTTCTTCACGTAGGCCGCGACCTGCGGCAGGGACTCCAGCGTCTGGGCCATGATCTGCTCCCAGGTGTTGCCGTCGAAGCCGTCGAGCACGACATGGTTGACGTGGCACTTCCGCGGGTCGGTCCGCATCGTCCGCTTCGTGGTGAAGAAGTCGACGGCATCGGTCGAGCCCCACGGGTCGTACCGGCGGAAGATCGGGGTGGCCCGTTCCTCCCCGGGGCCGCTTTCCGGGGTGATCGCGTGCCAGATCTGCTCGGCCGCGATCTCCCGCAGCTCGGCGAGCGTGAGATGACCGACGCGCGCTCCCGGCGCGTAGGTCACGCACTCGTCCAGCCACTGCCGGGCGATCCGGACGAGATCCGGGAACAGCCAGCGCCGGGGCTGCCCGCCGGCGTCGTTGAAGAAGCGGTTGAGCATCGTGTGCGCGAGCCGGAAGGCGACCTCCTGCGGCCGTTTCCCGGCCAGCTCGCTGAGGTCGTGGACCTCCTTCTCGCCGACGACCCCACGGATCTCCGTCCAGCTCGCGATGTCGAACGGCACCTCGAAATGGTGCTCCCTGCCGAAGTCGGCGGTGAGCCGACCGTCGGGGATCTCGATCCGGTAGCCGTCGAGTTTCGGGAAGACGATCCGCGCGTCCGCCCGGTCCTCGACCGCCTTCACCTGCGTCTGCGGCCGGCGCGGCCGCGGGTCGGCGTTCTCCGGTGAGACCCGGATGAAGGAGAACGGCACGCCGTAGACCTCGGCGTATTCCGGCTCGAACATCCCGTCCTCGTTCACCGTGTACGAGCGTCGACGCAGGCCGCGCCCGACCACCTGCTCGCACAGCAGCTGCGACCCGAACGCGCGCACCCCGAGGATGTGCGTGACCGTGTTCGCGTCCCATCCTTCGGTGAGCATCGACACCGACACGACGCAGCGCACGCCTTCACCGAGCCGGCCCGCCTTGCCGACGGTGTTCATGACCTCGCGCAGGATGGTGGCGTCGTCCAGCTCCTCACCCGGCCGGCCGGTGCGGGCGGCGTGCTCGGCCCTGAACGCCTCGATCTCCGCGGCCGCGATCTTCTTGAAGTCCTCCTTCAGGCCCTCGCCGGACTCCAACTCGATGGAGTCGACCAGGATCGTGCGGGGACGCGCGAGCCAGCGCCCGTCCCCGACGTTCGAGAACAACGGCAGCGCCCCCGGCACCAGGGCGCTCACCCGGCCCATGGCCTGCTCGAAACCCGAGACGAAGTCGTAGACCAGCTTGGAGACGGTCGTGTTGTTGCAGACCACGATGAACACCGGCGGCGTCTCACCGCGGGCGGCCGCGTCGGAGGACTCCCAGCGGGCGAACGCCTTGGCGTAGTTGCCGTACAGGCTGCGCAGCGCCCCCTCCAGCGCGCCGGGCAGGCCCTGGCCGGCCAGCGTCGTGCCCTTCGGGAGCCGTTTCGGCAGCTCGGTGCCGACCTTCGACCACAGGTGCAGGTAGGCCACCTCGTCACCGATGGCGTCATCGTCCACCGGCACCCGTGGGATCTTGACAATGCCGGCTTCGATCGCGTCCATCAGGGAGAAGTCGCTGACGACCCAGGGGAACAGGTAGCCCTCCGGATAACCGGATCCCTTGAGGAAGAACGGTGTCGCGGACAGGTCGTACACCGTCTTGATACCGATCTTGCGGGCGATGTGGCGCAGCCCGGAGAACCACACCCCGGCCTCGGCGTTGCGGCTGTGCGCCTCCTTCTTCTCCTCTCCGGCCAGGTCGTCCTCGGTCGTGGCGTTCTCGCCGACCGCGGCCGCCCGGCCCCGGTAGCAGTGGTGCGCCTCGTCGTTGAGCACGATGATCTCGGAGGAGCGGGAGCTGGAGAACTCCCGCAGCACCCGGTTGACCATCTGGTCCGGGGTCTCGACGAACGGGTCGTCCGCCCCGCCCGCGGTCAGCAGAAGCTTGGTGTTGGCCGAGATCCCCCTGCCCTCCTTCGTCGCGCGCGGCAGGAAGGAGTGGAAGTTCGTGACGACGATCTCGGCCTGGCGCAGCGGGCCCCACAGATCTGCCGGGACGAG
Organism: Protofrankia sp. CiP1_Cm_nod1; assembly: GCF_920888515.1. Lineage (GTDB taxonomy): Bacteria > Actinomycetota > Actinomycetes > Frankiales > Frankiaceae > Protofrankia. The sequence continues at coordinate 15,622 of NZ_CAKKTM010000204.1, read as the reverse complement.
ATCGCGCTGCTTGTAGTAGTTCTCCTCGTCCGCGGGGAGCAGCACCCGCAGCCGGTCCCTGATCGTGACGCCGGGTGTCACGATCAGAAAGCGTCGGGTGAAACGGGCGTCGTTCGGGCTCGCGACCTTGTTCAGGGTCTGCCAGGCGATCAGCATCGCCATCACGACCGTCTTGCCCGCGCCGGTCGCCATCTTGAACGCGACCCGCGGCAGCCCGTCATTGTGGTCGAGATTCTGCTCGGCCAGGGCGTTGCGGACCCACTCGTCGCCCTGCTTCGGCGCGGCCTCGGCGATGAAGACGGCCGTCTCGGCCGCCTCCCGCTGGCAGAACAGGACGCGGTTCTCCCGCTCCTCGTCCGACCAGTACTCCAGCAGACGGCGGGTCGTCGGGGTGACGTTCGGATAACGCCGCTGCCGCCAGATGGCGACCCGGTCCCGGATCTGGTCGACCTGCTCGTTACGACGGCGCCGTTCCGCCACGTCGAGGATGTCGAGCTCGGTCTGCACCGCCTTCCCCCGGCCCTTGCGAGGGGTGGGAACCGGGATCCACGACTCGCTGGGCCGCCGGACGGCGGCGAGCTCGTCGGTGATCAGGCCCTGCTCGTCGAACTGCCAGTGCCGTCTCGGCTCGGCGTACGGCGAGTTGATGATCGGATTTTCGATCACCGCACTCATGACGACGGTGTCACCTCCCCCCACTGGCCAGGCAGCGCCTGGCCTGCCCCCACTGGCCAGGCAGCGCCCGGCCGACACATGCCGGCCGACCACCCTGCCCCGGGTAACGACAGCATGGCCGGACGGACAACCAGCACAGCGTAGCGATCGGGCCCGACAGGTCCGCTATGCGGCCGGGCAGCGCATAGCGTTACATACCGGATACTGTCACGGCCCGCGAGCCGGTTCACCGCAAGCCGGGCTGCGGCGCGGAATTCATCGCCGTCCACCCACCAGTGAGGCGAGTTCGTCGAGACTCCCCTGCCCACCGGCTTCCGGGCTCGAGAGATCCCAATGATCCGACTGCGTCCCGCGATCGAGATCGAGATCGAGTAGATTTACAGATGCTTCAGATAGAAGCTACTATGATCATCGATGGCGGAACCGGTGACGCGGGAGGAAGCATGACGTCCCATCCGGCGGTTCTTGAGCTGAACAGCCCGGACGCCCCGACCCGACGGGCGTCGTCGGACCTCGCATCGGCCGTGGAACAGGCGATCGCGTCATCAGACTCCGGGTCGGTGGTGCTCGTCGTGGGCGGCGTACAGGTCGACGCGCCCGTGGCCGTGCTGCGCGCCCTGCTCCACACGGCTTATGAGCAGGCGGCCGGGCATCGCGTGCGGATCCTCTCCCCCGACTCCACCGGCGAACTGACTCCGAACCAGGCAGCGGCCTACCTGGGGATCTCACGCCCGTTGCTGCTGAAACTTCTCGACGACGGGACCATTCCGGCCCGGGCCCTTCCCGGCAGTCGCCACCGGCGGGTCGCAGTGGCCGATCTGGAGGAGTATGCGGCGCGAAAGACGAAACGGCGTCGAGCACTGGCCACCGCCATGAACGACATGATAGACGCCGACCTGTATCTCCCAGCCGACTGACAACATACCGGACCGCCGCCATGACCATCGCGCGCGTTTTTGCGACTGAGGAAGTCCATGCCTCCTGGTCAATGGGCTATGAATAACGCTCGTTATGTCATGCGTAACAGATTTTTTCCTTCGTGGTGGACATGCGGGGACAACCCCGCTCTCGCGCCTGGATGACGTCTCGCTAAACTGGTTGCAGTCGTTCCAACTATGGAGGTAGCCGGTGCGCGAGGTCGAGGTCAAGTATTCCGTGGCAGACCCGGAGGCGCTGCTCGTCGCCCTCAGGGCGCGGGGTATTCATGTTGGCAAACCGGCCTACCAGGATGACCAGGCATTTGCCCCGGTGGGCTGGTCCTTCGGGGACAGCAGGCTTGGAGTTTCGTTCCTGCGGCTTCGCACAGTGGACGGGCGCCACTGGCTCACGCTGAAGGAGCCGGGCGTCAATGCTCAGGACTGCTTGGAATACGAGACGGAGGTCGCGGACCGCCGGCAGATGCACGAGGCCATCCTGCGTATGGGGTACCGCGCGACCGTCCGCGTGGCGAAGACGCGGCGCACCGGCCAGCACGGCGACGTGTCGCTGTGCCTGGACGAGTTGGAAGGGGTCGGGACCTTCCTGGAACTCGAACGGATGGTGCCCGACGACGAGCCCGCCGCCCAGATCCAAGAGGAGCTGGCAGCCTTCGTCACGGCGCTGGGTGTCCCGGCCGCCCGCACGACCGAGACGTATGACTCCCTCGTGCGGGCGGCTCAGGAAGGAGCGGTGGTCCGGCTACCTTCCCGCCGGGAGAGCACCGAAGCTGCCAGTACGGCGGCCACCTCTTCGGCCGTCTGAGTCCCGATGTCGTGTACCACGACGGCGTAGCCGGCGGTTTGGAGTTCGGCGGCGACGGCCCGGTATGCCTCGGCCTCGGCTGCACCGGCTTCCGGGCCGCCGCGGTGGAAGCGGCTGTAGAGGCCGCGCCGGGCCACCCGCTCGCGGGAGCGGATGGGATCGCCGGTGAGGATGACGGTCAGGTCGGGCCGGTCGGCTTGCTCGGTTAGCGTCCATAGAAACTTGGCTGGTACACCGTCGAGGCGTTGCAACACGAGGGATGAAGCGACGTAGCGGTCGCAGACCACCACGGTGCCGCTGGCGAGGGCGGGACGGATCTCGGTTTCGAGGTGCTGGTAGCGGTCGGCGGCCACGAGGCAGGCCAGAGCCAGACCCTCGTAGTCGTCCGTGCCAAAACGCGTGAGGCTACCCAGGGGACTGGCCGTGGGTTCTTTGGTAGCCAGCACAGGCAGGCCCTGTCCCGCGAACTGCCGGGCCAGGGCCGCGGTGATCGTGCTCTTACCGATGCCGCTGGGGCCGTCGATGGCGACGAAAAAGCCCCTGTTCATCGGCGGATGCTGGAACGGGCGTGCTGCTCGCGGGATAGCTCGATGAGGGCGGCCCGTACCTCCTCCACATTGGCCTCCCCGAACTGAATATTCACCGAGAAGTTGAATTCATCGCGCCCCCGCATGGCTTCGTCGACGCCGCCTTTGGTGAGGTCCACGGCGGTGTAGGCCAGCAACTGTGACGGCTGGTAGCGGCCGGTGGCCAACAGCCGGCTCCACTCCGGTGTGCCCGGATACGGCCGGAACTCGAAGACGGAGGCCCGGAAGCTCCCCGGATGTGGATCGGCCACTTCCCACAGCTCCCTGACATGACGGACGGTGGCGGCCAACTCGTCGCGCGTCTCGGTGGGGAAGCCGAGGATGAAGTAGCCCTTCACCGAGATGCCGCGCTCGGTGAGGCGGCGGACCGCGGAGCGGGTCATGTCCGGCATGATGCGTTTGCCCATGTACCCGAGGAGCCGTTCGCTGCCGGACTCGACGCCCAGAGCCACCTCGCGCAGGCCGTTGGCTGCGAGCAGATCGAGCAAGGCGTCGTCGGCCCGGTGCAGAATGTTGATACGGCCGGTGGCGTCCCAGACATAGCGGCCACCGATGCCGTGGGCTGTGAAGGCGTCCATGCAGCGGCGGATGAATCGTTCGTAGCCCAGAAAGAGATCGTCGACGAAGCGGAAGGCGGTTACGCCGTAGGCCTCGTGCAGCGCCTCCATCTCGGCGATGATCCCCGCAGGTGTGCGGGTGCGGATGGTGATGTCGGGGTTGGCGCTGACGGCGGCGCCGCAGAAGGAGCAATCGTAGGGGCAGCCGCGGGCGCCGACCATGTTGGCCTCTATCCGGCCGTCCGGCGCCTCGTACGGGTCGTTCGCCAGGAAGCGGCGGTCGACGAAGGGCAGGCGGTCCACGTCGGGTGCCAGGTGGTGGCCCGCGCCTGGCCTGCCGCCGGTGACGGGCTGGTGCAGAATTGGGTCGAGCCACATGACACCGGGCAGGTCGGCCCGTGCGCGCCTGTCTCTCAGCAGCTCCGCCACCCGGGTCTCGCCCTCGCCGAGCACCAAAGCTTCGAGAGCCCCGAAGCGGGGGTCGGTGATGATGGTCTCGGGCATGGCTTTGGCCTGATGGCCGCCCACCATGACGTAGATGTCCCGGTCCAGACCGGAGGCGATCTCCGCGCTGATCTCGTACGTCGGTGCCAGCAGGTTGAAGCCGGCCCAGCGTGGACCGAGGCGGTTCACAAGCTGGCAGGTTTCCTTGACGCCAAGCCCGAGGGCTTCGGCGTCGACAATCCCGACGTTGAAGCCTTGCGCTGCCGCATACGTGGCGATGTAGGCCATGCCCAGAACCGGCAGGGTGAAATCATTGACCCGGGGCCGCAGACTATAGTCCCGCAGCGGGGCATTGACAAATACCGCGTCGAGCGGACGGCTCAGGTCGGCGCCCCGAACGGCGCCGTCATCCGATATCTCCATACTGCGATCCCCAAGCAAGGGTCAGAAGGGTGAGCGTAGAAAGGTGTTCGCTGGCTAGATGGCGCCACTGGGCGCCGAAAGCGCGCTCGTGGTGGAGCCAAAGGTGTGACGGGGCGGCCCGTCCCGCCCAGGTCCGCACCGCCAGATCGGCGTAGGGATACAGGCTCCAGTCATTTGTGTAGTCAGCGATCGCCGCGCCGGCCGTCCACGGGCCGATGCGCTGAACGCCTTGCAACTCGTCGACGAGGACGGGGAGGGAAAGACGGCTCCAGCCGACACCATGCTTCAGATATGCCGTGGCGGCAGCCCGCAAGGCAGCCCGTTTGAAGGCAAGGCCAAGTTCGGCGAACCGCTCATCCGTCAGAGCAAGGATGGTCTCCGGCGTAGGAAACAGCGCGTAAGCGTCACCATCCGGCAGCGGTACCTGCTCCCCGTGAGCCGCGCACAGCTCGCGGAAGAGCCTCTTGGACTGCCCCGCCCGGATGACCTGGCGCAGGATGGCAGTACCCAGCGCTTCCCACAGCGACGGGTTACGGAAGCGCCCCACCCGCCCAAGTCCGGACAGTTCCTTCGCCAACTGCGGCACCTCGGCGGCGGCACCGTCCGGCAGGCTGAAGACGTCTGCCGCCGGCTCGGTGTCGTCTCCACCGAGCGCGGTGAGGGTGAGGCTGTCGCCTTCCACCTCTGCCAGGACCGGGCCACCCGGCAATGCAAATACGCGGCGCGCCCCTTTTTCGGTGGGGAGCCAGGCGGGGTGTTCGGTCATCCAGCTATCTGCGACAAGCGGCATGAGTAAAACTCCGGGTTACGGTATGCGTGGGCGAAAAGTGGAACGCTAGTATCTCACAGCGTCACCCCGAGGCAGACTGGTGTCAAGGGCGCGCAGGCCGTCCAGGACTCGCCGTAATACCACTAGATCATCGAAAACCAGACCGGGATCGGTGCGGGCGACACTCGGCCGGCGGTATGGAAGAAGAGGTGTTGGCGCCTCAGCTTCAGCGGGTATCGGCGCCTCGATCTGGCACCAGGTGACTTTGCCCTGGCCGGTGGGCGACGGGTAATAGGCTGCAGCGAGGCTCAGGGCTTCCACGATGTGAAGGCCCCGACCACCCTCGCCATCGAGGCATTGATCTTGGAGTACGGGCAGTTGTGGACTGCGGTCCCAGACTTCGATGATGAGGCTTGCGGCGGCCCAGCTGAGGCGCATGGTCACGATGGATTTCGGATTACTGTCCAGCGCCTGGGTGGCCCGGACCGCATTCGTGATGAGCTCCGAAACCAAGAGACCGGCGGTGTCGATGAGATCCCCAAGTCCCCGGGTCTGGAGTAACTGGGCTACCTCATGTCGGGCCAGCGCCGGGGCCGTGGTGGTCGCGGCGAACTGATGGACGCTCGACCGCAGATGGGCGGCTGGCTGCGGAGCCACTGCGGACGGCAGGTTCATGCCGGCTGAACCGCCCAAGCGGCGTAGCTCGGCCGCAACCGCTTCCGTCCGCTCTTCGATGACCGCCTGCCCCACGGCCGTGGTGGGTAGCTCGTCTACGGCGCAAGCGAGGGCGACGCCAATGGCTTCCAGATGTCCCCACGCGGCCGCGAACCCAACGGCGATGCGGTGCAACGCCGCAGCGCCCGGCGGTCCCAGTGCGGAGTCCTGCCCTCCGGTGTTTGCGTCCACCGGCCCTCCCGTCCTGATATGAAGATCACCCGATGTGGACAACGCCCGGAACCGGGGAGCCGTACCTCGACCCGGCCCCGGGCGCCTGGGCTCAAGCGTGAACGAGCATCCCGGACCCCACCATGCCCAGGGATGTATGACGCCTATACGTGATGTTTCCAGGATTTGACCCGGGGTGACGGGCGTGTGTTTACACTGTTGCCGAGCGCGCCGGGACGGCCGCGAATGGGGACAGGTCGGGGAAAATATGAACGTCGCACCGGGCCGGTACTGCCGTTCCTGCGGGAGCCGACTGGCCCGCTACAACGCCACCGGATCCTGTGCGGCGTGCCAGCGCAAACGGCAGGAACTGCGTCTCCAAGCCCCGGTGGTGCCAGATCATTTCTGGCAGACGGACGAGCTGCGCGATGCCTTGGCCAGCTGGCATATCGGCCGGGTCGTCGCCGCCTACCGACGCAATCCGTGGCACGGCCGGGTGCTGTCCCAGGAGCTGGTCGGAGGATGGGTCGGTATCTCCCAGGTGCAGCTGTCCCGCATCGAGTCGGGCCCGCCGATCAAGGACCTGGACCGGCTTGTGATGTGGGCACGGACCCTGCGCATCCCGGGACGCTTCCTGTGGTTTCAGCTCCCCGAGCAGCGCAGCGAACCGGTCGAGTCCGCCCCGGCGGCGGCGGCCGTGCCCGTGGGGCCGGATCTGCCCGCCTTACTCGGAAGCCTGACATCTGGCCGGCTGCCCCTGGCCGCTGGCGAGAGACGCACACCCACCATCGGGATCTCGGCCTTCGACGGCATGACCAACGGCCAGAGTGCCGAGTTGCTGCTGAAGTTGTTCTTGCAGCTCGACGACGAACTAGGTGGTGACAGTCTGTATCTGCCCTTGTCTCGTTACGTCGCCCGGATGGCAGTGACCGTAGAGCAGGACTCGGGCGACGGGCTCGTGCCCTTCGGACAGTTGTCCCAGATGGCCGGCTGGCTGGCGCTCGACGCCGACCACCACGGGACGGCCCGCCGCTACTTCACCACCACGATCTACGTAGCGCACGAGGGCGACGAACCGGGCTTGGCCGCCAGCGCCCTAGCGTACATGAGCTTGCAGGAGACCTACCGGGGGCGGCGAGGGCCGGCACTGTCACTGGCGCAAACCGCGCTGGCCTCGGGGACCACGAACCTCACGCCGCTGACCAGGACGATGCTGGGCACCCGCCTGGCCCGTGCCCAAGCCGGGGTGGGTGACCAGGACGGCTGTCTGCGAAGCCTTGACACAGCCCGCGCCGACTTTGAGCGCGCCGGCCACCGCGATGAACCACTGTGGGTATCCTACGTCGACGAGGTGGAAGTAGCGGCCCAGGAGGGTGCCTGCTTCCTCGAACTGGGCTTGACGACCGAGGCCTCGACGGCGCTGACGGAAGCCATTGATCTGCTCACCCGACGGGCGCCCTACCGGGTGCGGGACCGGGTGCACTACCTGTCCCGGCTGGCCAAGTGCCAGTTGCTGGCTGGCAACGTCGAGCAGGCCTGCCAGACAGCCGGCAACGCCCTGGAGGTGAGCGAAGCCATCGGATCCACCCGGGTGGCCCTGCGCCTGAAAGAGTTTGCAGACGGCTTGGCGCCGTTCGGCGCAGTGCCCGCGGCCCGGGACTTCGCAGAGCGGTTCCGCCTGGCGACGACCTGACCCAGCGGCTTTAACCAACGAGGCCGAAGACAGCCGCCCGTAGGGCGCGGGGCCGGGTGAGATCTGGCAGGACAGCATCAGCCCCGGAAGCCTCAAGATCCACCGCGGTACTACCGCCGGTGGCAACTCCCACCGCCCGCACGCCAGCATCGTGGGCGCCTTTCACGTCGTGCGGCGTGTCACCGATGACGACGGTCCGGTTCGGTGGGAAGGTCACGCCGTACTTGGCCTCGGCCCGCCTGACCGCGAGCCGTACCAGTACGGTTCGGTCGCTGTCGTCATCCCCGAAGCCGCCAACTTCCAGGTCAATGTGGTCTTCCAGGTCGAAGACGTGAAGTTTGGTGGCCGCGATGGAGCGGATGTTGCCGGTCACCACGGACTGCACCGTGTCCTTGGCCACCAGACTCGCGACAGCCTCCTTCGCACCGGGCAGGCGACGGCCGGACTCCCTCATCCGGCCTTCGAGCTGGCGGGCGGCCTGACCAAGAGCCTCGTAGAAGGCGTCAAAGGTCGGCTCGTCGTCCGGCACGCCGTTGAGCCGGAGCGTGTCCAGCAGAATCGCGCGCTCGGTGCGGCCGGTCATGTCGGCCAGCTCCCGCAGGGGACGGCCGGTCACGAACTGGAAGGCGCGGGCGTAGATCTCCCGGCTGACCGGGCCAATGGTGACGAGGGTGCGGTCTATGTCCCACAGGATGAGGGCGGGTACGGTCACTTCACCATGATCTCACAGCCGACCCGTATGTGAATCGACTGGTTTTCCACTTGGACCTCGACGTTCGGTGCGGCCCCGAGAACCAGAGCGGCCCCCTATTGTGAACAGCACGATCCGGTTCTACGCGGACGAGAGCGCACGCGGCGTCGGCCGGAAGCCGGAAGCCGCCAGGCGTGATGTCGTTTATCCGGGACACAGGTTCGTGCCGGAATTCCCCCTGCCGAAGAAGGCCGCCCGGTTCATGGCGGAGGTACGGCCGCGGGCCCGTTTCCTGGGTCAGGCGCCGTGGGCGCCGGTCGTGGCGAAGCCGCCGAAGGCGAAGCCGGTGAAGGCGCCGACGGCCGACAACGTAACCAGGTGGGCGCTCCGCGCCACCGGCCGCATCGCTGACCATGGGAACTGGCGGGCAGCGCGCGCCTCCGAGGAGCGAGCTCCTGGTGGAGGCCTTGCTAACCGGAGTACCGTGCCGGTACGGTGTCGGATGCGACATATGATGATCTCGGAGGAAGGGGCACAATGGACGACCGCGTTCCCGTGTGTCCCGTTCCGGTTACCCTCGACGGCGTGTACAGGGGCGTGAGGATTCGGCGGATGAGCTTCTTCCGTCGGCGTCATGTCGACTTCGGTGTCGTTGTGACCGCTTCCTGTCCGGGTCCGGGCGGATCGTTCAACCGGGCATCCCGCGAAATCTCGGGCCGCCACAGGCCGAGCAGCCGGTAGTCGTTTCCGAACAGATCAGGGACGACGAGTCAGGGACTCTGACACCAGCCACCCGGACGCTGGCCACCCGGTACCATCCGCTCCCGTATCACCAGTCATTTCCAGAAATTGACCCGCATCCTCCGCGACGGAAGCTCTCCTGCCCCGCCTTCCGTACCGACCGATGAATCGTCACGGCCCGGTCACGTCCGTGCCAGTCGTGGCCCAGCGCCGGTCATGTTCTCGATGTTCGCCTCGACATCTCACAAACAAACGCCGAGGCGTCCACATCAGGAATGTCACGGCGGCACGTCGTCCATGCTGACACTTCATCCGTGTCGACACGGCATCCACGTCGGCATGGCATCCACGTCAACACAACAACAGGCGCACAATTATATGACACACCACAAAAGAATCCGGTCATCACAAGATTCAGCGGACGCAGCCCGTGGCCCGCCGTACCCGTATATGAATGGAACACGGTGCAGAACGTCTTATCCGCTGTCAGCCGTCGGCGCCGCCACCGGCGCGGTCGACGCCCCGTTCTCGCCGCCGTCGTAGTAGCGGCGGTCGCGCTGACCGCCGCCGCCTGCGGCAGCGACGACACGGTGTCCTCGGACCCCTCCGCCGCCAGCGGTGTGCTGAGCTGGTCGATACCGCCACTGTCGACCTGGGATCCCGTCGCCTCCAACTCCGGTATCGACGTCACCCCGCTGAGCCTCGCCTACGCCTCCCTGACACGGCTGGCGCCCGACGGTGATGCCGGGCCAGGGCTTGCGAGCGTGGAAGTTCTCCCCTGACGGACTCACGCTCACCTTCACCCTCCGCCCCGGCCAGACGTTCTCCGACGGCGCACCGGTCGACGCCACGGCGATCAGACAGAACGTGGAACGGGGCAAGAACCAGACGGGCTCGCAGGTCGCGCCGTCCCTCGCCGCGATCGCCTCGGTGGACGCGGCCACCCCGACCGAGGCCGTCTTCCACCTCAGCCGCCAGGACTACGCACTGCCCCTCGTCCTCGGCGGGCGCAGCGGCATGATCGTCAGTCCCCGGGCGCTGGCCGGTGACGTGAAGGCGCTGGCCACGAAGCCCGTGGGCGCCGGTCCGTTCTCCCTCACCAGCTACGTGCCGGACGGCCAGGCCGAGCTGACGCGCAACCCCGCCTACTGGGACGCGGCGAACATCCACCTCGCCGGGGTGACCCTGAAGTTCCTCTCCGACCCGGCCACCATCGCGGCGGCGCTGCAGAGCGACGAGATACAGCTGGCCAACTACATCTCCCCACCGCAGGCCAAGGCGCTGACCGCGGCGGGCCTCCAGGTGGAGGAGTTCCGCAGCCTGCAGATCTCCAACCTCGCCATCAACCGGACGATCAAGCCGTTCGACAATCCGAAGATTGTCGAAGCGCTGAACCACGCCGTCAACCGGCAGGAACTGCTGGACAAGCTCAACGCCGGCCACGGCGAGGTGGTCTACCAGCCCTTCCCGCGTGGCTACGTCGGCTACAACCCGTCACTTGAGAACCTCTATACTCACGATCCGGCGAAGGCCAAGGCGCTGCTGACCGAGGCGGGATACGACGGCACGCCGGTCGTCATCAGCTACTTCACCAGCCCGGGCGGGGTGGACCGCGAGGTGGAGGCCCAGCTGTTGCAGGCCCAGTTCGAGGCGATCGGGCTGACGGTCAAACTGGAGAAGATCCCGTTCGGGCAGGTCGCCGAACGCTTCTACGTCAAGCGCGAGGTCGGCCTGCTGCTGAGCGGGACCTTCGGCCGCGAAGCCCCGGCCCAGCAGCTCGCGACCACCGCCACGCAGTACAGCAGCTACGACCCGGCGGCACTCACCGAGGCGCTGAAGAACGTCGCCCGGTTCCCGATCGACGACCCGGGCTACGCCCCCGCCCTGCAGGAGGCCACAAAGATAGCCGCTACCAAGGGCTCGGATGTCCTGGTGTTCTCCCAGCCCTGGCTGCTCGCCCATTCGAAGAAGCTGACGGGCCTGGTCGGGTATCTCACCTCACCGCGGCTCGAAGGCGTCCGGCTGGCCGGGTAGGCGGACCCGCTATCCCATGACCGAGATCACACTCGGCCCGCGGGGCCGGCGGGCGGGAGCGACCAGGGTCGTCCTGCCCGCCGTCCGCCGCGTGGCGGCGTTGCTGGCCACGGCGGTAATCGTGGCGCTGATCAGCAGCCTGGTCATCTTCGCCCTGACCTTCCTGTCGCCCAGCGACCCGGCCGCGCAGAAGCTCGGCCAGAACGCGACCCCGGAGCAGGTCGCCGAGCTGCGGCACCTGTGGGGGCTCGACCGCCCCTTCGTCACCCAGTACCTCAGCTGGCTGGGCGACGCCGTCAGCGGGGATCTCGGCAGGTCGTACTTCTCCGACATCCCGGTCGCCCACAGCCTGGGGCAGCGGCTCGCGGCCGACCTGTCGATCGTGAGCGTCGCCGTGGTGCTGGCCGTGCTGTTCGGCGCCGCGGCCGGTATCGCGGCGGCGGTGTGGCGGGGAAGCGTCGTCGACCGGCTGGTGACGGCGGTGTCCTCGCTCGCGCTCACCGTCCCGGTGTTCCTGGTCGGGGTCGTGCTGGTCGTCCTGTTCGCGGTGACCTGGCGATGGCTGCCGGCGAGCGGGTACGTGCCGATCGCGAAGGATCCCCTCGACTGGCTCCGCCATGTGATCATGCCGGGATTCACGCTCAGCCTGCTGCCCGGCGCCGTCGTGGCCCGGCAGCTGCGCACCTCCCTGGTGAGCTCGCTCGGGGAGAACTACGTCGTCGGAGCGAGGCTGCGCGGGCTGTCCCCGGCTCGGATTCTGTTCGGCCACACGCTGCGCAACGCCGCCGGGCCCGCCCTGGCCACGCTCGGCCTCGAGCTGCCCGACCTGCTCGGCGGGGCCGTCGTCGTGGAGACGGTGTTCGGCCTGCCGGGGATCGGACGATACGCGTTGCAGTGCGCCACCAGCCATGACGTGCCAGTCATTTAGGGAGTGCTGCTGGTGACGGTCGCGTTCGTCCTGATCTCCAACATCACCGTCGACACGCTGCTGTCCCGGCTGCGGCCGGCCACCAGGGAGGAGCACCGATGAGACACGCCCTGCGGGCCGTCTTCTCCTCGCTGCCCACCCGGGCGGCGGGCCTGTTCATCATCGTGATTCTCACGGTCGCGGTGACCGGTGAGACGCTGGCCCCCCACGACCCCCTGGCCCAGGACCTCGACTCGGCCCTGGCCGCTCCCGGCGGAAGCCACTGGCTGGGAACCGACTACCTGGGACGGGACACCCTCAGCCGGCTCGTCGCTGGCACCCGCGAGACGATCTTAAGCGCCGTGGCGATGACGGCCCTCGGCGCCCTGCTCGGCGTGCTGCCGGGCATCGCCTCCGCACTGCTCGGCCGCTGGTCCGCGTTCGCCGCCCTGCGGACGGTCGACGCGCTGCTCACACTGCCCACCGTGATCTTCGCGGTCGCGGTCGGCGGGCTGTTCTCGAACGGCCCGGCCGCCCTGGTCATCGCGATCGGGTTCCTGATGGCGCCACGCTTCTTCCGCATCGTCCGGGCCGAGGCGCTCGGTTTCAGCCGCACCCAGTACGTCGAGTCGGCCGCCCTGCTGGGCGCCTCTCGATGGTGGATCATCCGCCGGCATGTCGGGCGCAAGGTCCTGCCGACGATCGCTGTCACCACCTCGATCACGCTGGGCGGCGCGGTGTTCACCAGATCGAGCCTGAACTTCATCGGCCTGGGCAGCCAGCCTCCCGCGCCGACCTGGGGCGGCATGCTCGCGGTGACAACCAGCCATCTGTGGGAGGACCCGCTCGCGCCGCTGTGGCCCGGGCTGATCATCGTCCTGACGATCTGGTCGTTCCACACCCTCGCGGACGGGCTGCGCGAAGGCCTCGACGTCAGAGCCCCGAGGCATTCGCGTCGGGGCTTGTCCCGCGCCACCTCACCATCTCCCGTCACCTCGCCCGACCTGTCTGAGCAGGCCACGGCTGGGCCGGGGAGCCCGGCCGCCACGGACACACCGGGCATGGGCACAGCCGACCGTACGAGTAGCGGGACCCCCCCGAATGTTCCCGACGACCCGGTGCGCCGGGAAGGCTCCGGTGCCCCGCTGCTGCGGGTGACGGATCTGTGGGTGACCGCGCCCAGCCACACGGCCACTGGCCACCGGGGCGACGTGGTACGCGCGGTCGGCTTCACTCTCGGCCGTGGTGAGGCTCTCGGGCTCGTCGGCGAGTCCGGCAGTGGGAAGACCCTCACCTGCCGCGCGCTGCTCGGCGCCCTGCCGGAAGGCTGCGTCGTCAGCGGCGGAACGATCGTCTTCGACGGCCAGGACGTGACCGCGCTGACCGAGAAGCAGTGGCGCCCGCTGCGTGGCGCCCGGATCGGGACGGTGTTCCAGGATCCGGCGTCCTACCTCAATCCGTCGCTCACCGTCGGCCGGCAGCTCACCGAGGCCCTGCGCCGCCAGGGTGGGCTGGGCCGGCAGGCGGCCCGGCAGCGGGCCCTCGAGCTGCTCTCCGCGGTGGAGATCCGGGATCCGGCGAAGGTCGCCCGGCAGATCCCCAGCCGGCTCTCCGGCGGGATGCAGCAACGGGTCATGCTCGCCGTCGCCGTCTCGTGCGAGCCGGACCTGCTCGTCGCCGACGAGCCGACCACGGCACTCGACGTGCGTACCCAGGCCGAGGTGCTGGCGTTGCTGGCGGCCCTGCGGACACGGCTGAACATGTCCCTGCTGTTCGTCACGCACGACCTCGACATCGTGGCGGGCGTGTGCGACCGGATCGCCGTGTTCCACCGTGGCCGCATCGTCGAGACCGGCCCGGCCGACGAGATCGTCCACCGGCCTTCCCACCCCTACACCCGTTCCCTGGTCGCGGCGGTCTCGGCAGGCGCTGTGCCGGCCGCCTCCCCCGGGTCCGCTCAGGAGGCTCCGATTGTCCGGGTCTGAGCTCGTGCCCGCCGCCCGCAAGCACTCCGACGCGGCCGGCGAACCGATCACCGCCCAGCTGCCGGCCGACGCCGGCCCAGCGGCCAGCACCGGACCGTCCCACGACCTGTCTCCCGCGGACGACGAGCCGTTGCTGCGGGTGGCTGGCCTGCGGGCCGGTTTCCACGGCCCGGACGGGATCACCCACACCGTCCTCGACGGCGTCGCCCTCACGATCTCCCCCGGCGAGATCGTCGGGCTGATCGGGGAGACGGGATCGGGCAAGACGACCCTGGGCCGGGCCGTCGTCGGCCTCGTGCGCCCCACCGCCGGCACGATCCGGTTCGAGGGTACGCAGATCCAGGGCCTGCGCGGCCGGCACCGGCGGGCGCTGCGCCGCCGTGGCCGGATCCAGTTCATCTTCCAGGACCCGCTGCGCTCGCTCGACCCCGACCAGCGGGTCGTCGACATCGTCACGGAAGGGCTCGCGATCCGCCGGGAGCTCGATCCCGCGGGACGCCGTCAGCGCGCCGCCGAGGCCCTCGTCGCCGTCGGCCTCGGCCCGGAGTTCCTCGACCGTCTGCCCGGCGAGATCTCCGGCGGCCAGCGCCAGCGGGTCGCGATCGCCCGCGGGATCGTCACCCACCCCCGGCTGCTGATCTGCGACGAACCGGTCAGCGCCCTGGACGCCGCGAACCGCACGCACATCCTGCGGCTGCTCGCGCGGCTGCGCGACGACCAGGCGATAGCCATGCTGATCATCTCGCACGACCTCGCGAGCATGGCGGACGTCGCGGACCGGGTCGCGGTCCTCCACAACGGCCGGATCGTCGAGGAGGGGCCGACCGCGCGGGTGTTCACGGCACCCGAGCACTCCTACACCCAGTTACTCCTCGCGTCGAGCCCGCTGCCGGCCCCCGGCCCCGGTCCCGAGCGTTACGGCCGTGACCACGGCCCGGCCCCGGCCCTCTCGGAGCCCGGGAGCACCGTCACAGGCTGAAACCGGCATCCCCGGGAGCGGCCAAGAAGAAGCATCCGAGAAGGAGTGGACGACCATGACAGCAGACCGCAGGCTGAAGCTGGGCGCGTTGCTGCACGGGCTCGGCAGCGCGGTCGCGGGCTGGCGCCATCCCGACGTGCCCGCGGACGGCTCCGTTGACTTCGAACTCTACCAGCAGTGGATCCGTACGGCTGAGAAGGGGCGGTTCGACCTGCTCTTCATCACCGACACCCTGCACATCAACGCCAACTCGACCCCGCAGTACCTGACCCAGTTCGAACCGATCGCGCTGCTGGGCGCACTCGCGGCAGTCAGCAGCAACATCGGCCTGGTCGGGACGGTGTCGACCACCTACAGCGAGCCCTACACCATCGCCCGGCAACTCGCGACGATCGACCACATCAGCGGATACGGCCCGCCGTCACGGCGGGCCGTACTGCCGTCTGGTCAGTATCTGTTGTCTGGCAAGTATCTGTATCTGTTGTCCGGGTCCGCCAGCACCTGTTCCGCCG
>NZ_CAKKTM010000203.1 GCF_920888515.1 Protofrankia sp. CiP1_Cm_nod1 | reverse complement strand
CTTCTGCCGGTGCCTGCCGGTCACCCGCCTACGAGCCAGCCACCAGGGTTTCGTCGAGCAGGGTGACGTAGGCAGGGATCTGCGTGAGCGACGTCAGATCGTGCCGGAACGTCGTCGCGCCATCGCCGCCGTCCCGCGCGTTCGCCCCCCGCGGGCCGTCCACGGATGCCGGGCTGGTCGGGGCGAACCCGTGCCGGGGGTAGAAGTCAGCCACGATGCGGTTCTTCGCCGTCGGCCGGTAGGCGGCGACGACAGCGCGCGCGCCCGTGTCACGGGCGCGTTCGAGCACGGTCGCCAGGCACGCCTGCTCGATTCCCCGGGAGAACACCCGGCAGCTCAGCAGGAAGTTGTCGATGTGCACGACCTCCTCCACCCGGCGCAGGAAGACCACGCCGACCAGGCCGTTGTCACCGAAACGGTCCGCGGAGCGGATCGTGAGAACCGTGTGCTCCGGCCGGTCGAGCAGATCGCGCAGGTCCGGCGCGGGCAACCGGCGGGTCGTGGTGTTGAACTGGTTCGTCCGCAGGGTGAGCTGGCTGACCCGGGGCACGTCGGCATCCCGGGCGACCCCCAGCCGCACCACGATCTCCAGGCCGCTCAGGTAGTCCTCGATCGAGGTGAAGCTCTCCTGGAAGTCGCGGCGGTCGAGCTCCTCCCGGTAGCGCCGTGCCCGGACCCGGTCCTCGGCGGTCAGCTCCCGGGTGTCGAACCAGCCGTCACGCAGCACCGCGTCCAGGTGGCCGGCGGGATCCTCGTCGACGGCGACCACGGCGACGTCCGGCAGCTCGGCCCGGACGAGGCCGCGCTCGTAGGGGGAGTCATCGACGAAGACGAAGCTGTCGACCCCGATGTTGAGCGAGGCAGCAAGGTCCAGCAGGTTCTCGTGCTTGGGCCGCCAGTTGGCGATGACCCGCACGAAGTCGTCCGGGCGCAGCGTCATCTCCGGATGCCCGGCGAGCGCGTCGCGCACCACGTCGGCCTCGTTCTTGCTGACCGCCGCGAGCAGCACACCCTGCGCCCCGATCTGCTTCACGACCTTCTGCACGGCCCGGAACGCCTCACCCCGGTAGGAGCCGGCGACCTCGATGCCCTCCACCCCGTCGTCACCGACGATCCCGCCCCACAGGGTGTTGTCCAGGTCGAGCACCAGGGCCTTGCTGGTACGCCCTGCGATGTTGCGGGCGAGGTGGCCGGCCTCCCGCGCGTAGGCGGCGAGCAGCTCGGTGGACAGGTACGCCTTGGCGTAGACCGTCAGCCGGGGGTCGGTGACCGGCACGCCCTCGGCGACGAGCGGGTCCAGATCGAGCACCACCAGCGCGGGAAAGCGCTCGGTGAGGCCGAGCAGCCGGGCGTTCGCCCGCCGCCACACCGCCCCCAGCCGGGCCCGCGACCGATGGTCGACGAGCTGGGCGGTGAACCGGCGTGGCAACGGCAGCGTGTTGAGCACCAGGGTTCCCCGGCTGATCTCGGTGAAGCGGGTGACCAACGTCTCGAGCAGGGAGATCTTGGCGTCCAGGACCCGTTCGACCGCGTCGGGATCCCACGGAAGCGGCACCTCGTCGAAGACGATCGTCGGGTCGAGCAGGGCCAGGACGAGATCGGCCCCGTGGGCGTGCAGGGAGCTGCCGGGATCGGTGAGCTCGAACACGTAGCTGTCGAAGGCCCCCAGATGGGGGCGCAGCAGCAGGCCATGCCGGCCCAGTTCCCCGGCCAGGGCCGGCAGCAGCGCAGACACCGTCCCGTGCGCGGTGACGGCGATCCGCACGACCGGGGTCGACGGATGCTCCCGCAGCACCTCGTCCGGGTCGACCTGGGCCAGCAGGCGCCCCGCCCGGGCCAGCTCCTGCGCGGAGGCGTCCGCCAGCAGCTGGCGCACCCTGGGGAACTCGGCGGCTGTCCGACCGTCACGGTGCAGGCCGAGCAGGTCGGTGGCGGCCCGCCGGCCGCCGGCGGGTGCCGCGGAAACGCCTGGGATGGGCCGCGCGGAACCGTGGAATTGGAGACCGTCATCGCCGGAACCTTTCTCGAGAGCGGATCAGCATCGATCCACGGGCGGAGTTCGCCAGCCGTCGTGACCGCATCGGAGTATCCGAACGCCATCCGGCCATCCGGCCATCCGAAGGCCGCGGACACACCGTCAAATCATCCGGGCAGCTACTAA
>NZ_CAKKTM010000202.1 GCF_920888515.1 Protofrankia sp. CiP1_Cm_nod1 | reverse complement strand
GGCCCGGACGGTACGGGCGGCGGTGGCACGCGGACGGGAGCGGGCGGGTCGCTGGCCGACCGGCTCGCCGGGCGCCCCGAGGACGAGCGGGAGCGGATCCTGCTCGGCCTGGTGCGCACGACCGCGGCGACCGTGCTCGGCCACGCCGACGCGGCGGTGATCGAGGCCGACCGCGGGTTCCTCGCGTCCGGGTTCGACTCGCTGACCGCGGTGGAGTTCCGCAACCGGCTCGGCGCGGCCGCCGGGCTGCGGCTGCCGAGCACGCTGCTGTTCGACCATCCGACCCCGGCGGCGCTGACCGCGCACCTGCGCACCCTGCTCGTACCGGCCGCGCCCGGCGGTGCCGGGAGCGCGGCCGTCCCGTCCCAGCGGGAGTCGCTCACCGACGTGCTGGACCGGCTGGGCGCCGTCCTGACGACCGCGCCCGACGCCGCCACCGACCCCGACGCCCACGAACGGGTCGCGGCCCGGCTGCGGCAGCTCCTCCAGGTCTGGGACGGCCGCCGGCCCGCCGGCGCGGGCGGCTCCCTCGCCGGCGACCTGGCGGATCTCCGGTCGGCCGACGACGACGAACTGTTCGACGTGCTCGACAACGAGCTGACCACCCCGTACGGAGGCTGAGCTCACATGTCCACCGCGTCCGCCGGCTCCCAGGTACCCCCGGTGTCGGTACCCCCGGTGTCCCCCGCGCCCGCCGCGGCTGCCGCGTCCGCCGCGCCCGCCGGCGCGGGCAGCTCCCGCGAGGAGAAGCTGCGCGACTACCTGCGGCGGGCCACCGCCGACCTGCGCGCCGCCCGCGCGCAGGTGCAGGAGCTGACGTCGTCCCGGCACGAACCGGTCGCGATCGTCGGGATCGGCTGCCGCTACCCGGGCGGGGTGCAGTCACCGGACGACCTGTGGCGGCTGGTCGTCGAGGGCCGCGACGTGGTCGGCCCGCCGCCGGCGGACCGCGGCTGGGACCTCGACGGCCGCTACGACCCCGACCCGGCCCGGCCCGGCACCACCTACTCCCGCGAGGGCGGCTTCCTGCCCGGCGCGGGCGACTTCGACGCCGCGTTCTTCGGCATCTCCCCGCGTGAGGCGCTGGCGGCCGAGCCGCAGCAGCGGCTGCTGCTGGAGACCGCCTGGGAGGCGCTGGAACACGCCGGGATCAACCCGACGACGCTGCGTGGCTCCGCCACCGGCGTGTTCGTCGGGGTGATCGCCTCGGACTACGGCGCCGGCGCCGGGCCCGCGGCGATCCAGCCGCTGGAGGGGTACGTCCTGACCGGCGGGACGACCAGCGTCGCCTCCGGCCGGGTGGCGTACTCGTTCGGTTTCGAGGGCCCGACCGTCACCGTGGACACCGCCTGCTCGTCGTCGCTGGTCGCGCTGCACCTGGCCGTCTCGGCGCTGCGGGCCGGCGAGTGCGGGCTCGCGCTGGCCGGCGGGGTGACCGTGATGCCCACCCTGCGGTCGTTCGTCGAGTTCTCCCGGCAGCGCGCGCTGTCCGCCGACGGCCGGTGCAAGGCGTTCGCCGCCGCCGCGGACGGCTTCGGCCTCGCCGAGGGGGCCGGGATCCTGCTGCTGGAGCGGCTGTCGGACGCGCGCCGCCACGGCCACCGCGTGCTGGCGGTGGTACGCGGCAGCGCGGTGAACTCCGACGGGACGAGCAGCCAGCTCACCGCGCCGAGCGGGCCGTCCCAGCAGCGGGTGATCAACGCGGCGCTCGCGAACGCCCGGCTGGCCCCCGCCGACGTCGACGCCGTCGAGGCCCACGGCACCGGCACCACCCTCGGCGACCCCATCGAGGCCCAGGCCCTGCTCGCCACCTACGGCCAGCACCGCCCGGCCGGCCGGCCGCTGCTGCTCGGCTCGGTCAAGTCCAACATCGGCCACACCCAGGCCGCCGCCGGTGTCGCCGGCATCATCAAAATCGTCGAGGCGCTGCGGCACGGCGTCCTGCCGAAGACCCTGCACGTGGACGCCCCGTCCCCGCACGTCGACTGGACCACCGGCGCCGTCGAACTGATCGCCGAGACCGGCCCCTGGCCCGACGTCGACCGCCCCCGGCGGGCGGCGGTGTCGTCCTTCGGGATCAGCGGCACCAACGCCCACATCATCCTTGAGCAGGCCCCGCCCGCCGAGGAGAGCGCCACCGACGCCGGGACCACGCCCGCCGGGAGCGCGCCCACGGCCGGCGGCGCGTCCGGCGGGAGCGCACCCGGCGCGGGCACGTCCGGCACCGGGGCCGTCTCCGACAGCGAGGCCAGGGACAACACCGGAGCCAACGCCGGGGCCGCCTCCGGCGCCAGCGCCGGGGCCGGGCCGGTGGCGTGGGTGCTCTCGGCGCGCGGCGGGGACGCCCTGCGTGCCCAGGCCGCGCGCCTGCAC
>NZ_CAKKTM010000201.1 GCF_920888515.1 Protofrankia sp. CiP1_Cm_nod1 | reverse complement strand
AGATGTGTATAAGAGACAGGGACACCGTCATGGTGACCGGCGGCACCGGCGCCCTCGGCGCGCACGCCGCCCGCTGGCTGGCCCGTGCCGGTGCCGGGCACCTGGTGCTCACCAGCCGCCGCGGGGGGGACGCGCCCGGCGCGTCCGACCTGCGCGCGGAGCTGGAAGGCCTGGGCGCGCGCGTCACGATCGCAGCCTGTGACGTCGCCGACCGCGCCGCGGTCGACGCCCTCCTCCACAGCCTCGACGCCGAAGGCGCCGTGATCAGCGCGGTCGTCCACACCGCCGGCGTCAGCGACCTGACCGACCTGGCGGACCTCGGCCTCGCGGACCTCGCCGGGATTCTCGACGCCAAGGTCACCGGCGCGACGAACCTGGCCGACGCGCTCGCCGGCCGCCGGTTGGACGCCTTCGTGGTCTACTCCTCGGGCGCGGGGGTGTGGGGCGGCGGTGGCCAGGGCGCCTACGCGGCGGCGAACGCGTTCCTGGACGCCTTCGCCGAGCAGCGGCGGGCGGCCGGGCTGCCCGTGACGTCCGTAGCCTGGGGCGCCTGGGCCGAGGGCGGGATGGTCTCCGGGGACGTCGCCGAACGGCTGCGCCGGCTCGGTGTCCGGCAGATGGCTCCCGAACTGGCCCTCACCGCCCTGCGGGAGGCCGTCGAGCACGACGAGACGGCGCTGGTCGTCGCCGACATCGACTGGCCGGGCTTCCTGCCCGGCTTCCTCGCCGCCCGGCGGCGGCCGCTGTTCGCCGACCTGCCCGAGGCCGTACTGGTGACGCAGGGTGACGGCCTGCCCGGCCGGGCCGGCCAGGCCGGGCAGCCCGCGTCGGACGATTCCGCCGCGCTGCCGGCGCGGCTGGCCGACCTGACCGGCTCCGAGCGGCGGCAGGCGCTGCTGGATCTCGTGCGCGGCCACGCCGCCGACGTCCTCAAGTACGACGGAGCGCAGGCGATCCAGGCCGACCGCGCCTTCCGGGAGCTCGGGTTCGACTCGCTGGCCGCGGTCGAACTGCGCAACCGGCTGGGTGCGGCCACCGGGCTGCGGCTGCCGGCCACCCTGGCCTTCGACTTCCCGACGGCCACCGCGATCGCGCGGTACCTCATGACCGAACTGTTCGGTGAGTCCTCCGATGCCGCCCCGTCCGAAGTGGTTCCGGGGACGTCAGCCGGTGGGGATGCCGGCGCGGGCACCGGTACTGGTAGTGCCTCCGGTAGCGCGGCCGCCGTACCGGCCGCCGGCGCGCTGGTGCCCACCGCCACCGCCGACGACCCGATCGCGATCGTCGCCATGGCCTGCCGGTATCCCGGCGGGGTCGAACAGCCGGAGCAGTTGTGGCGGCTGCTGGTCGACGAGGTCGACGCCATCGGCGCCTTCCCCGACGACCGCGGCTGGCCGCTGGAGACGCTGTTCGACCCGTCCCCGGGCCGGACGGGCACGACGACCGCGCGCGAGGGCGGGTTCCTCGACGACGTGGCCGGGTTCGACGCCGGTTTCTTCGGTGTGTCCCCGCGTGAGGCGACGGTCATGGACCCGCAGCAGCGGCTGCTGCTGCAGACCGCGTGGGAGGTGCTCGAACGCGCCCGGATCGACCCGGCCTCGCTGCGCGGCACCCCCACCGGTGTGTTCGTCGGCGGCTCCGGCCAGGACTACGGGCCGCGGCTGCACGAGGCGACCGGCGGCGCCGAAGGCTACGTGCTGACCGGCAGCGCGACCGCGGTGCTCTCCGGCCGGGTCGCCTACGCGCTCGGCCTGGAGGGCTCGGCGGTGACGGTGGACACGGCGTGCTCGTCGTCGCTGGTGGCGCTGCACCTGGCCGGTCAGGCGCTGCGGCGGGGGGAGTGCTCGCTGGCGCTGGCCGGCGGCGTGACCGTCATGGTCACCCCCGGGGCGTTCGTGGAGTTCAGCCGGCAGCGCGGGCTGGCGCCGGACGGGCGCTGCAAGGCGTTCGCGGCGGGCGCGGATGGCACCGGCTGGGGTGAGGGCGTGGGCCTGCTGCTGTTGGAGCGGCTGTCGGACGCGCGGCGTAACGGGCATCCGGTGCTGGCGGTGGTGCGGGGGTCGGCGATGAACTCCGACGGCGCGAGTAACGGGCTGACGGCGCCGAACGGGCCGGCGCAGCAGCGGGTGATCCGGCGGGCGCTGGCGGATGCGCGGCTGTCCGTGGACGAGGTGGACGCGGTGGAGGCGCACGGGACCGGAACGCGGCTGGGGGATCCGATCGAGGCGCAGGCGCTGCTGGCGACCTACGGGCGGAGCCGGCCGGCGGACCGTCCGCTGTGGCTGGGGTCGATCAAGTCGAACATCGGGCACACCCAGTCCGCCGCCGGTGTTGCCGGTGTGATCAAGATGGTGCTGGCGATGCGGCACGGCCTGCTGCCGAAGACGCTGCACGCGCAGCAGCCGACCGAGCAGGTCGACTGGTCCGCCGGCGCGGTGTCGCTGCTGGCCGAGGCCAGGCCGTGGCCGCGCACCGGACGGCCGCGCCGCGCCGGCGTGTCCGCGTTCGGGATCAGCGGCACGAACGTCCACGTCATCCTGGAACAGGTGCCGGACGCCGACCCGGCCGCCGCCGGGCGGACTCCACCGTCCGACCGGCTCCTGCCGGCCGGCGCGGCCGGCGGCCCGGCCCCGTCCGAGCGGACCTCACCGTTCGACGGGGATCCGCTGCCCTACGTGGTCTCGGCCCGCGGCCAGGCGGCGTTGCGGGGCCAGGCACGGCGGCTGCGCGCGCACCTCGACGGCCACGCCGGTGACTCGCTTACGGACCTCGCGTACTCGCTGGCGACGACGCGGGCCGCGCTGCCGCACCGGGCGGTGGTCCTGGCCGCCGACCGCGACCAGCTTCTGCGCGGGCTGGACACGCTGGCCGATGACCTTCCCGGGCCGAACATCGTCCGCGGGGTGGCCCGGGAGGGCCGCAGCGCCTTCCTCTTCCCCGGCCAGGGCTCCCAGCGGCCACGTATGGGACAGCAGCTGTATGGGCGCTTCCCGGTGTTCGCCCAGGCGCTGGACGAGGTGTGCGACCAGCTCGACGTCCACCTGGACCGTCCGCTGCGGGAGATCCTCTTCGCCGGCGACGGCTCCCCGGAGGCGGACCTGCTGCACCAGACGCTGTTCGCGCAGACCGGCCTGTTCGCGCTCGAGGTGGCCCTGAACCGGCTGCTCGGCACCTGGGGACTGCGCCCGGACTACCTGCTCGGCCACTCCGTCGGCGAACTGGCCGCGGCGCACGCGGCCGGCGTGTTCTCCCTGGCGGACGCCGCCGCCCTGGTGGCCGCCCGCGGCCGGCTGATGCAGGACCTCCCGCCCGGCGGCCTGATGATCGCGGTGCAGGCGTCCGAGCAGGAGATGCTGCCCGTGCTGGCCGGCCGGGAAGAGCAGGTAAGCCTCGCCGCGGTCAACGGACCGCAGGCCGTGGTGATCTCCGGCGCCGAGGAGGCGGTACTCGACATCGCCGACCACTGGCAGCGCAACGGACGCAAGGCACGCGGGCTGAAGGTCAGCCACGCCTTCCACTCGCCGCACATGGACGCCATGCTCGCCGGGTTCCGCACGGTGGCGGCCGCGGTGACCTACGCGCCGCCGCGGATCCCGGTCGTGTCGACCCTGACCGGCGCGGTCATTCCCGCCGACGAGCTCTGCTCGGCGGACTACTGGGTCCGGCAGGTTCGCCACAGCGTCCGGTTCCTCGACGGGGTGCGCACGCTGCTGGCCAACCGGGTGACCACGTTCCTGGAACTCGGCCCCGCCGGAGTGCTCACCGCCATGGGCCGGGACTGCCTCGCCGACGACGGCGCGCCGTCCGCGGCCGCGGACGACCCGGCAGCGTCGTTCGTCGCCGTGCTGCGCGCCGACCGGGCCGAGGTGCCCGCGCTGACCAGCGCTCTGGCCCACGTCCACGCCGGCGGGTCCGGTGGGTCCGGCGGGTCCGGCGTGGGCTGGGCGGCGTTCTTCGCCGACCGGGACGTGCGCCCGGTCGAGCTGCCGACCTACGCCTTCCAGCCGACGCGGTACTGGCTGGAGGCGCCCGCCGGCACGTCGGACGCGGCGGCGGTCGGCCTCCAGCAGGTCGGGCACCCGCTGCTGGGCGCCGGGGTGGAGCTGCCGGACGGCGCCGGGTTCCTGTTCACCGGGCGGCTGTCCGCCCACAGCCCCGCCTGGCTGTCCGAACACGCCGTGCTGGGCGGGGCGCTGCTGCCCGGCACCGCGTACGTGGAGATGGCGGCGGTGGCCGCCGAGCGGCTCGGCTGCGCGGGGATCGCGGAACTGGCCCTGCACGTCCCGCTGCCTCTGCCCGTGCGGGGCGGCGTCGTGCTGCGGCTGACCGTCGGCGCCGCCGACACCACCGGCCGGCGACCGATGG
>NZ_CAKKTM010000200.1 GCF_920888515.1 Protofrankia sp. CiP1_Cm_nod1 | reverse complement strand
CCGACGGGCTCGGGCTCGCGGCCGGGGACGTGCCCTGGGACGCGGCCGGGGCGGCGGCCGGGGCGGCGGAGCATCCGCTCGCGGCGCTGTCCCCGCAGGCGCTGCGGGAGCGGCTGACGGAGCTGGTCCGCACGACCGCGGCCGGGGTGCTCGGGCACGCGGACACGGAGCGGATCGACAACGGGCAGACCTTCCGGGACCTCGGTTTCGACTCGCTCGGCGCCGTGCGGTTCCGCGACGGGCTCGCCGCGGCGACCGACCTGACCCTGCCGAGCACCCTGGTGTTCGACTTCCCGACGCCGGCCGCCCTGGCCGAACGGCTGATCACCCTGGTGTCGGGCACGCCCGCGGCCACCGCGCGGCGCGCCCGTCGGCGCGTCAACCAGGGCGGCCCGGCCGAGCCGATCGCGATCGTCGCGGTCAGCGGGCGCTGGCCGGGCGGCGCCGACTCCCCCGAGGCGCTGTGGGAGCTCGTCGCCGACGGCCGGGACGCCATCGGCGGGTTCCCGTCGAACCGCGGCTGGGACGTCGAGGCCCTCTACGACCCCGAGCCCGGCAGGCCGGGGCGGACCTACACCCGCGACGGCGGCTTCCTCTACGACGCCGACCGCTTCGACGCGGAGTTCTTCGGGATCTCCCCGCGGGAGGCCGACGCGATGGACCCGCAGCAGCGGCTGCTGCTGGAGTCCGCCTGGGAGGCGCTCGAGCGCGCCGGCATCGACCCGCACAGCCTGCGCGGCAGCCGGTCCGGGGTGTTCGTCGGCGCCACCCAGCAGGACTACGGCCCGCGCCTGACCGACGCGCCGCGCGACGCCGAGGGCTACGTGCTCACCGGCAGCACGACATCCGTGGCCTCCGGCCGGCTGGCCTACACCCTCGGCCTGGAGGGGCCGGCGCTGACCGTCGACACCGCCTGCTCGTCCTCGCTGGTCGCGACCCATCTGGCCATCCAGTCGCTGCACAGCGGCGAGTGCGACCTGGCGCTGGCCGGCGGCGTCGCCGTGATGGCGACCCCGGGGCTGTTCACCGAGTTCTCCCGGCAGCGGGGGCTCGCCCCCGACGGCCGCAGCAAGGCGTTCGCGGCGGCGGCGGACGGCACGTCCTGGGCCGAGGGCGTCGGGTTCCTGCTGCTGGAACGGCTGTCGGACGCCCAGCGGGCCGGCCGGCGCATCCTGGCGGTGATCCGCGGCAGCGCGGTGAACTCCGACGGCGCGTCCAACGGGCTGACCGCGCCGAACGGCCAGTCCCAGCAGCGGGTCATCGCGGACGCGCTGGCCGCCGCCGGGCTCACGGCCGGCGACATCGACGCCGTCGAGGCGCACGGCACCGGCACCCGCCTCGGCGACCCGATCGAGGCGGAGGCGCTGATCGCCACCTACGGCCAGGGCCGCCCCGCCAGCCGGCCGCTGCTGCTCGGCTCGATCAAGTCGAACCTCGGCCACACCCAGACCGCGGCCGGCATCGCCGGCATCACAAAGATCATCTATGCGCTGCGCCACGGCGTCCTGCCGAAGACCCTGCACGTGGACGCCCCGTCACCGTTCGTGAACTGGTCGGCGGGCGCGGTGGAACTGCTCACCTCCGCCCGCCCCTGGCCGACAGCCGACCGCCCCCGCCGGGCCGCGGTCTCCTCCTTCGGCATCAGCGGCACCAACGCCCACATCATCATCGAGCAGTCCCCCGACCAGCCCGTCCTCGCCGACGCCGACACGAACCACCCGCTGCCCCCACCGGCAGCCCCCCTCGCAAACGCTCCGGATCACGACAACGAGGGTGGAAGTGGTCGTCCCAGCAACCACTTCCCCCCTCAATCCCCCGGGCGCGGGACGGACGGTGAGCTGACCGGCGGGCGGAGGGACAGCTCGGTGAGTGCGGGGACGGAGACGGCGGGCGCGGACGTGTCCGGCGCGGACGCGGCTGTGGGCCGGGGGGCGGTTGTAGTGCCGTGGGTGGTCTCCGCGGCGTCAGCGGAGTCGTTGCGGGCGCAGGCCGCCCGGCTGGCCGCGCACGTCAGCGCCGACAGCACGCTGCGGCCGGTGGACGTCGCCTACTCGCTGGCCACCACCCGGGCGGCTCTCCCCCACCGGGCCGCCGTCGTCGCCGGCACCCGCGACGACCTGCTCGCCGGCCTGGACGCCGTCGCCACCGGCCAGCCCCACCCCAACGTCGTCCACGGCAACGCCACCCCCGGCAAGATCGCGTTCCTGTTCACCGGGCAGGGCGCGCAGCGCCCCGGCGTCGGCCG
Source organism: Protofrankia sp. CiP1_Cm_nod1 (assembly GCF_920888515.1). Taxonomy (GTDB): domain Bacteria; phylum Actinomycetota; class Actinomycetes; order Frankiales; family Frankiaceae; genus Protofrankia. Next base: position 135 of record NZ_CAKKTM010000200.1, on the reverse strand, counting down.
CGAGCTCTACAACACCCACCCGATCTTCCGCCAGGCGTTCGACGAGACCACCACCGCCCTCGACACCGCCCTCGCCGAACACAGCCAGCGCCTCGACCAGCCGCCTCCCGACCGGCCACTACGGCCGCTGCGCGA
>NZ_CAKKTM010000199.1 GCF_920888515.1 Protofrankia sp. CiP1_Cm_nod1 | reverse complement strand
ACAACCCTCACCAACACCAGCAGCGACAGCGGCGACGAAACCACCGGCGACAGCACCGACAGCCGCACCGCCCCCGTCACCGTCCCCCTGCTGCGCCGCAACCGGCCCGAAACGGCCACCCTGCTCACCGCGCTCGCCACCGCACACACCCACGGCACCCCCGTCACCTGGCCCGCCGTGTTCGCCGGCCTCGGCGCACGCACCGTCGGCCTGCCCAACTACCCCTTCCAGCGCCAGCGCTTCTGGCTGCCCCCCGCCACCACCAGCGGCGACCCCAGCGCGCTGGGCCTCACCCCCACCCGCCACCCGCTCCTGCAGGCCACCCTCACTCCCGCCGACACCGACCAGGCCATCCTCACCGGCCGGCTCTCCCTGCACACCCACCCCTGGCTCGCCGACCACGTCGTGCACGCCACGGTCGTGGTGCCCGGCACGGCATTCGTCGAGCTGGCCGTGCGGGCCGGGGACGAGGTGGGCCTCGACGCGGTCGAGGAACTCGTCCTGGAGGCGCCGCTGACCCTGCCGGCGCGCGGGGCGGTCGAGATCCAGGTCGTGGTGGCGGCACCGGACGGGACGGGGAAGCGCACGTTCGGCGTGTACGCCCGGCCCGCCATCGACGGGGACACCCCCGCGGACTGGACCCGCCACGCCACCGGCCTGCTGGCATCCGCCGGCCTGCCGGCAGCCGACGGACGGCCGGCGGACGGCCGGCCATGGCCGCTGGAGCAGCCGGAGCGGGCGGTGTTCGACACGCTGGCGCCGACGGCCTGGCCCCCCGCGGACGCCACCGCCGTCGACCCGGACGACGTGTACGCGCAGCTCACCGCGGCCGGGCTGGCCTACGGCCCGCTCTTTCGCGGCACGAGCGCGGTGTGGCGGCGCGCGGGCGAGGTCTTCGCCGAGGTCGAGCTGCCGGAAGGGGTACGCGGGGACGCCGGGCGCTTCGGCATCCACCCCGCGCTGCTCGACGCCGCCCTGCACGCCGCCGTCCTGACCGCGCCCGAGGGCGGGCGCGCCACCGCGGGCGGCGCGTCCGAGGGCCGGGTGCCCTTCGCCTGGTCGGGGGTACGGCTGCACTCCGCCGGCGCGGCCGCGCTGCGGCTGCGGATCGCCGGTGACGGCGACAGCGTGGCCGTGCACGCGGCCGACAGCACCGGCGCGCCGGTTGTCTCCGTCCGTTCGCTGCTGTCCCGGCCGGTCAGCGCCGCGCAGGTCGGCGCGGCGCGACGCGAGGCCCACCGGGACTCGTTGTTCGCCGTCGACTGGGCCGTCATCGGCCTGCCGGCCACCGCCGACCTGCCTGCCATCACCGACCGCTACCAGGTGCTCGGCAGTGATGATCACCAGCTGCTGACCACGCTGCGCGCGGCCGGGGTGGACGCCCGGGCCGCCACGGACCTCGCCGGGCTGGGCACGACCGAGCCCGAACTCGTCCTCGCCCCCGTGACCACGTCCGACGCGGCCGCTACCAGCACAGCCGCTACCAGCACAGCCGCTACCGACGCGGCAGCGTCCGGCACAGCCACTTCTGGCGCGGTCGCGTCCGGCACGGCCACTTCCGACGCGGCCACTTCCGACGCGGCTGCGTCCGGTTCTCGTGGGACGGCGGCAGCGGCGCACGCTGTCACCCACCGTGTGCTCGAGCTGGTGCAGGGGTGGCTGGCCGAGCCGCGCGACCCGGGGTCGAAGCTGGTGCTGGTGACCTGCGGCGCCGTGCCGGCCGGCGGGCAGATCCCCGATCCCGCCGTAGCGGCCGGCTGGGGGCTGGTCCGCTCGGCGCAGTCCGAGCACCCGGGCCGGTTCGTCCTGCTCGACCTCGACCCGCTGGACAGCGTCCTGCTCGACGCGGACCCGCCGGAGATCGACCTGCCGGCCGTGCTCGCCACGGCGCTGGCGACCGACGAGCCGCAGCTCGCCGTCCGCGGCGGCACGCTCACTGTCCCCCGCCTGGTCCGGGCCCCGGCCCCACCGGCCCCACCGGCACAGCCGGCGGTGGAAGCGTCGGCGGAGGCAGCGCTCGACCCGGACGGGACCGTGCTGATCACGGGTGGTACCGGGGCGCTGGGCGGGCTGCTGGCCCGCCACCTGGTGGCCCGGCACGGCGTGCGCCACCTGCTGCTCACCAGCCGCCGCGGCCTCGCCGCCGCAGGCGCGGAGCAGCTGCGCGACGATCTCACCGCCCTCGGCGCGTCGGTGACGGTCGCCGCCGTCGACGTCACCGACCGGGAGGCGCTGGCCGGCCTGCTCGCCGCGATCCCCGCCGGGCGCCCGCTGACCGCGGTCGTGCACGCCAGCGGCGTCATCGACGACGGTGTCGTCACCGCGCTCACCGCGGACCGTCTCGATGCCGTGCTGGCGCCCAAGGCGGACGCCGCCTGGCACCTGCACGAGCTGACCCGCGGTGCCGGCCTGGCCGCGTTCGTGCTGTTCTCGTCGGCCGCCGGCATCCTCGGCAGCCCCGGCCAGGGCAACTACGCGGCGGCCAACGCCTTCCTCGACGCGCTGGCCGGCTACCGCCGCGGGCACGGCCTGCCGGCGACGTCGCTGGCCTGGGGGCTGTGGGCCGGCGCCAGCGGGATCACCGGCGAGCTCACCGACGCCGACCGCGAGCGCATCGCCCGCGCCGGCCTGCGCCCGCTGTCCGCGCGGGACGGGCTCGACCTCTTCGACGCCGCCCTCGGCGCCCGCCCCACCGCCACCGCCACCACCGCGGGCACAGGCAGCGGTCCGGACGCGACTGTTCCCGGCACCGCTACCCGCGGGAAAGCCAGCACCATCGGGAACGCCGACGCAGATGCGGGTACCGGCACCATCGGTAACGCCGACAGCGCCGGGGACGCCGACACGGGCGAAACGGGCGAAAAAGCCAGCGTGGGCGGGACCGGCGGTGTGGAGCGGGCGCTGCTCGCACCCGTCCACCTTGATCTGGCTGTGCTGCGCGGCCGGGCCGCCGAGCACGGGGTGCCGGCGCTGCTGCGCGGCCTGGTCCGGCCGGCCCGGCGGGCGGC
>NZ_CAKKTM010000198.1 GCF_920888515.1 Protofrankia sp. CiP1_Cm_nod1 | reverse complement strand
CCGGATCACCGCTGGTGGCGCGGCTGGCCGCACTGTCCCCGGACGAGCGGGCCGCGCACCTGCTCGACCTGGTGCGCGGCGAGGTCGCGGCGGCCCTCGGGCACGCCGACGCGCGCGCGGTCGCGGCCACCAGGCCGTTCACCGACCTGGGGCTGGACTCCCTGACCGCCGTCGATCTGCGCAACCGGCTGGGCACGGCGACCGGGCTGCGGCTGCCGACCACCCTCACCTTCGACCAGCCGAACCCCACCGCCGTCGCCGCCTTCCTGCTCACGCTGCTGACCGAGACCGAGACCGGGCTGGCCGGGACGGCGCCGGCCGATGCCACGGCGTCCCGCGCCGGACGGCCGGGCGGCCAGGTCGTCGACGACGACCCGATCGCGATCGTCGGCATGGCCTGCCGCTTCCCCGGCGGGGTCGCCTCGCCGGAGGACCTGTGGCGGCTCGTCGCCGCCGGCACCGACGCGATCACCGAGTTCCCGGGCGACCGCGGCTGGGATCTCGAGGCGCTCCACGACCCGGACCCGGACCACGCCGGCACGTCCTACACCCGCCACGGCGGTTTCCTGCTCGACGCCGGCGACTTCGACACCGACTTCTTCGAGATCGCGCCCCGCGAGGCGCTGGCGACCGACCCACAGCAGCGCCTGCTGCTGGAGACCACCTGGGAGCTGTTCGAGCGGGCCGGGATCGACCCGGCGACGCTGCGCGGCAGCCGCACCGGCGTGTTCGCCGGGGTGATGTACCACGACTACGCCCCCAGGCTGGACGAGGCGCCGTCGTCGTTGGAGGGCTTCCTCGGCACCGGCAGCGCCGGCAGCGTCGCCTCCGGCCGGATCTCCTACACGTTCGGCTTCGAGGGGCCGGCGGTCACCATCGACACGGCCTGCTCGTCGTCGCTAGTCGCCCTGCACCTGGCCGCCCAGTCGCTGCGTTCCGGCGAGAGCGAGCTGGCGGTCGCCGGCGGGGTGACGGTGATGGCCTCCCCCGGCGCCTGGGTGGAGCTGTCCCGGCAGCGCGCGCTGTCACCGGACGGCCGCAGCAAGGCGTTCGCGGCGGCGGCGGACGGCGTGGGCTGGGCCGAGGGCATCGGGCTCGTCCTGCTCGAACGGCTCTCGGACGCCCGCCGCGCCGGCCATCCGGTGCTGGCGCTCGTGCGGGGGTCGGCGGTCAACCAGGACGGCGCGTCCAACGGGCTGACCGCGCCCAACGGGCCGTCCCAGCAGCGTGTCATCCGCACCGCGCTCGCCGCCGCCGGGCTCGCTCCGGCCGATGTCGACGCCGTCGAGGCGCACGGCACCGGCACCCGTCTCGGCGACCCCATCGAGGCCCAGGCCATCATCGCCACCTACGGCCAGCACCGGGAGGCCGGCCGGCCCGTCTACCTCGGCTCGCTGAAGTCCAACATCGGCCACACCCAGGCGGCGGCCGGCGTCGCCGGCATCATCAAGATGGTCCAGGCCATCGAGCACGGCGTCCTGCCCAGGACCCTGCACGTGGACGAGCCGTCACCGTACGTGGACTGGGCCGACGGGGACATCGAGCTGCTCACCGAGGCCCGGCCCTGGCCCGAGACGGGCGCGCCCCGCCGGGCGGGGATCTCCTCCTTCGGTGTCAGCGGCACCAACGCCCACGCGATCATCGAGCAGGCCCCGGCCGACGACCGTCCGCTGGCGCCGTCCCGCCCGGCCGCCGGCGGCGAACCGGTGACCGACGGCAAGCCGGTCGCGTGGACGCTGTCGGCGAAAACCCCGCAGGCCCTGCGGGCGCAGGCCACCCAGCTGGCGGCCTGGCTGCGCGCGGACGAACCGCCGGCCGGCGGCGAACCTGTGACCAACGGCGGGGCCGAGGTGGACGGCGGCGGGGCCGGGGCGGGCGTCGCGGCGGTCGCGGCGGTCGCGGCTGCGCTGCACACCACCCGTGCGACGTTCAGCGAACGCGCGGTCGTCGTCGCCGACGACCGGGACGGCTTCCTGGCCTCCCTCGACGCGCTGGCCCGCGGCGACCTGCCGGTGAACGCGGCCCGGGGCACCGCCACGGCGGACCGCCGGATCGTGTTCGTCTTCCCCGGCCAGGGCTCCCAGTGGCCGGGAATGGCGGCGGCCCTGCTGGACACCTCCCCGGTGTTCGCCGCGGCGATCGCGGACTGCGCGCGGGCGCTGCGCCCGTACATCGACTGGGACCTGCTCGACGTGCTGCGCGGGGCGCCGGACGCGCCCACGCTGGAGCGGTTCGACGTGATCCAGCCCACGCTGTGGGCGATCCTCGTCGCGCTCGCGGCGCTGTGGCGCGCGCACGGTGTGCACCCGCACGCCGTCGTCGGCCACAGCCAGGGGGAGATCGCCGCCGCCTATGTGGCCGGCGCCCTGTCCCTGGACGACGCCGCCCGGCTGATCTCCCTGCGCAGCCAGGCCGCCATCGCGCTGGCCGGGCGCGGCTGCCTGGCCTCGATCGCGCTGACCGCGGACGACCTCGAGCCGCGCCTGGCCCGCTGGGGGGACGGCCGGCTGTCGATCGCCGCCATCAACAGCCCCGGGTCGCTGGTGGTCGCCGGTGACACCGACGCCGTGACGGAACTGGTCGCGGAGCTGGAGGCCGAAGGTGTGCGCGCCCGGGTCCTCCCGGCCACCTACGCCTCGCACTCGGCGCACGTCGACAGCCTGCGCGAGGTGCTGCTGGCGGACCTCGCGTCGATCACACCGCGGGCGGGGACGATCCCGCTGATCTCCACGGTCACCGGTGAGCCGGTCGACACCAGCACCCTCGACGCCGAGTACTGGTTCGCGAACCTGCGTCGGACGGTCCGCTTCGAGCAGGCCACCCGTACCCTGCTCGAGCGCGGCCATGACACGTTCATCGAGATCAGCCCGCATCCGGTGCTCAACTTCAGTCTGCAGGAGATCGCCGGGGTGACCGGCGCCACCGGCACCGTGGTCGCCGGGACGCTGCGCCGCGACCAGGGCGGGCTGGACCGTTTCCTGCTGTCCGCCGCCGAGCTGTACGTCCAGGGAGTGCCGGTCGACTGGGCGGTGACGTCCGGCAGCCCGCACCCGCGGGTCACCCTGCCGACCTACGCCTTCCAGCACCGGCGCTACTGGCTGGACGTCGGACGCTCGTTCGCCGGGGAGGTCTCCGCCACCCGGCCGACGCAGATCGGCGGCCTCGCCGCCGCCGACCCGGCCGCCGCCTCGGTCTCGGCCGCCGACGGGCTCCTGCTGCGGCTGGCCGGCCTCGGCGAGGCCGAACGGGACGAGGCGCTGCTGACGGTCGTCCAGTCGGAGATCGCGACGGTGCTCGGGCACGCCGACGCCGACGAGGTCCTGTCCACCCGGACGTTCCAGGAGCTGGGGTTCAGCTCCCTGACCGCGGTCGACCTGCGTAACCGGCTGGGCGCCGCGACCGGGCTGGAGCTGCCGGCCACGCTCGTCTTCGACCATCCCACCCCCGAGGCCGTCGCCGCCTACCTGCGCGCCGAACTGGCCATCGACACCCCGGCGGCGGTGCCGGCGACGGCGGTGGACGCGGTCGACCAGCTGGAGGCCGTCCTCGCCGCCGGCGCCGCCACCGAGGCGGACCGGCAGGCCGCGATCACCCGCCTGCGCCGCCTGCTCGACCAGTGGGGCACCGGCCCCGCCGGTCCCACCGGCTCGTCCGACAACGAGCTGGACCTCGACTCCGCCAGCGACGAGGAACTGTTCGCCCTCATGGATCAGGAGCACGCCTGACGATGTCCAACGACGACAAGCTCCGCGAATACCTCAAGCGCGCGCTCGCGGACTCCCGGGCCGCCCACCGGCGGCTGCGGGAGATCGAGGAGAGCCGGCGGGAACCGATCGCGATCGTCGGCGCCGCCTGCCGCTACCCCGGCGGGGTCAACTCGCCGGCGGACCTGTGGCAACTCGCCGCCGCCGGCGGTGACGCGATCAGCGGTTTCCCGGACGACCGCGGCTGGGACACCGACGCGCTCTACCATCCCGACCCGGACCATCCCGGCACCACCTACACCCGCCAGGGCGGGTTCATCGCCGGCGCCGGTGACTTCGACGCGGCGTTCTTCGGGATCTCCCCGCGGGAGGCCGCCGCGACCGACCCGCAGCAGCGCCTGCTGCTGGAGAACGCCTGGGAGCTGCTGGAGAACGCCGGGATCGACCCGACGTCGCTGCGCGGCAGCCGCACCGGCGTGTTCGCCGGTGTCGCCGGGCGCGACTACGCCGCCGGCTTCCACGAGGTCCCCGACGAGCTGGAGGGCTATCTGGTCACCGGCGCGCTCGGCAGCGTCGCCTCCGGCCGGATCTCCTACACGTTCGGTTTCGAGGGGCCGGCGGTCACCATCGACACGGCCTGCTCGTCGTCGCTGGTCGCCCTGCACCTGGCCGCCCAGTCGCTGCGCTCCGGCGAGAGCGACCTGGCGATCGCCGGCGGGGTCGCCGTCATGACGTCGCCGCTGGGCTTCGTGGACTTCGCCCGGCAGCGCGGGCTCGCCCCCGACGGCCGCTGCAAGGCGTTCGCGGCGGCGGCGGACGGCACCGGCTGGTCGGAGGGTGTCGGCCTGCTGCTGCTCGAGCGGCTCTCGGACGCCCAGCGCGCCGGCCGCAGCATCCTCGCCGTCGTCCGCGCCTCCGCCGTCAACCAGGACGGCGCCTCCAACGGCCTGACCGCCCCCAACGGGCCGTCCCAGCAGCGTGTCATCCGCGCCGCCCTCGCCGCCGCCGGCCTGACCCCCGCCGACGTCGACGCCGTCGAGGCCCACGGCACCGGCACCCGCCTCGGCGACCCCATCGAAGCCCAGGCCCTCATCGCCACCTACGGGCAGAACCGCCCCGCCGACCGGCCGCTCTACATCGGCTCGCTGAAGTCCAACATCGGGCACGCCCAGGCCGCCGCCGGCGTCGCCGGCATCATCAAGACGGTCCACGCCCTCCAGCACGGCGTCCTGCCGAAAACCCTGCACGTGGACGAGCCATCACCGTACGTAAAGTGGTCGGCGGGTGCGGTGGAGCTGCTCACCGAGGCCCGCCCCTGGCCCGATGTCGACCGGCCCCGCCGGGCCGCCGTCTCCGCCTTTGGCGTCAGCGGCACCAACGCCCACATCATCATCGAACAGGCCCCCACCGACCAGCCCGCCCCAGCGGACGCCGCGGCGGACAGCTCCCCGGCCACCCCGGCGGATGCCGGGACGGACAGCCCGGCGGACCGGACGGACGTGCGGGCAGCTGCCCGGGTCGACGCGGACGCGCCCGCCACGGGCACACCCGCCACCGAGGCGGGCGCGGAGCCGGGGAGCGCGGGGACGCCCGCCGGCGAACCGGCTGGCAGCCCACTGCCGTTCCTGATCTCCGCGCGCTCACCCAGAGCCCTCCAGGAGCAGGCCGCCCGGCTGGCCGCGCACGTCAGCGGTGACAGCACACTGCGGCCGGTGGACGTCGCCTACTCACTGGCCACCACCCGGGCGACGCTGTCCCACCGCGCCGTCGTCATCGCCGGGGACCGGGACGACCTGCTCGCGGGCCTGGACGCGGTCGCGACCGAGCGGCAGACGCCCCGGACCGTCGTGGGCACCGGCACCCCTGGCAAGATCGCGTTCCTGTTCACCGGGCAGGGCGCCC
>NZ_CAKKTM010000197.1 GCF_920888515.1 Protofrankia sp. CiP1_Cm_nod1 | reverse complement strand
GGCTGCTGCCCGCGCGGCGTCCCGGGCCGCGCCCGGACGAGGACACGCCGCGGTCGCTGCGCCGGCGGCTGGCCGCCCTGCCCGGCCCCGAACAGCACCGGCTGCTGCTGGACCTGCTGCGCGTGCACACCGCCGCCGTGCTCGGGCACGGCAGCACCGACGGCGTCGACACGACGGTCGGCTTCCTGGAGGCCGGGTTCGACTCGCTGACCGCCGTCGAGCTGCGCAACCAGCTCACCACGGCCACCGGCCTGCGGCTGCCGACGACGCTGCTGTTCGACCATCCCACTCCGGCGCTGCTGGCCGAGCACCTGCGCGCCCGCATACTCGACGACGGCACGGGCGGCGCGGCCGACCAGGGCGGTACTGCCGGTGACCCGGGTGGTGCCGGGGCGTCGGCGGCGTCCCCGCCCGTGCTCGCCGCGCTCTCCCGGCTGGAGCCGGCGCTGGCGACGGTGGCGACGGACAGCACCGTCCGCACCGCCGTGATCACACGTCTCAGGGACGTGCTGGCGGCATGGACGGCCGCCGACGAGCCGGGCCCGGACGGCGTCGACGTGGCGGACAGGCTTCGCGCGGCCACCGCCGAGGAGGTGTTCGACTTCATCGACAACCAGATCCAGATCTAGCAGATCCAGATCCAGATCCAGCACACCGGTCAGGTAACGCGGAATCCGTTCCGGAATCCGTCCCGGAATCGATCGCATGATCGAATCATGAGTGTGGGGGAGCAAGCAGTCGCCATGGCAGCCGTTTCCGCGTTCGAAGGTTTTCTCGGAACCCTTTCCACGTGATCTGGATCATTTCATTGCCGTGGGGCGGAGAATCGTTACGGAGGCCGCCCGGAAAGTTCTGCACAACCCTCTTGTTTTCCTGAGTTCCTGATCAGAACAGGATGTGCGCGCATCTGATCGGTGATCTTGGACATGTCGGATGGATCTTCGATCGCGTGGATCGGCGGCCTGGCGGACCGGGTCCGTCGGTGCGATTTCCCGAATTTGTGAAGGTGATACACATGACCGAGGAACAGCGGCTGCTGGACTACCTGAAGCGGGTCACGGCCCAGTTGCACGAGGTCCGGTCGCGGTTGCGCGCGGTGGAGGAGGCGGCAGCCGAGCCGGTGGCGATCGTGGGGATGGCGTGTCGTTTCCCGGGGGGTGTGTCGTCGCCGGAGGAGCTGTGGGAGCTGGTGGCGCGTGGTGGTGACGCCGTTTCGGGTTTCCCGGTGGACCGGGGGTGGGATGTGGACGCGCTCTACGATCCCGATCGGGGGGTGCCGGGGAAGACGTATGTGCGGGAGGGTGGTTTCCTGCACGACGCGGCCGATTTCGACGCGGGATTCTTCGGGATATCACCCCGGGAGGCGCTCGCGATCGACCCGCAGCAGCGGCTGCTGCTGGAGAGCGCGTGGGAGGTCTTCGAGCGGGCCGGCATCGACCCGGTGACGCTGCGGGGCAGCCACACCGGCGTGTTCGCCGGCGTCATGTACCACGACTACGCCGCCGGGCTGCGGGAAGTACCCGAGGAGGTGGAGGGCTACCTGAAGCTGGGCACCCTCGCCGCGGTCATGTCCGGCCGGATCTCCTACCTGCTGGGCTTCCACGGCCCGACGGTCACGGTGGACACGGCGTGCTCGTCGTCGCTGGTGGCGCTGCACCTGGCCTGCCAGGCGCTGCGGCGCAACGAGTGCTCGCTGGCGCTGGCCGGCGGCGCCACGGTGATGTACGCCCCGGGCACCTTCACCGATTTCAGCCGGCAGGGCGCGCTCGCCCCGGACGGCCGCTGCAAGCCCTTCGCCGCCCAGGCCGACGGTTTCGGCGCCGGTGAGGGGGTGGGGATGCTGCTGTTGGAGCGGCTGTCGGACGCGCGGCGTAACGGGCATCCGGTGCTGGCGGTGGTGCGGGGGTCGGCGGTGAACTCCGACGGCGCCAGCAGCGGGCTGACGGCGCCGAACGGGCCGGCGCAGCAGCGGCTGATCCGGCAGGCGCTCGCCGACGCGCAGGTGGCGGCGGACGAGGTGGACGTGGTGGAGGCGCACGGTACGGGGACGAAGCTGGGGGACCCGATCGAGGCGCAGGCGCTGCTGGCGACCTACGGCCAGGGCCGGCCGGCGGACCGTCCGCTGTGGCTGGGATCGGTGAAGTCCAACCTCGGGCACACCCAGGCCGCCGCCGGCGTCGCCGGTGTGATCAAAATGGTGCTGGCGATGCGGCACGGGGTGCTGCCGCCCACCCTGCACGTCGACCAGCCGTCCCCGCACGTGGACTGGTCGTCCGGGGCGGTGCGGCTGCTGACCGAGGCGGTTTCCTGGCCGCAGCCGGCCGGGCGGCCCCGGCGGGCCGCGGTCTCCTCCTTCGCCGTCAGCGGCACCATCTCCCACGCGGTCCTGGAGCAGGCCCCGCCCGGTGACGACCGGGCCCGCCCCGACGGGCAGCCGGCCCTCGGCGCGTCCCCGGGCAGCGGCACGCCCGGCGACACCGGCCACCCGGGGGACACCAGCGCGCTCACGGGCACCAGCACGCCCGGAGAGGTCAGGGAGGTCCCGGCCGCCGGGAACATCACGAATACCGTGGACGCCCCGGACGCCGGGCAGGCCGGGCAGGCCGCGGGTACCGGGCAGGCCGGGAGCGCAAACGGAGATATCGGAGATATCGGGGACGCCGGCACGCCGCCGGTGGCGTCGGCTCCCGCGGTGCTGCCGTTCGTGCTGTCGGCGCGGTCGGCCGGTGCCCTGCGTGACCAGGCTCTGCGGCTGGCCGCCCACCTCGACGCCCGTCCCGGCCCCGGCCCGGCCGCCGTGGCGTGGTCGCTGGCCACGGCCCGGTCGCGCTTCGAGCACCGGGCCGTGGTACTGGCGGCGGACCGTCCCCGCCTGGCCGCCGGTCTCACCGCGCTGGCCCGTGGCGAGGTGGCCGACCACGTTGTCCAGGGCATCGCCGGTGGCGACCGGAGGATCGCCTTCGTCTTTCCCGGCCAGGGCTCCCAGTGGGCCGGGATGGCCGCGCCGCTGCTGGGCTCCTCCCCGGTGTTCGCCGAGCGGATGGCGGCGTGCGCCGCCGCCCTGGCCGGGCACGTCGACTTCTCACCCGTCGATGTGCTACGCGGCGAGCCGGGCGCGCCCGGCCTGGACCGGGTCGACGTGGTGCAGCCCGTCCTGTTCGCGGTGATGGTCTCCCTGGCCGCGCTCTGGCGGTCCTACGGCGTCCGGCCGCACGCCGTCGTCGGGCACAGCCAGGGCGAGATCGCCGCTGCCTGCGTGGCCGGCGCGCTGTCGCTGCCCGACGCCGCCAGGATCGTGGCGCTGCGCAGCAGGGCGCTGCTCGCGCTCGCCGGCCGGGGCACGATGGCCTCGGTGTCGCTGCCGTCCACCGAACTGGACGAACGCCTGGCCGCATGGGACGGGCGCATCTCGGTAGCCGCCAGGAACAGCCCGCGTTCGGCGGTCGTCTCCGGTGACCCCGATGCGGTGCGGGAACTGCTCGCCCGGTGCGAGGCGGAGGGGACGTGGGCCCGGGAGATCCCGGTCGACTACGCCTCGCACTCGGTGGCCGTCGAGGGGATCCGGCAGCGGCTGCTCACCGAGCTGGCCGGGGTCACCCCCCGCGCCGGCGACATCCCCTTCTGCTCGGCCGTGACCGGGGACCTGCTCGACACCGGCGCGCTCGACGCCGGCTACTGGTACCGCAACCTGCGCGACACCGTCCACTTCGAGCAGGCGACGCGGACGCTGCTGCGGCACGGCTACGACATCCTCATCGAGATCAGTCCGCATCCGGTGCTGACCATCGCCCTGGAGGAGACCGCGCGGGAAACCGGCCACGACGCCGTCGTGCTGTCCTCGCTGCGGCGCGGCGAGGGCGGGGCCGAACGCCTGCTGGCGTCGGTGTCGGAGGCACATGTCCACGGGGCGCCGCTGGACTGGCCCGCCGTTCTCGGCGGCGGCGTACCGGCCGATCCGGTGGACCTGCCCACCTATGCCTTCCAGCGGCAGCGGTACTGGCTGCGTCCCGCCCCGGCGTCCGCACCGGTCGCGTCGGCGGCGTCCGCACCGGTCGTGCCGTCGTTCTCGCCGCGCATTCCGGCGCCGTCACCTCCGGTGGACGCCCCGAAAGGCGCAGGCGGCAGCGACGCCGGTGACAACGGCGCGGGAAGCACCGGCACGGACGGCGGCACGACCGCCGGGGAGGACGGCGTCCCGCCGCTGGCACGGCGGCTGGCCGGGCTGACAACGGCCGATCAGGACCGTCTCCTGCTGGGGCTGGTGCGCGCCGAGGCCGCGAGCATCCTGCGTTATCCGCGGCCGGACCTGCTGGAGGTGGGCCGGGCCTTCCGCGACCTCGGTTTCGACTCGTTGACCGCGGTGCAGATGCGCAACCGGCTGGGCGCGCTGACCGGGCTGCGCCTACCCCCCACCGTGGTGTTCGACCATCCCACTCCGGTCGCGCTCGCCCGGCTGCTGCGCGCCGAACTGCTCCGCGGTGAGCCGGCGCCGGACGGCAACCGCCGTGGCGGCGGCCATGGCAAGCCCTGTCTCTTATACACATCTGACGCTGCCGACGACT